>CAYRAR010000123.1:0-4959 GCA_964422255.1 uncultured Thermodesulfobacteriota bacterium | reverse complement strand
CCCCGCGGTCCCGCCGCCGTGACCGGGGACGAAACCCACAAGGTGCCACTGGAGGCCCTAAGGTCTCTGGGAAGGCGTGGGGAGTAGAGAGATCCGGGAGCCGGAAGACCTGCCCCAAAATAAATAGGTCTCTCCCTCGAGGATAGGGAGGGCCGAGGGTGAAGGAAACTGGGTGCAACCCTCAGGTCCGTAAGGACATGAGGGTATTTTTTTCGAGAGGTAGTAAGAACCTTATAGGAGAAAGGAGATGTTATATCGTTTCGTTACAATTTGTTTCCTTTTATTGTTCCTCTTTCTGCCCCAAAGCCAGGCGCTGGAGCCGGGGGAGCTACAGCGCAAAGCTGAAGAGGCAGTGAGGACGTGGAAGAAGGTTCAAGAACTCGAGGATAGGTGGGCAGCAGAGCGAGAGAAATTCCTCAGAGAGATAGAAAGGCTTGAGGCCCAAAAGAGGCTTCTATTGTGGAAAAAAGAGAAGATGGAGAAGTACGTGGCGGATCTCAAAGAGCGGATAGCGGAACTCAAGAGGCGCACAATGGAGTTGAAGAAGATAAATGAGGAGTTGGAACCCTATCTTGATGAGACCTTAAAGCGATTAAGGGAGTTCATAAAAGGAGATCTTCCCTTCTTAATGAAGGAGAGACAGAAGAGGTTGTTCGCTTTACAGAGCGTCCTGGACAGCTACGACGCAGGGATAGCGGAGAAATTGCGGAGGGTGCTGGAGGCCCTGAGAATAGAGGTAGATTATGGAGGGCAGGTAGAGGTTACGGAGGAGCAGATCGCCCTCGCCGACGGGCCGCGCACCGTCCAGGTGTTCCGCCTTGGACGCCTCGCTCTCTTCTATCGGACCCTTGATGGGAAGGAGATAGGCCGGTTCAACCCCGAAACTGACCAGTGGGAAAAGCTCCCAAGCCATTTTTCCCGGGAGGTGGAGCGGGCCATGGAGATGGCGGTAAGGAGGCGGGCCGCAGACCTGCTGAAGTTACCCATTGGAGGGCTTAAAAAGTGAAGAGGATAATACCGATATTCGTTCTGCTTCTTCTCTTTCCAGTGGTTTCCTTCGCCCAAGACCTCCAGCAGGTGGAAAGGGGAATTGAGCGTGAGAGGCTCCAAGCCCAAAGGACGGAGAGGGAGACGAGGCTAAGAATAGAGCGGGAAAGGAGGGAGTTAACGTCAAGGCTTTCTGTGCTCAAGAAGGAGATAGCAGGCCTGAAAGCTGAAATTGAGAGGCTGAAGGGGCAATTCCTTGAGCTTCAGAAGAAAGAGGAACGCTTGCAGCTCGAACAGGCCCAAAACCGCCAAGAGGTGAGGGAGTTGGCCGGTGTGGTGAGGGCAGCGGCCAAGGATCTGGAGGAGATATTCGCTCATTCCCTTACAAGCGCTGAAGTTGAGGGTCGTTTTGAGAAACTTGAACTCCTTTTAAATGAGCGGCGCTTTCCAGCCTTTGAGGAGATCAAGGGGCTTGTGGATATGTGCTTTGAAGAGATGAGGCTTTCACGAGAAGTGGTGAAAAGAGAGGGGAGGTTTATCTCCCCACAAGGGGAATGGGTCGAGGGGACACTGCTTAGAGCCGGGAAGTTCACTGCCTATTGGAGACGAGGAGGGGAGATAGGATTTCTGACGTATGGCAGGGAAAACCGAGGGCTTTTGGCTCTCTCAGGGCATCTACCCTGGGCTGTAAAGAGAAATGTAAAAAAGTATATGGAGGGAAAGACCGATTGCCTCTATCTCGACCCCTCCGGTGGCGCTGCCCTCAGGTATGTGATTCGAAGGCCCAACCTCTACGAACACCTTCGCTCCGGGGGGCCTATTGTGATACCGATCCTTTTGATCGGAGTTGTGGCTGCAGTCCTTGTGGCTGAGAGGTTCCTCTTTTTCAGGAAGGCACGGCCGCTGGACGATGAGGTAGCGAAAAAGTTGATCACCTTGGCAGAGGGGGGTCAGTGGCAGCGGTGTGAAGGACTTCTGAGAGAGGCGGAGGGCAACCCTGTGGCCAATGTGCTCCTTGCCGGGCTTAGTGAGAGGGGAAAGCCTCAGGAGGTGGTGGAGGCCACCTTTGATGAGGCGATCCTGAAGGAGGGGATGCGCCTTACCCACTTTCTTCCGGCCCTGAAGATCCTCGCAGCAATAGCTCCGCTACTGGGTCTTTTGGGGACGGTTACCGGCATCATAAACACCTTCCGGGCGATAACCGTCTACGGGACGGGCGACCCGCGGATGATGTCAGGGGGGATATCCGAGGCCCTTGTGACCACCCAGGTGGGGCTTGCAGTTGCTATACCGATCATGTTCCTCTACACCTATTTCGAGTCGAAGGCGGAGAAGGTGACCACCGAGATGGAGGAGAAGGCCGCCTTACTTCTTCCTTTTTTGAAGGAGGGAGATGGGACCTCTCGTTGACCTCATCGACTACCTGAGGGAAGGGGGACCGATCATGTTCCCTATCGTAGGGGTCTCCCTTTGGATGTGGGCCCTGATAGCCCATAAGGCCTTCCAGCTCTGGAGTCTGAGGCCTCGGGACTTGACCCTGGAGGAAGCTCTCGCCTACCTTCCAGGGCAAAGGGTGGAGAAGGAGGGGTTGCGGAGTAGGTTCCTCATTCTATTCTCTCGCATCCGGGAAAGGGTTACGAAAGAAGAGGAAGCCATGAGGATCGCCCTTAGGAAGGAAAAGGAAGAGCTTGAGGGCGGCCTTCGGACGATAAAGACCCTGGCTGCTATAGCGCCCCTTCTTGGGCTCCTCGGGACGGTCACAGGGATGATAACCACTTTTCAGGCCATCTCCCTTTATGGGACGGGAAGTCCCAAGGCACTGGCTGTGGGGATCTCCGAGGCACTGATAACCACGCAGAGCGGCCTTCTCGTTTCCATCCCCGGGCTTTTTGCAGCCGGAGTGCTTTCACGAAGGGCAAGTAAGTATTATGCGGACCTCGAAGAATTTTCGACAAGGTTCGTCGCCAACCTTCCCGGAAGAGGAGATTGATATGGCCAGGAGAAGGGCCTCTTTTCTAAAGAGGGGGGAAGGGGTCGAGATAAACATGGCCCCGCTGATAGACATGGTTTTTATTCTCCTCATTTTCTTCCTCGTTACCACTTCCTTCGTCAAGGAGGCGGGGGTGGATGTAGAGCGACCTGTGGCTGCCACAGCCCAACCGAAGAAGGGAAACATAATAGTAGCGGTCACCCACGAAGGCCAGATCTTCATCGAGAATCGTGAGGTCGATATAAGAAGCGTGAGGGCTTTGATGGAACGTTTCCGCGCGGAAAACCCAGAGGCCTCGGTGGTAATTTTGGCGGACAAAAGAAGTCAAACGGGTTTGGTGATCCAGGTCCTGGATCAATGTAGACTGGCCGGGATAAAGGAAGTGAGCATTGCGGCCGCAAGACCGCAAGAGGGATGATGGTCGCAAGAGGTTGGCTAAAACCCTTCCTTCTCTCTGCAGCGGTGAACCTTTTGATCTTTCTACTACTTCCCGCTACCTTCAGGGAGGTAAGGCCTCTCAAAGTGGAGTCCGTCCTTGATCACGCGATCTGGATTCGCTTGAAGCCCCCACCCCCCCCTACCCCCCCCCCCAAGCCGAAACCCAAAAGGCCCCCTTTTGCCCAAGAGATAAAAAGAATTCCTGAACTTACCTTAAAAGGGGCCGTAAAAAAGGGGGAACCCCGCCTCAATCTTCCCCTCCCCAGGTTTTCCATTGAGATAAACCCGAAAATAGTTAAGGGTGTAGCTCTCCCACCCCTTCCCACTTTACCGCCTGCACCACAAAAGGTTGAGTTCGCAATAGGAGAGGTGGATGAGGCCCCTGTAATGATTTATCAGGTGAAGCCTATTTACCCTTTGAGGGCAAAAAGGGCCAACATCGAGGGGTTTGTGAGGGTTCGCTTCCTCGTGGATGCCGAAGGGACGGTAAGGAAGATAAAGGTATTGAAGGCTCACCCCAAGGGTTACTTCGAGGAAGCGGTGAGGGAGGCCGTCAGTCGCTGGCGTTTCATCCCCGGAAGGCGAGAGGGGAAACCGGTCAATACTTGGATGGCCGTGACCATACGGTTTGAACTTCGGGGAGGATGAGGAATCTCGTAATTCTTTTCACGGTTCTCTTTATTATTGTCAGCTGGTCCCTTGCCGCTGAGCCCTCAGCCCTTTCTCCAGAGGCCGTTAAGGTCCTCCATCGGGCTCAGGAATGTTTGAAAAAGGGGGAGGCGAGGAAGGGGCTTGAACTCCTCGATAATTTCAAGAGGGAGCACCCAGAGGTTTCCCATCATCTTTTCTTCTTCCTGGAGGGGAACCTTTACTGGAGGCTCGGCAAGAAGGAAGAGGCGCTGGAGCGCTGGCAAAGGGCTACTCAATTGAGCCCTCGAGATGAAGCGAGTTGGCAGAACTTGGCTCAGGCCTTCTATGAGTTGCGAAGATACGCCGAGGCGGCCGATGCCTTCCTTAGGGCCTATGAGCTTTCAGAAAGAAAGGAACTCCGATTCTATGCAGCCGTGGCCTACCTCAAGGGGAAGCGACCTCGGGAGGCGATTCCTCATCTTGAGGCCTTGGTTCGAGAAAGGGAGGTGCCTGAGGAGTGGCTTTGCGCCCTTCTTCAAGCCTATCTGGATGTGGGGGGTCTCCGAGGAGCGGAAAAGGTCTTGAGGAGGCTGCTTTCCCGGAATCCCGAAAAGGTCGATTATTGGAAGTGGCTTGCGCAGATCTATCTGAAGCAGAGGCGCTATATCGAGGCAGTAGCGTCCTTAGAGATAGCTTCAAGGCTGAGGGGTGGTAGGGAGGAGAAAAAGGAACTTGCCCAACTCTATTTGGGGTTAAATATACCTCTTAAGGCCGCTCGGTACTATGAGGAGATCTATGGATCAGACCCTGATCCCTCGGCCTGTGATCGGATCGCCACATTCTATCTCGCAGCCCATAAGATAGAGGAAGCCTTTGCATTTATCGATCTTGCCATCAAGAAGGAGCCGACTGCC
>CAYRAR010000122.1:0-4999 GCA_964422255.1 uncultured Thermodesulfobacteriota bacterium | reverse complement strand
CCCGCTACGATCAGGCAGAGCACTCCCTTATCGCGGTGCTTCAGGACCTCCAGAAGGAGTTTAATTATCTCCCCCAGGAAGCCCTGAAGCTTGTGAGCGAGCGTTTAGGGGTTCCCTACAGCCAGACCTATCATGTGGCCACCTTTTATAAGGCCTTCAGCCTCATCCCACGGGGTCGCCACGTCATCACCGTCTGCACGGGGACGGCCTGCCACGTGAAGGGGGCCCCTTTGATCCTCGATGCTCTCAAGCGCGAACTGGGGATAAGGCCTGGGGAGACGACCCCTGATATGGAGTATACCCTGGAGACGGTCAACTGCCTCGGCTCCTGCGCCCTGGCCCCCTTGGTGGTCATAGACGGGGTATATCACGGGAAGATGATGGGGACAAAGGTCCTCAAGCTCCTGAGAGGGAAGGAAGGGAATGCGTCTGAGGAGTCCTGAAGATCTCGAAAGGCTTCGCGAACGGGCTCAAGCTGAGAGAAAGGAGAGGGAAGGGAAGAAGGGGATCGTCCTCTGTGCCGGCACGGGTTGTCGTGGGGCAGGGGCCCTCGAGGTCTGGGAGGCCTTCAGGAGGGAGATAGGGGAAAGGGCAGATGTCCGGTTGATGAACACCTGCTGTCACGGCTTCTGCGAGCGAGGTCCCATTGTGATAGTGGAACCCCAAGGGGTCTTTTATCAGCGGGTCACCCCCAAAGACGTGGCAGAGATCGTGGCAGAGACCCTCAATGGCGGAAAGCTCATAGAACGCCTCCTCTACAAGGACCCCAAGACCGGAGAACCCATACCCTATGAAAAGGACATCCCCTTCTACAAGAAGCAGAAACGACTCATCTTCGGCAACAACCGCTACATTGACCCCACCAGGATCGAGGATTACATAGCCCTTGGGGGATATAAGGCCCTGGTCAAGGCCCTCTTTGAGATGACCCCTGAGGAGATCATCGAGGAGGTCAAGCGTTCAGGGCTGCGAGGGAGGGGCGGCGGTGGTTTTCCCACCGGGAGGAAGTGGGAGAGCTGCCGAAATGCCCATGGCGAGCCCAAGTACGTGATCTGTAACGCCGACGAGGGGGACCCCGGGGCATATATGGACAGGAGTCTCCTTGAGGGGAACCCTCACAGCGTCCTCGAAGGGATGATCATCGGGGCCTATGCCATCGGGGCCCACGAGGGCTTCGTTTATGTGAGAAATGAATACCCCTTGGCGGTGCAGAACGTAACTACTGCCATTGCCCAGGCCGAGGACTATGGGCTTTTGGGTGATGACATCCTCGGTTCGGGCTTTTCCTTCCGGGTGAAGGTGGTCCGGGGAGGAGGGGCCTTCGTCTGCGGGGAGTCCACGGCCCTTATGGCCTCTATCGAGGGAAAGCCTGGGGAGCCTCGGGCCAAGTACATTCATACGGTGGAGAGCGGAATTTGGGGAAAACCTTCCAACCTTAACAACGTCGAGACCTGGGCCAACGTGCCCCTGATCATAAGGGAGGGGGCAGACTGGTACAGTCAGATAGGGACCGAGGGGAGTAAAGGCACCAAGATCTTCTCCTTAGTCGGTAAGATCAACAACACCGGTCTTATCGAGGTCCCGATGGGGATAACCCTTAGGGAGATAGTGTATGAGATCGGCGGAGGGATCCCTGGGGGGAAGAAATTTAAAGCGGTACAGACCGGCGGGCCTTCAGGGGGGTGCATACCAGAGGAGCTCCTCGATCTGCCTGTCGACTTCGACGAGCTCACGAAGGCGGGCTCGATGATGGGCTCGGGGGGCATGATCGTCATGGACGAGGAGACCTGTATGGTCGATGTGGCCAGGTACTTCGTCACCTTCCTGGAGGACGAGTCCTGCGGCAAGTGCGTACCCTGCCGGGAAGGGCTGATGCAGATGCGGAAGATCCTGGAGCGGATAACCCGGGGCGAGGGGAAGGAAGAGGACATTCCATTGTTGGAAGAGATCTGCGAGGCGATGAGGGACGGCTCCCTCTGTGCCCTCGGGGGGACGGCTCCCAACCCGGTCCTCACCACCCTCAAGTACTTTCGGGACGAGTATGAGGCCCACATCAAAGAGAAGAGGTGCCCTGCAGGGGTCTGTCGCGAGCTGATAACCTATTACATCGATGAGGAGGCCTGCACGGGCTGCGGCCGCTGCCTCAGGGTCTGCCCTGCAGAGGCGATCACGGGGGAGAAGAAGGAACCCCATAAGATAGACCCAGAGAAATGCATAAAATGTGGTTCATGTAAAGAAGTCTGCCGATTTGACGCGGTGAAGGTGAAGTGAGGATGGAGACGGTCGAGCTTACCATCGACGGAAAGAAGGTCACGGCTCCAAAGGGGAGTACCATACTGGAGGCCGCCCGCAAAAACGGGATAGATATTCCGGCCCTCTGCTACCACGAAGGGATCTCACCCTATGGGGCCTGCCGGCTCTGCATGGTGGAGATCAACGAAGGGGGTAGGGATCGTCTTGTGGCCTCCTGTATCTATGAGGCAAAGGACGGGCTTGAGGTGAGGACCTCGACTGAGAGGGTCAATCGGGTCCGAAGGATGGCGATGGAACTTCTGCTTGCCCGTTGTCCCCGCTCCGAGATCGTCCGCCAGATGGCCGCAAAGGTAGGGGTGGAGAGGACGAGGTTTCCTGAAAGGCCCCCTGAGGAGGACGACAACTGCATCCTCTGTGGGCTCTGCGTGAGGGCCTGCCGAGAGGTGGTGGGTGTAAGCGCCATAGGGTTTGCCTACCGGGGATCAAAGAGGGAGGTAGCAACTCCCTTCCACGAATCCCCTGAGCTTTGTATCGGCTGCGGGACCTGCGCTTACGTGTGCCCCACAGGCTGTATAACCTTCGAGGACAAGGGGAACGTCCGCATCATCTGGGGAAGGGAGTTCGAGATGCAGAAGTGTAAGGTCTGCGGGAGATACTTTGCTCCTGTAGCGCAACTGGAATACATCCGGAAGAAGGCCGGGTTGCCTGAGGACTTCTTTGACGTCTGCCCTGACTGCCGCCCATAGGATATCCTTTCACCTTCCTGAAGAAGAAATGATTTGATCTATTCCTTGAAATCCCATAGGGGGTGATTAAGTTAAGAGTGAATTTTGAAGGAGAGGAGGTGTCATGATGGTGGCGATGAGATGGGAACCCTTTAAGGAGTTGGTAAACCTCCAGGAGAGGCTGAACAAGCTCTTCCGGGAGGCCTTCCCTCGCACCCAGGAGGAGGCGACAAGTGTGTGGACGCCCCCTGTGGATGTCTTTGAGAAGGAGGACGAGATCGTCCTGAAGGTGGAGATCCCAGAGGTCGATCAGAAGGAGATCGAGCTGAAGGTGGAGGACAATACCCTGACCATCCAGGGTGAGAGGAAGCTGGAGGAGGGGACCACTAAGGAGGATTACTACCGGATGGAGCGTTACTATGGGAAGTTCAGCCGCTCCTTCAGCCTGCCCAACACCGTGGATCAGAACAAGATCAAGGCGACCTATAAGGACGGCGTGCTGAGGATCGTCCTTCCCAAACGGGAGGAGACGAAGCCGAAACAGATAAAGATAGAGGTGGAGTAGGGTAGGGGGCGTAAGGCCCCTTTTTTTATTTCCCCTTCGGTACCTTCTCCCAGTCCTTGAGGAAGCGCTCTATCCCTATATCGGTTAAGGGGTGTTTTGGTAGCTGCTCAAGCACCCGAAAGGGGATGGTGGCGATGTCAGCCCCCACTAAGGCCGCTTCCAGCACATGGATGGGATGGCGTACACTTGCCACGATCACCTCGGTGAATATGTCGTAGTTGGCGTAGATGGTCATTATCTGCTCCACCAGGTCCATCCCCGGGGTGGAGATATCGTCCAGTCTTCCCACAAAGGGGCTCACGTAGTTGGCCCCTACCTTTGCGGCAAGCAGGGCCTGAATGGGGGAGAAGACAAGGGTCACGTTTGTCTTTATCCCTTCGGCGCTTAAGCGCTTTACCGCCTTGAGCCCCTCTGTAGTCATGGGGATCTTCACCACCACGTTATCGCCGATCTTGGCGAGCTCCCGCGCCTCCCGCACCATCCCATCGGCATCGAGGCTCGTCGCCTCCAGACTCACCGGCCCATCCACTATGCGGCAGATCTCCTTCACCAGCTCCCAGAACCCCATCTTCTCCTTGGAGATCAGGGTGGGATTGGTAGTAACCCCATCCACCAGCCCCATCTCCAGACCCTTCTTGATCTCATCCAAGTTGGCGGTATCGAGGAAGAACTTCATCGCCACCTCCTTACCATCGGGAATATTCCTCCGATTTTTTCCTGTATTCCTTTATCTTTTCGCCCAACCCCTCCGCTATGGCGATTATCCGGGCTGAGGCCTCCAAGGTGGTGCTCCACATGAGGGCTTCCTCCAGCATCTGCCCTATGGCAAAGGATCCATGGCCTCTGAGCATGACGATCTTGTACTCCTTCAGGTACTTGGGTAGGACCTTCGCCACCTCTTGAGAGCCTATTGTCTTCTCAGTGGCGATCACGGGGACCTTGTGCAAAAGGTAGGACCCCTCTGAATCCAGGGGAACGATCTCATCGCGTGAAAGGGAGAGTGCCGTGGCGAAGGGAGGATGGCAGTGCACGATGGCCAGGGCAGAGGTCTCTTGATATATCGCCCTGTGGACGACCAGCTCCGAGGAGGCGAGGATCACCCCGCTGTCCACTTCCCCCAAGGCCGTCTCCACCAGGTCCTCTTCCTGGAGGTCTGCCAGTATACAGCCCCGGCGGGTGATGAGGATGCGGTCTCCCATCCGCACGCTCAAATTTCCACTGTGGGAGGAGATGAGGTTCATCCTGGCCAGTTCCCTTCCAACCCTTTGAAACTCCTTGATCACCGCCACCCTGCCACAAAGTAGGGGAAAGGATACCAACAAGGGAGGGATAGCGCAAGGGGTTGAGGACACCCGATGGCAGGCTGAACCATGGGAGCAAACGAAGATTATCAGAAAACCTCCCAAGAGTTCACCCTTGGGGAGTATGAGGTCTGAAGGATCCTCACAACGTGGGA
>CAYRAR010000121.1:0-5059 GCA_964422255.1 uncultured Thermodesulfobacteriota bacterium | reverse complement strand
GGGCGGGGAGTAGTTCCTGCTCTGGCTCGATGTTGGCCGTCGGGAAACCCATCCCCCTCCCTCTTCCCTTGCCCCTTACCACCGGGCCGATAATCAGGAACTCCCTTCCCAGGAGGGAGTTGGCCTCCTTTACCCTCCCTTCGGCGATCAGCTCCCTGATCCTGGTGCTGCTCACCACCTCCGTCCCCTCCTTGAGGGGGGGTACGACTTCCACCTCAAACCCCAGTCTCCTCCCCCATTCTTTAAGGGTCGACGGCGTCCCCTCCCTGTTGTGTCCAAAGGTGAAGTTGTATCCCACGATGATCAGCTCCGGGCCGATCTTTCCATGGATGATCTCCCTGATGAACTCCTCGGCCGACATCCTGGAGAGCCCCTCATCGAAGGGGAGGACGATGACCCCATCCATCCCCATCTCCTCCAGCAGGGCCACCTTCTTCCTGTAGGGGGTAATGAGAGGCAGGGGCCGCTCGGGGCGCAGGACCTTTGCCGGGTGGGGCTCGAAGGTGAGCATCAAGGCCTCCCCCTCCCTTTCCCTCGCCCTCTCGATGACCCTCCTTATTATCTCCTGGTGGCCCCGATGCAGACCATCGTAGCTTCCGATGGTGAGGACCGGCCTTCGGAAGTCCTCTTGGGAAAAGGCGTAATCGCGATAGACCTTCATCTTTCCCTGCTTGACAAAAGGAGCAGATAAGTATAAGTTATTAACGGGTTTTTGACAACGTCCTTTGCCGAAGTGGCGGAATTGGGAGACGCGCTAGATTCAGGATCTAGTGGGCAGTAGCCCGTGCGGGTTCGAATCCCGCCTTCGGCACCATCCTTTACATCTTCCCAGGAAGCCAGAGGACCAGCCCGGGAAAGACGATAAAGATTACAAGCGACAGTATCTCCACGAACACGAAAGGCAGAGCCCCTTTGATTATGTCCTCTAAGGAGACCTCCTTAGGGGCTATTCCCTTTATCACGTAAAGGTTGAGGCCGACAGGGGGGGTTATCACCGCCATCTCGATGGTCACCATCATCACCACCCCAAACCACAGCCCATTGAATCCGAGGGCCTTCACGATGGGAAGGAGGATCGGGGTGCCGATGAGGATGACCGAGGCCCCGTCGAGGAACATCCCCATGAGGATCAGCAGGGCCATAATAGCGCTCATGATGATCCACCCCGGGACCTGAAGCTCTCCCACGAAGGCGGCAAGCCTCTGGGGGACCTGAAGCAGGGTGAGGACAAAGCCGAAGAGCATAGCCGAGGCGAAGATCAGGAGGATCATCCCGGTGGTATACATGGTGGAGCGGAGGATCTGAAGGAAGGTCCTGAGGTTGAGCCGTCTCTTCACGAACAAGGCGATGAAGAAGGCCCCTGCGGAGCCGATAGCCGCTGACTCCGTAGGGGTGGCTATCCCCAAGTAGATCGTGCCCAGGACGAGGAATATCAAGAAGATGGCGGTCCAGGCCCGAAAGAGGGCCTCCATCTTCTCCCTGAAGGGGATCTTCCTCTCTATCCTGGGGGCAAGGTGCGGCCTGCTCTTTACCAGCAGGCCGATATAGGCCATCATCATCGAGGCGAGGATTAATCCGGGGATTATCCCACCGGTGAAGAGCTTACCGATGGACTCATCGGCTATGATCCCGTAGAGGATGAATCCGATGCTTGGGGGGATGAGAAGGGCGAGGGCCCCTGAGGCGGCCACACAGCCTGATGCGAGTCTCTTGTCGTAACCCCTCTTCAGCATCTCGGGGATGGCGAAGGACCCTATGGTGGCCGCCCCGGCCACGCTTACCCCGCACATGGCCCCAAAGATGGTGCTCGCCACCACCGTGCCCATGGCCAGACCGCCGGGGACCCGGTGGAGCCACTTGCTCCCGAAGTTATAGAGATCCTCGCCGATCCCGGTATAAAATAGGATCTCCCCCATCAGGATGAAGAGGGGCACGGCCACGAGCACGAAGTGGCTCAACTTTCCGTAAAAGATATTGGGCACGGAGCTCAACCCTTCGGGGCCCCTTAACAGATAGAGACCCAGGACGCTGGCCAAACAGAGGGAGGCGAAGACCGGGACCCCGGCAAAGAGCAAGAGGAGCAGGACAGCGATGATCATGATGGCGACAAGTTCGGTCCCCATCTATTTCCTGATCTCCCTGATCGAGTCGAGGATTATGGCAAGGGACTGCATGCCCAGGACAAGGGCCCCGGCGGGGACGAAGGCATAGGGGATCCATAGGGGAAAGCGCAGGAGGCTCGTGGAATGATAGTTGCTCACAAAGGCTATGTAGGTGGATTTCGCCCCTTCCTTGATCAGGATGGCACAGACGAGGAGCACACCTGCCTGGATCGCCACCTCCGCCATCGCCCGCCTCCTCTTCCCCAGCCGGCTAACCAGGACCTCCACCCTCACATGCCTTCCCTCCCTCATGATGATCCCAGCAGAGGAGAAGGTGAGGAGTACCATGAGGTACTCGCTCACCTCTGCGGAGAATATGCTTGGATCCTTGAAGAAGTAGCGGGTGATCACCTCCCAGCAGACGATGAGAAAGAGGGCGAAAAGGCCCCCCTCTCCCACCGAACCACTGAAACGGCTCAACCGGCCTATTGCCGATATGAGGCGCTTCATCTGAGGGACCTCTTCACCCTTTCCCCTTTTATCCGTGACGGGCCTCGATGAACTCTATGTACTTCTTCCCGTCAGGGTTTTTGCTCAGCCACCAGTCATAGACCTTCTTTATCGACTTCTTGAATTCCTGAAAGACCTCATCGCTTATGGTGTGGATCTTCATCCCGTGCTTTTTCAAGGTATCTATGGCCTTGGCATCGCTCTCGAGAGTCGCCTTGTACCCGTCCTCTGCCCATTCCCAAGCACATTCCCTGAAGACCTTCTGGATGTCCTTCGGGATCTTCTGCCAGGTGTTCCTGTTTATCGCCATAAGGATGGTGTAATTCCCCGCATTGGTTATGGTCAGGTGGTCGAGGACCTCATAGAGTTTGCGGCCCGTATAGGTGAGGAAGGGTCTCAGGATCCCGTCTATGGTTCCCCTCTGAAGGGCGGTATAGAGTTCCCCTGAGGACATAAAGGAGGGCGATCCCCCTAACTCCTCCACCATCTTGGCGTGAGCGGTGCTTGAAATGGCGATGGTCATCCCCTTGAGATCAGCGGGCTTCAAGACAGCCCTCTTCTTGGTACCGAAGTGGTAGAACCCCCCGGGGGACTGAGCCAGGATCACGATGTTTATCTTAAGCCACTTCTGACCGAGCCCCTGGTCCCATAGCCCTGCCTTCAGGCAGTGCCAGGCATCGTGCACGTCTTTCCACAGGAAGGGTAGGGCCCCCACATCGGATCCCTTGATGGTTCCGGAATGGTAATTGGCGTTGGGGATGCACATGTCTATCTCGCCCCTCTGCAAGGCCGGGACCTCCTCCTTGCCGCCGAAGAGCTGTTTCGAGTGGTAAAAGGCGAATTTCACCTCCCCGTTGGTCCTCTCCTCCACCTTCTTGATGAACTTCTGGGTGATGGGGACCCAGTAGTAGCTTGTGGGGAACATGGTGGAGAAGGTGATGTTGATCTTCGGCCTCGCCCATACTCTCCCCCCCATCTGAAAGGCGAGGGTCGCAAAGCCCATCTGCTTTAAAAATCTCCTCCTCGATATCCTCTCCATCTCTCCCTCCTTTTGCTTTTTCTTTTTTCTTTAGTCTGCCTTATAAAGAAGCGGGTGTTATTTGTCAACCGCCATTTTAACTGATTGATCGCAAAGGTCCCGAGTGATAATATGTCTTGCCATGGCGGAGCGGGAACTCCTCAGGGTAAGGGAGCTGAGGACCTATTTCTTCACCCGCAGGGGGGTGGTCAAGGCCGTGGACGGGGTGGACCTCTCCCTTGAGGAAGGGAGGACCTTGGGGCTTGTGGGGGAGTCGGGATGTGGGAAGAGCGTCACCGCCCTCTCCATCCTGCGTCTGGTCCCCAGGCCGAGGGGGAGGATAGTGGGAGGGGAGATCCGGTACCAGGGTAGGAATCTCCTCGATCTCCCTGAGGAGGAGATGCGTCGGATAAGGGGAGGGGAGATAGGTATGGTCTTCCAGGAGCCGATGACCTCCTTGAATCCCGTCTTCACCATCGGGGACCAGCTGATGGAGGCGATAACGGTCCATCACCGGATGAGCAGGAGAGAGGCGAGGGAGAGGGCCCTGGAGCTCCTTTCGGCCGTCGGCTTTCCTGACCCTGCGCTGCGCCTGAAGAATTACCCCCATCAATTGAGCGGAGGGATGCGTCAGCGGGTCATGATCGCCATCGCCCTGGCAGGTGAGCCCCGGGTGCTGATAGCCGATGAGCCCACGACGGCTCTGGATGTGACTATCCAGGCCCAGATCCTCGACCTGATTCAGCGGCTGAAGGAGGAGAGGGGGCTTTCGGTGATCTTCATAACCCATAACCTGGGGATAGTCGCCTCCTTTGCCGATGAGGTGGCGGTGATGTATGCGGGAAGGATCGTGGAGCGAGCTGGAGTGGAGGCGATATTCCACCAGCCTCTGCATCCCTACACCCGGGGACTCCTCGAGTCGGTCCCACGGCCCTCCAGTGATCATCTGCATCCTATTCCTGGAAGTGTGCCCACAGAGGAGGTCCCCGGCTGCCCCTTCCATCCCCGCTGCCGGGAGGCGATGGAGGTCTGCCGCGACACCCTGCCCCCCCTTCTGCCCCTGCCCGAGGGGAGGGAGGTGAGGTGCTGGCTCTATGGATGAGGGGAAGGAACTACTGAGGACGGAGGCCCTGGCCAAGTATTACCCCTGGCAACGGGGCATTTTTCGGACGACCAAGGGGACGGTGAAGGCCGTCGATGGGGTGGATCTGACCATCAGGAGGGGTGAGACGCTGGGGCTTGTGGGGGAGTCGGGATGTGGAAAGTCCACTCTGGGCAGGCTGCTGCTGCGCCTGGAGGAACCCACCGGGGGGAGGATCTTCTTTTCGGGGAAGGAGATCACCCGAACGAAGGGAAAGGAACTGAGGGCGCTGCGGAGGAATCTTCAGATCGTCTTTCAGGACCCCTATTCCTCCCTCAACCCCCGCAT
>CAYRAR010000120.1:0-5094 GCA_964422255.1 uncultured Thermodesulfobacteriota bacterium | reverse complement strand
TGTGCGGAGTACAGGGGAAGACATTATTTTCTCTGTTACGCGAGGAGGTATCGGGGGAGGTTGGGGGAGTTCCTGCCGGAGGGCGGTAAGGGGCTTCTCAAGAGGGGGCCCTCGGTTGAGGAGCTGGGTCCTCCGCCGGTCATCGAGAGCTCCTCTTGGCTCGTCCTCGAAGGATTCGCAGAAAGGAGTGAGAGATGAAGGACTTCCAGTATCATAAGGCGACCACGGTCCAGGAGGCCCTCCACTTCCTATCCCAGTACGGGGAAGAGGGGAAGATCATCGCCGGGGGGCAATCGCTCCTGATCCTGATGAGACAGGGCTTGGTGGCCCCGGAGCACGTGATAGACATAAAGGGGGTGAGGGAGCTCGATTACATCCGCTTCGATGAAAAGGAGGGGTTATTTTTAGGGGCGACTACTACCCATCGCTCCATAGAGAAGTCCCCCCTGCTCAAGGAGAAGTACGAGGTCCTGGTCCAGATGGAGAGGAAGCTTGCCACCATCCAGACCCGCAACTGGGGCACCATCGGGGGCAACCTCTGCCACGCTGATCCCGCAGGGGACCCTGCTCCGGTCCTGATCGCCTTGGGGGCAGGCCTCAAGCTGGGCAAGGAGGGAGGGGAGAGGAAGGTGTCCCTTGAAGAGTTCTCCGTGGACTACTACGAGACGGTCCTCGAAGAGGATGAGATGCTCCTGGAAATTCAGGTCCCCATTCCCCCTGCGCGAACGGCCACTGTCTACGAGAAGTTCACCATCATCGATTCGGACATGGCCATAGTGTCGGTTGCGGCCTCGATCACTGCCGGTGATGACGGTAGCTGTAAAGGGGCGAGGGTTGTGCTCGGTGGTGCTGCTCCCGTGCCCATGAGGGCGAGGAAGGCGGAGGAGTTGCTGGTGGGAGAGAAGTTAAAGGATGAGCTCCTCGAGGAGGTGGGGAGGGCTGCTGCGGAGGAGGCAGAGCCCATCTCTGACATCCACGCCTCGGAGGAGTACAAGAGGGAGCTCATCAGGGTCCTGACCAAGAGGATGGTCAGGAGGGCCTGGGAGAGGGCCATCCAGGGATAGGAGGAGGGTGGAGATGGAGAAGCTGCCTTTACGGATCACAGTGAACGGTCAGCCCTATGAGCTTTACGTGAAGCCGAAGACCCTCCTGGTGGAGGTGATAAGGGATCATCTCGGGCTCACGGGGACGAAGAGGGGCTGTAACAGTGGTGCCTGCGGGGCCTGCACGGTGCTGGTGAACGGGGTATCCGTCAAGTCCTGTTCGGTCCTGGCCCTTCAGGTGGACGGGGCCGAGATCCTCACCGTGGAGGGGCTGGCCCAGGGGGAGAAGCTCCACCCCCTGCAGAGGGCCTTCCTCGATGAAGGAGCCTACCAGTGCGGTTTCTGCACCCCTGGGATGCTCATGTCGGCCAAGGCCCTTCTTGATGAGAATCCCAAGCCCACAAGGGAGGAGATAAGAGAGGGGATTCACGGGAACCTCTGCCGCTGTACGGGGTACAACAGCATCGTGAGGGCCATCGCGGCGGTGGCCGAGGGCAAATACGAGGAGGGGAAGTGATGAAATACGTGGTGATAGATACACCTCTGCACAATATAGACGGTCCGGCAAAGGTGACGGGGGCGGCCCAGTACACCTTTGACATCACCCTGCCCAACATGCTCTACGGGAAGATCCTGAGGAGTCCCCATCCCCATGCGAAGATCCTGAACATAGACACCAGCAAGGCCGAGAGGCTCATCGGGGTGAAGGCGGTCGTCACGGGCAAGGACACCTTGGGGATAAAGCAGGGGATATGGAGGCGCTACAAGGAGCTCTGCGACGAGGAGATTCTCGCCAGGGAGAAGGTCCGGTATATCGGGGAGCCGGTGGCAGCGGTCGCGGCGGTGGATGAGGATACCGCCGAGGAGGCTTTGAGCCTCATCGAGGTGGAATACGAGCCCCTGCCTGCGGTCTTTGACCCGATGGAGGCGATAAAGGAGGGGGCACCTCAGATCCACGAGGGGGTGGAGAGGAACATCAACGTCACCCGCCACATTGAATGGGGAGATGTGGACGAAGGGTTCAAGCAGGCCGACTACGTCCGGGAGGACTGGTTCAAGGTCTCAGGGCAGGCCCATGTCTGCATGGAGACCCACTGTGCGGTGGCGAGCTTCGGTCATGACGGGAAGCTGACCGTCTGGACGTCCACCCAGTCCCCCTATTACATTCAGGTCCTTCTGGCCTGGACCCTGGGGCTGAAGGAGAGCGATGTGCGGGTGATCTCCCGCTACGTGGGAGGAGGGTTCGGGAGCAAGTTCGAGCTCGATTCGGCCCAGTTCTGCGCGGCCCTCCTTTCGATGAAGCTCAGAAGGCCGGTGAAGATAGTCCTCACCCGGGAGGAGGAGTTCACCGCTACCAAGCGCCGGACCCCTATGTACTATTACGTGAAGACCGGAGTGAAGAAGGACGGTACTTTTGTGGCAAAGGAGTGCAGGGTCTTCACCGACGGTGGTGCATATACCTCGATGGGGGCCACGGCCCTTTACCTCACCGGGTTCTTCCAGTCCTTCCCCTACAAGTGGCCGAGCTACCGCTATGATGGCTACCGGGTCTACACCAACACGATGCCCTCGTCGGCCATGCGGGGGTTCGGGGCGCCCCAGGCGACCTTCGTGAGCGAGGTCCAGATAGATATGATCGCCGAGGATCTGGGGATAGACCCGATAGAGATAAGGCGCAAGAACGGGATGACCCCCAATTACGAGGTCCCCGGGCAGGCGACCATCCGCAGTTGCGGTCTTTATCAGTGCCTCGATAAGATCGAGGAGTGGATAAAGTCCCGGGGGAAGCTTCCCCCCAACAGGGGGATCGGCATCGCCGCCTACGGGTTCATGTCCGGAGGCATCTTCAACTGGTTCGATACCCCCTATGCCTTTTCCGCCGCCATGGTGAAGATAAACATCGACGGTAAGGTGGACCTGTATGTAGGGGCTCAGGACATGGGCCAGGGGGCGAACACCACCCTCTCCATGATCTGTGCCGAGGAGCTGGGGGTCAGGCTTGAGGACATCAGGCTCCATACGGCCGATACCGCCGTGGCCCCGGTGGATCTCGGGGCCTGGGGGAGCAGGGAGACGCTGATGGCGGGAAACGCCGTGAAGATGGCTGCTGCTGAGGCGAAGCGCCAGCTTCTGGAGTTCGCGGCGGCAAAACTCGGTCCCAATATCGTCTACGACCTGGACATAAAGGACCGTTGGGTCCATCTGGTGGCTCGCCCCGAAAGGGGCCTCTCCTACTACGAGGTGGTGAGGGACGCCATCCGGGGGCGGGACGGACAGCCTATCATCGGTCGCGGCCATTACACTCCTCACCGTAAAGGGATGATCTCTCCCGCTTACAGCTTCGGTGTACAGGCGGTGGAGGCGGAGGTGGATCCGGAGACGGGGAAGATCACCCTCCTGAACGTGGTCACCGCCCATGACTGCGGGCAGGTGATAAATCCCTTGGGAGTCAGAGGGCAGTTAGAAGGGGCGATTGCGATGGCTGCCGGTTACGGGTTTACCGAAGATCTGCCGATGGACAACGGGAAGATCCTCAATCCCAACTTGGTCGATTACAAGATCCTAAGGGCCACCGATATGCCGGAGACCGAGGTGATAGAGATTCCCACCTATGAACCAGAGGGACCTTTTGGGGCGAAGGAGGCGGGCGAAGGGCTTACCAACCCAACGGCGGCGGCCCTGGCCAATGCGGTCTACAACGCCGTGGGGGTGAGGATCAAGGAGCTGCCGGTAACAGCGGAGAAGGTCCTCAGGGCCTTGAAGGAGAAAAAAGAAGGGAAGAAGGAGGGGTGAGAGGTGGCTTACAAGTGCCCTGTATGCAATAAGGTCTGGCCGAACACCAGGGAGCTGGCCCGACATATCCTGGGCACGGGCGACAAACCCCACAAGGACTGGATCGGTTCAAAGGGGCTCTCCTTTGCCGACCTGCTGCTGATGGGAAGCAAGGGCTATCAGACCCTCTCCGAGTTGCTGGAGCGGGAGGCCGAAAAGGTAGATTAGAAAGGAGGAGGTAGGAGGTGATCCTTGAGGGAAAGTTTAAGCTGAAGGCGCCTATCCAGAAGGTATGGGATGCTCTGCTTGAACCCTCCACCCTCGCATCCTGTATCCCAGGGGCGGAGAAGATCGAGAAGGTGGATGAGAGGACCTACGACTGTGTGGTCAAGCAGAAGGTGGGTCCCATATCGGTGAAGTTCAAGTTCAAAACCGTCCTCACCAACCAGCAACCCCCCAATCACATAGAGTTCGAGGGGGAGGGAGACGATATAGCCAAGGCCGGCCACTTTGTCCAGAAGAGCTGGGTGGACCTCCAGGAAACCCCTGATGGGGAGGTTGAGGTCTCTTACAAGACCGAGGTGAACATCGTGGGGAAGCTGGCCACCTTCGGCGATCGGATCATGAGGGCCAAGGCGAAGAAGGTGGAGGAGCAGTTCACCAAGGCCCTCCAGGAGAAACTTCAGAGCCTCACATAAGTTTTGCTCCTCAAAATGTGCTCCAAGGGCCTCCTTTGCAGGGAGGAAGATTGACATCTGTTCCCATAAATTGGTAATTAAGGGTTGAGATGGTGGAGTTGAGGAAAGAGGGTTACCTTTGCTGTTTTCTGGACCCTCAAAGCGGGTTCGAGAAGAAGGAATGGTTGGGGGAGACCCGATGGGACCCCCTGACCGGAGACATGGTCAGGGTCTTTGAGCTGGGCCTGGGGAAGCTTCCCGAGATGGACATGGAGGAGATGCTCAGGAGGGGAACAGAGGAGTCCTGTCCCTTCTGCCCCGGCGCCCTCGAGAAGGTGACCCCCAAGTTTGATGAGGGGCTGGTGAAGGAAGGAAGGATGCGGGTTGGGGAGGTCACCGTCCTTCCCAATCGCCTTCCCTTCGATAAATACTCAGGGATCGTGGTCCTGGGGGACCGTCACTATGTCCCTCTCGCTGAGCTCGATCCTGATCTGGTCTTCGCCGGCCTCCTTGCTGCCCAGCGGTTTTTGAAGAGGGTCGTCGAGGTGGACCCCGGGGTCCGGTTCATCTCGATCAACTGGAACTATCTGCCCATGTCCGGA
>CAYRAR010000119.1:0-5222 GCA_964422255.1 uncultured Thermodesulfobacteriota bacterium | reverse complement strand
CCAACATCGAGCCAGAGCAGGAACTCCTCCCCGCTCGAGGAGTCTACGCGGCCCTCGTCTCCTGGGGGGAGGAGACCCACTACGGGATCGTCAACATCGGCATGAGGCCCACCTTCGGCGAAAAGGACCTGACGGTGGAGGTCTATGTCCTCGACTACCGTGGAGACCTCTATGGCAAGGAGCTGAAATTGGGGCTGGTGGATCGCCTGAGGGATGAGAAGACCTTCTCCTCTGCGGAAGAGCTTTCACGGCAGATAGCCCTGGATGAGGAACGGGCTGAGCAGATCCTCAATCGGTACAGACACGAAAGATGAATCCCTTTAAGTTCGTCCATTCCCACTGGAAATTCCTCGTCGGCTCTTCCATAAGCCTCTCTCTGCTTTACCTCGTCTTCCATCAGGTAAGGCTCCCCCTCCTCTGGCAGACCCTGGGGAGGGCACGATACCTCTACCTGCTGCCCGTAGTGGCGATCCTCTATGGAAATATGGCCTTGAGGGCGGCAAGGTGGGACTTCCTCCTGAGGCCGATAAAGAAGGTCCCCTTCTCCACCCTGATAGGCTCGACCTTCATCGGCTTTATGGCCAATAACCTTCTCCCCGCCCGGATGGGAGATGTGCTGCGGGGATACATCATGGGAAAGGTGGAAAGGATCAGCAAGACCTCATCCTTTGCTACCATCGTGGTGGAGAAGCTCTTTGACGCCGTCACCGTCCTCGGTTTCCTGATGGTGCTCTTCGTCACGGTCAAGAACATGCAGACCTATCCCGGATTCAAGAAGGCCCTGAAGGTGGGTGGATATGTAAGCTTTGCGATCTTCGCCGTGACCCTGAGCGTCCTCTTCTTCATAAAGAATTATTTTGAACAGTTCGTGAAGGTCATCGCCTGGGCCCTCACCCCTTTCTCCAAGCTTGCCTCGGGGTGGAGTGAGAGGGGGGTGCAGCATCTCCATTCCTTTCGGGAGGGGCTGCTATCCGCAGAGAGATGGGACTACCTCTTTGCGGCCTTCCTCTTCTCCTTCCTCACCTGGGGGACCTATGCCCTGGCCATCCACATCACCTGCCTCGCCTTCAGGGTCACCCCCCCCATTTCCGCCTCCTTCTTGGCGATGGTGGCCATCTGCTTGGGGACGGTGATCCCCTTTACCCCGGGGTACATCGGGACCTATCATGCTGCCGTGACCTATTCCCTTCTCCTTTACCGGGTTCCCTTGGAGAAGGCGGTAGGCATATCCTTGGTGTTCCACGCCTCCTATTTCCTCCCGACCACCCTCATGGGGTTCTTTTACCTCTGGCGTTACAGGATAAGCTTCAGGAGGGTGAAGGAAGAGGTGGCTGAAGGACCCGAGCCCACATGACCACTCCCCCTCGGACGATCGTCCCCCAGGCCCTCCCCCGAAGCCTCCATCCCTTAAAGGGCGTGTTCCTCCCCTTGGAGGCGAACTGTCCTGGGTCCACAACCCACTCTTCCCCCAAGTCTATCACGGTAAGGTCCGCCTCCCTACCCTCCTCGATCACCCCCCCCGGCAGACCGAAGACCTCAGCCGGCCGGCAGCTCATTCGCTCTACCGCCTCCTCCAACGATAGCCATCCTTCCCCCACCAGATGGGTGAGGACCACCCCCAGGGTCGTCTCCAGACCTATCACCCCAAAGGGCGCCTTATCCCAACCCCTGGCCTTCTCCTGCGGGGAATGAGGGGCGTGATCGGAAGCGATGATGTCTATCACCCCTTCCCTCAGGGCCTCTTTCAGGGCCTGGAGATCGTCCCTTGTGCGGAGGGGTGGGTTCACCTTGGCATCGGGGCCGATCTTCTTTTCCGCGGAGCGATCCAGCAAGAGGTGATGAGGGGTCGCTTCGCAGCTTACCTTCACCCCCCGGGCCTTCGTCCCGCGGACGATCTCAGCCGCCTCAGCCGTGGACAGGTGGGAGATGTGGACTGGAGTAGAGAACCTCTCCGCCAGCTCCACCTCCCTCCTCACGTAAAGGGGTTCACTCCAGAAGGGACTCTCCCCCCGGGGGGGAAGTCCTGGGGCGTCCTCGCAGTGGGGTGCCAGAAGGAGCCCTGTCCTGCGAGAGGCCCGAAAGGCCCTCTCCATCACCCGGTCATCTACCACGGGGTTTCCGTCATCGGTGGCAGCGACGACATGGGGACTTTGGGCAAGGGCACCGAACCTCACCAGCCTCTCCCCTCTCCTCCCCTTGGTTATACAGACCTGGGTGTAAAGGTTCACCAGGGCCTCCCGCCGCACCTTGGCGATCCACCTTTGCAGTTGTCCCTTGCTGTCCATGGGAGGGAGGGTGTTCGGTTCACAGACCAGGGTGGTGAACCCCCCGAGGGCAGCGGCCCTTGTGCCCGTAGCGATCGTCTCCTTGTGGGACTCGTCGAAGTCCCTGAGGTGAACGTGCACGTCTATTAAGCCGGGGACTATCACCTTCCCCTGACAATCGAGAACCACTACCCCCCTCCGAACGCTGATCCTGGGAGAGAGCTCCATTATGATCCCGTTCTCCATCAGGAGATCAAGGGAGGCATCCAGACGGCGGCATGGATCAAGGACCCTCCCCCCCCGAAGGAGCACCTTAAGCCCTCTTCTTCTTTCTCCTGTCACCTTTTCTTTCCCAGTGAAGGACCACCGGGCTTGCCACATAGATGGAGGAGTAGGTACCGACGATGATCCCCACGAGGAGGGCCAGGGCGAAGTTGTGGATGACTCCTCCCCCGAGGATGAAGAGGACGACCACCACGATCAGGGTGGTCAGGGAAGTGAGGATGGTCCGGCTTAAGGTCTCATTGATGCTCCGGTTGATGACCTTGCTGAAGGGCTCGTTCCCCCCTTTTCTCATGTTCTCCCTGATCCGGTCATAGACCACTATGGTGTCGTTCAGGGAGTAACCGACGATGGTGAGGAAGGCGGCAAGGACCGGAAGGCTTATCTCCTTATCGAGCAGCGAGAAGACCCCGAGGGTGATCATCACGTCATGGGCCAGGGCGATGACCGCCCCCACTGCAAAGCGGAACTCGAAGCGCCAGCTCACGTAGATCAGTATCCCTATAAGAGCGAAGATTATCGCCTTTATCCCCTTCTGTCTCAGGTCCCTCCCCACCTTGGGGCCCACCATCTCCACCCGCCTGATCTCGAAGCTCCCCTCACCGAAGGCCTTCCTCAATCCCTCCTCTATCATCGAGGAGAGCCCCTTGAGTTCACCCGAGCTCCTCTCCAGCCTGATCAGAAACTCGTCCTTGGAGCCAAAGGTCTGAATCAAGACCTCTCCCAGACCCAGCCCCCCTACCACCTTCCTCAGCTCCTCTATCTTCACCCCCTTTTGGAACTTCACCTGGACCAGCGTCCCTCCAGCGAAGTCTATCCCGTAATTGGGGCCGCCGTGAAGGATCAGGGAGACGATCCCGGCGATGATCAGGATGGCGGAGAGGGCAAAGGCATATCTCCTCTTCCCCACGAAGTCTATGTTGATCCCCGGCTTTATGAACTCCATCTCAGATCCTCAGCTCCCTCAGCCTGAAGCGCGAAAGGACCGCATCGAAGATGGTCTTGGTGACGAACAGGGCAGTGAAGAGGCTCGCCAGGATACCGATGCTCAGGGTGACGGCAAACCCCTTGATCGGGCCCGTACCAAACTGGAAGAGGACCACTGCGGCTATCAGCGTGGTGATGTTGGCGTCCATGATGGTGAGGAGGGCTTTGGAATACCCCGCATCTATGGCCGCCCTCGGGGTCTTCCCCAGCCTCAGCTCCTCCCTTATCCTTTCGAACACGAGCACGTTGGCATCCACCGCCATACCCACAGTGAGTACGATCCCGGCTATCCCCGGCAGCGTCAGGGTGGCCCTGAAGGCAGCGAGCACCCCCAGGATGATCACCAGGTTGAGGATCAGGGCCAGGTCGGCCACAAGCCCTGCCCAGCTGTAATAAATCGCTATAAACAGGACCACCAGGATCCCACCGATCAGGATCGACCTCACCCCCCGCTCTATCGAGTCCCTCCCTAAGGAAGGACCCACGGTCCTCTCCTCCAGGATCTTCACCGGGGCAGGGAGGGCACCGGCCCGAAGGACGATGGCCAGATCGTGGGCCTCCTGGACGGTGAAGTTTCCCTCAATAACCGCCCTTCCCCCTGCTATCCTCTCCTTTATCCGGGGAGCGGAGTAGAGGTTCCCGTCGAGGATGATCGCCAGCCTCCTCCCTACGTTCTCCCCGGTTATCCTCTCGAAGTCCTTGGCCCCCCGAGGAGTGAAGCTCAGAGAGATATAGGGGCGATTGAACTGATCGAAGGCCACCCGGGCGTCCTTCAACGCGTCGCCGGTAAGTAGAGTCCTCCTCTTGACCAGATAGGGAATCTTCTTTGTCCTCCCCGTGGAAGGATCATAAACCCGCTTGTAAACGATCATGCTCCCGAAGGGGACCTCCCCCTGGAGGGCACGCCCGAGGTCATGCTCTTCGTCCAGGAGCTTGAACTCCAAAAGGGCCGTCTTCCCGATCAAGCGTTTCGCCCTTTCCGGGTCCTCCACCCCCGGGAGCTGTACCAGGATCCGATCCCTTCCCTGCCTCACGATCTCGGGCTCCGCCACCCCGAACTGATCGACCCGGTTTCTGATCGTCTCAAGGGCCTGCTCCACCGCCCACTTCCTTATCGCCTCGGCCTGTCCTTCGTCGAGGACGAGGACCACCCTCACCCTCTCTCCTTCCTTCTTCACCTCCGAGGTCTTCAGGGATGGGTAACGGCGGGAGACGTAATCGTCAAAGCGGACCTTTACCTCCTCGTTCAGCAGGACCACCTCTATCCTTGACCCCTCCCTCTCAAGGGAGGTGAAGAAGATCTTCTCCTTCTTCAACTCCTGTTTCAGGTCCTTTCTTATCTTTTCCAGCTCGCTCTCCACCGCCTTTTGCGCCTGCACCCCCAGCACCAGATGCATCCCCCCCTGAAGGTCCAGCCCGAGGCGGATCTTCTCCTTCGGCAAAAAACCGGGCCACCAGGAGGGAGGCCTCCAGAAGGTGGGGATCAGAAAGACAAGGGTCACCCCTATTATGGCGATTATGAGCAGAAACCGTGCCCGCAGATCCTTCATTTCCCCGCTTTAATACACCATCCTCGCCCCCATTTCAAGGGCGAGGGTTGATTTTACAGGGCTTTTGTGCGATATAGACCCACCGAGACCCTTAGAGGAGGCGGTAGGATGAGACTTATGGATAAAGTGGGGGTGGTGA
>CAYRAR010000118.1:0-5254 GCA_964422255.1 uncultured Thermodesulfobacteriota bacterium | reverse complement strand
CCTCGATGGACACCTTACGCCCATGTAGCTTTTCGAGCTTCTTTTCCCAGTAGTAAAGTGTAGATCTGGCAATTTCCGGGGTCCAGGGATACCCTCGTTCTCGGAGGAGGTTCCTCAACTTTGTGCCTACATAGGCGAAGAAGGTGTTGCTGTCCGCGGGGACATTGAAGCTCCGAATCACCTCCTCGATGATCCCAAGGATTTTCTCTTGTGGGAGCCTGAGCTCCTTCCACTTTCTCCACAGTTTCGGGAACCTCCGTTGCAGATACCCCCGAAAAAGCCAGAGGAGGTTCTCAACATCCCCCAGGGCTCCATACCTGAGGGCATAGATCCCGGCCTGAAGGAGGAATTCGAGGATTTGTACTTTGTGGTCGGGATCGCGTGTGACAATGACCAGGTTCTGATATTCCTCCTCCTCGAGGTATAGCCTCCTGGTTACGGCGTGATCCCTCCTCGTGTGCCTTCCTGTAAGGAAGGGATCCCCCAGAGGTTGCCAACGCACGTTCAGGGGGAAGCGACGCCCATCCTCCTGGTTGATTAGCCAAACCTTGGTGAACAAAAACTTTTGTTCCCGAAGGCTACCCCAGGTTGCTGCGTAGACCTGCCAGGTCCCAAGAGTGCCAAGGCGATGAAGCCGTGAAAACCGATCAGCAACCCATTCCTCGTCCCTCCTTATGGCCTCTTCAAAATTGCTGATGCTTCCCTCCTCCTTCCACACCTTGAGGAGGTGAGACCAGAGGAGTTTATAGAGGGTTAAAAAGTCCGACGTCCGGAGCATGCGTGCGTTTGTTGAACACTTATTATAGCAGAATGCGAAGAAAATTTCCTGAAAAGGAGGCCAAGATGGAGCTGCACGTGAAAGTCCTTGAATTGCCCCCCCTGATCGCCCGAGAACAAGTTGAAGCATACTTCCCAGGAATTTTAAAACGTTCGACGCTTGCGCGTTTGGCATCAGAGGGCCGAGGACCGCAATATCTAAAGGTAGGCAGGAAAGTCGTATACCGAGCGGAGGAGCTTTTGCGATGGTTACAGGAGCAGGGGTTCGAAGTCAAGACCCTGGAGTAGACCTCCTCACCTGGGGCAGAGCGGAGGCGATTTTTAGCCGCCCCCCCTCGCTCCGAGAAGTAGCCGAAACGTTCCCGGAGGAGATCCGGCAGATCGTCCCCCGCCGCCTCCGTCTTGCCTCGCAGGCCCTCAAGGCTATGGAGGAGCTCCTGGCGCCGAACCTGGAGGAGGTTCCTGAGGAGGACCGCCCTACAGCTTGGCTGCTCCTCAGGCTGACGTACAGGTTGGACGAACTCCAGGCGAGGGTGGAGCGCTATCGTCGGCTTTGGCATCTCGCCAAGAAGCGGCAGCGGAGAGGGGGACGCGAGGTTGATGTCGCGGAGATTAAGCAACGGACGGATATTGTGGAGATATGTCGGGAGTTGGGGATTGATCTTAGACCCGGGGGGCGTTACTGGAGGGCTCGGTGTCCTTTTCCTGATCATGAAGACCGGGAGCCGTCGTTTTTCGTAGATCCCGCGAGTCAACGGTATGTCTGTTACGGCTGCGATCGCCATGGAGATGTGATTCAACTCCTTAGGGAGCTCAAAGGCCTCTCCTTCTGGGAAGCCCTACGAGAGTTAGAGGTATTGAGATGACATATGCGCAGACGCAGCGACAGGTGGAGAAAATCCTCAAAGGAACCTCTGAGGAAGAAATTCAAGACCTAATCCCGAAAACCACGCCCTCCAATTATGAGGGGACCCTGTTGAAGATTTGCGGGGTTTCCGATCCGGTGAGGCGCGATGTGCTAACACAAAGGTTGGCCAAACAGTTAAAAGTCCCGGTGGGTCTTCTGCGAAAGGCGGTTGCGAATTTACTCATAATCAAAGAGGAAAGGCACGATGGCATTCCAGGGCTTGTGGACCCCGACCCTGGCCTTCGCCCGTAGATGGCGCTGAATTGGCAGGTGAGCTCTTCGACTTGGTGGGTATGCATGTCGTAATGACCAACGCTCAAGTCACGGCTGCGGTTCTTTACATTTTCCTCACCTACGTTTTCGAGTCTGTTCAAATTCTGCCGCTGTTGGCGATCACATCACCAGTGAAGCGCTGTGGCAAAACGCGGCTGCTGCAGGTTCTCAGCGGCCTTGTGCGGCGTCCTCTTCCAGTATCCAACATTACCCCGGCCGCTCTGTATCGTCTCGTAGAAAAATGGAAACCCTGCCTCCTCATTGATGAGGCCGACACTTTCTTGGGGAGTTACGATGAGCTTCGTGGAATTCTCAATGCGGGACACACGCGGCACGTTGCGTATGTAGTTAGGTGGAACCCTGAGAAGGAACGCGAAGAGGTTTTCAACACATTCGCACCCAAGATCGTCGCCCTAATCGGTTCTTTACCGGCTACTCTTTCTGACCGGGCCATCGAACTTTCGCTTGCACGCAAGAGAAGCGACCAGAGGGTGTCCCGCGTGCCGCTCAATCCATTAGACGCGTGGCGTGAACTTCGCCGCAAGCTGGTGAGATGGGCCGAAGACATCCAAGATGAACTTTCTCTTGATGTTGAACCACCTGACGTTGGGAACGATCGAGCCTCCGATAACTGGACCCCGCTTTTGGCGATCGCCAGGGCTCTGGGTGACGATTGGGAAGCCAAAGCCCGTCAAGCCATGATGGACCTTGAGGGGTCGAAGGATGACGACTCCATAAGGATTCGCCTTCTCGCTGACATCAAGACCATTTTTGACCGCCTCGACACTGAGAAAATCTCGACGAGAGACCTTCTGTTGCATCTTACGGAGGACGAAACGGCCCCCTGGGACGACTGGCGAAATGGTCGTCCCCTGACCGCGCATGGTCTTGCACGGCTTTTGAAGCCCTTCGGCATCACCCCAAAGACGATACGTTTTGAAATGGACGTGTCCAAAGGTTACCAGCGGGAAGACTTTAAGGAGGCATGGGATAGATACCTCCCCCCTTCGCGAAACGTAACACCGTTACAATCGCGTAATAACGCCCAAAAATCGCCCATACAAAACGTTACACGGGAAGCGTATGTAACGGATTCGATTTGCGAAGAAGGTGCGCGGTTAAGCCAATGTTACGGTGTTACTTTTCAGAAGGAGGGGGGAAGGAGAGAGAATAAAATGAAGCCCGATCTTCTCCTGGAGGAAGAGGTGGAGGGATAAAAATGCAGAAGCTCCTCTACGAGGCTATACAGTCGTTGGTAGTTCAGACCCCAAGAAGGAAGTTTGTGGTCGAGCCCGGCGAAACCTTGCGGCTGCCTCCCGAGAAAGCCGAGCCCCTGGTGAAGGCGGGAAAGCTACGGCTCGTGGACCCCCCCAAAACACTCGACCCTGTGGAGATGATCAGCCGGGTCATCAAAGAGATTGAAGGCTTTTACGCCTCTGGGGCCCTCAGGTGGGCCCGGAACCAGCGCCCCGAGCTTTATCGGCGGATGAAGGCCCTGGAGCGGGAGATCGATCAGCTCGCCCGGGCCCGGGCTATAGGGATACTAGAGGTCAAGCTTAAGCAGTGGTCGGAGCTGATCGGGAAGATGGTTCGCGACTACCTCCGCCAAAACTCAAAGGAGCGTGCAGCATGAACGGCTTGTTTATCGAGACTCTCATTGAGGCGGTGAACAGCAACGTCAACGTTGCTCGAGCCCGGTTCTTTGGGAGGGCCTTTTGGCCCGAAGGAATCAGAGAGATTGAGAAACTCGAAGAACAGATCCATAGGCAACTTCAGAGCGGGAGGATCCTCCAAACCCATCTCGAGGCATGGGCTCAGGGGATTGCACGCCTCCGGGGATGCCTCCCCGAGGTGATGAGCGCCCGATGTCGGAAGATGCTCCGGTCAGCCAGGGAGGCCTATGAAGCTATGGCGCAATTCCAGGGCCTAACAGAGCGAATGAGAAAATGGCTGAGGGAAGTCACGCTGAGATATCAGAGTTACCGTGAAATGTTCCTCGGGTTCCATTGAGGGAAAGGGGGGATTAGGTCATGGCAAAGCTCACCATAGAGATCGTCGCCGACGTTCGCAAGGCCAACGAACAGCTCAGGGCCCTCGGGCAGAAAATGAAGCAGTTCAATCAATCTGCCCAGGCTGCCTCCCGTGGGTTCAAGGAGCTCAACACATCCGTGGCAGGAGTTTCCTCACGCCTCAGCAATCTAAAGAGCCTCCTCCATGGGGTCGCTGCGGGTTTTTTGGCCCTGAAGACTGTCCAGGCCGTAAGTAGGTTTTTCAGGGAGGGGGTTGAAGCTGCAGAGGCCGAGGAGGAGGCTATCAGGGGGTTAAGCCAGACCCTTATCTCCATGGGACGATACACCCCGGGGCTTGAGGAAAAACTCATCGCTTTGGCCTCCGCGCTTGAGTTGCAATCGGCTTATGGTAACGAGGCCATCATCACCGCCGCGAAGTTCCTGGCTACCTATCGGGAGATTTCCGACGACCTCCTCCCCCAGGCCTTGAAGACAACCCTGGACCTGGCCAGGGGTTGGGGGGTGGATCTGAGGACTGCGGCCAATATGGTCGGTAAGGCCGCCATGGGTCTGACGGGTGAGCTGCGTAGGGTCGGCATCACGATCAATCGAACCACCTATGAGAGCAAGGGCTTTGTGGGCGTCCTGGAGGAAATCAACGCCCAGGTACGGGGACAAGCGAGGGCCTTTATCGAAGGTGCAAAGGGAGCCCGAGAGCTCTTCAGGGTGACCTTTTCCGATTTTAAGAAGCAATTTGGTCATCTGATCAACGAGGTCCTGGTCCCCTTTAGGCGGGAGTTTGCCAAGACCTTCTTTAAGATGGCGCAGGACCTCGAGGAGGTTCGTACCGACAAGCTTCGCGATGACCTCATGAAGCTTCGCCTGGAGACCAACTGGCTGGCTCAGGGCCTTGCCAAGGTGGTCGAGGAAAGTCACAGGCTTTCGGAGGAGGCAGTGCCTCTTTTGTGGAGGATCAGGTATGCCATCCCGGTGATTGGCGATCTCATCTACAGCCTCGAGTGGCTCGGGAGAGAGGGAGGAGAGACTGTAGAGAAGCTCAAGCTTCGGGAGAGCATAAGGGACCTTGACGAGCAGATGGATAAGATCGCCTCAGCCATAAAGTCCCGTCAGGGCCTGATTCAGGAGCTGGAGCGTGAAAGAACTGAGCTTCTGGCTAAAGAGACTGCCGAGCGGATCAAGCTGATGGAGAAGGAACAACGGGTCCTCGAGAAGCAACGCGACGCCATAATTCGGGCCCTTGAAGCCGCCAAACAAAAATATGAGGAGT
>CAYRAR010000117.1:0-5303 GCA_964422255.1 uncultured Thermodesulfobacteriota bacterium | reverse complement strand
GACCTGACGTGGGCTACGCGCACGCCCACACCGACCGTAACCCCGACGCCAACGGCCTCCGTTCCATCGTCAGACAAGACCCGGACGTTATCCTCGTGGGAGAGATCCGGGACCTGGAGACGGCCGAGATCGCCATTCACGCCGCCCTAACGGGACACCTGGTCTTCAGCACCCTTCACACCAACGATGCTCCCGGTGCCATCACCCGCCTGATAGACATGGGGATAGAGCCCTTCCTCGTTGCCTCCGCCCTGGTCGCCGTCATCGCCCAGAGGTTAGTGCGCACCATCTGCCCCTACTGTCGGGAACCTTACCAGCCCGAGAAAGGCCTCCTCAGGGAAGTGGGACTTGACCCTTCAGAGCTCGAAGGAAAGGAGTTCTACAGGGGGAAGGGGTGCAGTGAGTGCTTTGGCACCGGCTACAGGGGAAGGACCGGCATCTTTGAGATCCTCCAGGTGGACGATGCCATCCGCAGCCTGATCCTCAGGACCTCTGACTCAGCCACCATAAAGGCAAGGGCGATAAAGAGGGGGATGGCCACCCTACGGGATGATGGAATAAGGAAGGTACTGGAGGGGATCACCACCATTGAAGAGGTCCTGAGGGTCACCCAGTAGGTATGCCTGTTTACGAGTATCAGGGCTTCAACGCAAAGGGGAAAAAGGTCAAGGGGATCATCGATGCACCCACCCTCCGGGGGGCAAGGGCAAAATTGCGGGCCATGGAGATCTACCCCACGGAGTTGAGGGAAGGGGTCCCGAAGAGGGTGACTGAGGAACCCTTGAGGGGGATCTTTCAGCGTATCAGCCCTCAAGAGGTAGCCCTTCTCACCCGTCAACTGGCCACTCTCCTTGAATCCGGAACACCGCTGGTCCCCTCGCTGGACGCCGTCCTTGAGCAGACGGAGAATCACGCCTTAAAGAGGATAATCGCTCAGGTAAGGGAGGAGATTAAAGAGGGGAGGTCCCTTGCCGAGGCCCTGAAGAAGCATCGCAAGGTCTTCCCTCCCCTTTACGTGAACATGATCAGGGCGGGGGAGGAAGGAGGGGCCCTGGAGAGGGTACTGGCGCGCCTCGCCGACCTGACCGAGAGCCAGATCTCGCTGAGAAACCGCATTAAGGCCGCCCTCGCCTATCCCATATTCATGACCGTCATCGGGGCGGGGGTCCTGATATTTCTGCTCACCTTCGTCATCCCCACGGTAACCCAGGTCTTCACCGAGATGGGACGGGCCCTGCCGCTGCCCACGAGGGTCCTCCTGAGCGCCTGCGGGATGATGAGAAGATACTGGTGGGAAGGAATCCTTGCTCTCCTCCTGCTCGGTTGGATCGCAAGGAGGTACCTTCGTACGCCCCGAGGGGGTCTATGGTGGGATAGGGTCAAGCTGAAGCTCCCCCTCGTGGGAGGAATCGTCCTGCGAGGGGCGATAGCGAGGTTCGCCCGAACCCTGGGTACCCTCCTTCAGGGGGGGCTGCCGATTCTCGAGGCCTTAGATATCACCAAGGCCGTCGTGAACAATCGGCTCATGGCCCAGGCCATCGAGGATACAAAGGAGGAGGTGAGGGAGGGAGGAAGCCTTGCCCAGCCCTTAAAGCGAAGTGGGCTCTTCCCCCCCATCGTCACCCACATGATAGCTACAGGGGAGGCAAGCGGGGAACTGGAGGGAATGCTTCTGAAGATAGCCCAGGCCTATGAGACAGAGGTGGAGACGAAGGTCAGCGGCCTCACCGCCATCCTGGAGCCCGTCATCATCCTGATCATGGGGCTTGTGGTGGGATTCATCGTCATATCCATCCTGCTCCCCATCTTCGAGATGACACAACTCATCCGCTGAGGTCAAAAAGCCAGGAGGAGGAAAAGGATGAAGGACTGGAACGGTCAAGAGGTCGAGGTCATTACAAGCAAAGGCGGCGTCATCGCCCTCGTCAATCCCTATGACAACCTCATCTCCACCGGGATTTCTCCTTGGCCCCCTTCTGAAATAGTCCAAAAGCTCTACAAGAGCCTTCAAATAAAGGCCTATCCGGAAGCCCAAGGGGAGAGGGCGAGGGATTTTCTCGGCTACTATTCCGATCTTCAGTCGATCCATAGTGAGGACGCCATGACATGGAGTGCCTTTGGGACCGTGGCGAAGGCTACAGAGGAAACGAGAAACAGGTGGGTTGAGGACCTCTTGGAGGTGATCGGCATTAAGGCTCACCCAGTAGACCATTCGGAAATATTCCTCTGGAGGCGTATCCCCCATCCGGATACCCTTGTACCTGGCGGGCCGGAGATCGATTTTGGCATCCATACCGAAAAGGTGATTATCTTGGGTGAGGCGAAATGGCTCTCGCCCGTCGATACCGGTCAGGGGAAGGACAAGGATAAAGATCAGATAGAGCTTCGCACCCAGTTCCTGAACAAGTACGGAAGGAAGTTATATCCCTCCGTGGAGGAGATGGTGGTCCTGGGAGTGGGGTTAAAGGGAGACATAGTGAAAACTTACAAAGATGGGGCGGTGCAGCGCATCGGCATAACCTGGGATGAAGTGTGCAACATCGAATCCCATCCCTTGGCCGCTGAGCTCAGGCGATACCTCGCCTGGAAGAAAGGCCACTCAAAGCTCGATTGACCGAACAGGGGCCTTGACCCCTCCTTGAAAACGTGGAAAGCGTGCTTAATTTCTCATCGAAAAACCTGAAAAAAGGAGGGATCGAGCATGGCCAAGGCGATAGGAATAGATCTTGGAACGACCAACTCGGTGATCGCCGTGATGGAAGGGGACAAAACCACGGTGATCCCCAATGCAGAGGGGTCCCGTCTCACTCCTTCGGTCGTCGCCTTCACCAAAGATGGACAGCGACTGGTGGGACAGATCGCCAAAAGACAGGCGATCTTGAATCCAGAGAATACCATCTTCTCCATAAAGAGGTTCATGGGACGACGCTATGACGAGGTCCAGGAGGAGATAAAGAGGGTTCCCTATAAGGTGGTGCCGGGCCCCGAGGGAGCAGTGCGGGTGGAGATAATGGGCAAACTCTACGCCCCTGAGGAGATCTCGGCGATGGTGCTGAGGAAGCTGGTGGAGGATGCTTCCAAGTACCTGGGGGAGAAGATAAAGGACGTGGTGATAACGGTTCCGGCCTACTTCAACGACGCCCAGCGTCAGGCCACAAAGGACGCGGGGACCATCGCCGGCCTGAACGTGCTCAGGATCATAAACGAGCCCACAGCGGCCTCCCTCGCCTATGGCCTGGACAAGAAGGTGAACGCCACCATCCTGGTCTTCGACTTCGGAGGAGGTACCTTTGACGTCTCCATCCTCGAGGTGGGCGAAGGGGTGGTCGAAGTGCGGGCTACAAGCGGTGATACCCACTTAGGAGGCGATGACCTCGACAAGAGGATCGTCGACTGGATGGCCGACGAGTTCATGAAGGACTACGGGATCGACCTGCGTCAGGACCCCCAGGCTTTACAGAGGCTTTATGAGGCGGCGGAGAAGGCCAAATGCGAGCTCTCCACTCTGCCCGAAACGACGATCAACCTCCCCTTCATCACCGCGGACGCCTCTGGCCCCAAACACCTCAACATGACCCTGACCCGGGCCAAGTTCGAGGAGCTGGTCAGGGATCTGATAGAGAGGCTTGAGGGGCCGGTGCGGCAGGCCCTTTCCGACGCCAAGCTCAGCCCAAAGGACGTGGATGAGGTGGTCTTGGTGGGCGGTTCCACCAGGATCCCGGCGGTACAGGATCTGGTGCGCAGACTGATCGGAAAGGAACCCTGCCAGGGTGTGAACCCCGACGAGGTGGTGGCGGTGGGAGCTGCGGTCCAGGCAGGGGTCCTGACCGGGGAGGTAAAGGATATACTGCTCCTTGACGTGACGCCCCTTTCCCTCGGCGTGGAGACCCTCGGCGGGGTGATGACCAAGATCATCGAGCGCAATACCACTATCCCGGTGCGTCGAACAGAGATCTTCACCACCGCTGAGGACAACCAGACAGCGGTCGATATCCACGTGCTTCAGGGAGAAAGGCCCATGGCCAGGGATAACCGGACCCTGGGTCGATTCCGCCTCGAGGGGATACCCCCTGCCCCGAGAGGGGTGCCCCAGATCGAGGTGACCTTCGATATCGACGCCAACGGGATCCTGCACGTGACGGCGAAGGACAAGGCCACGGGTAAGGAGCAGGCCATAACCATAACCGGTTCCACCAGTCTCTCCAAAGAGGAGATAGACCGGATGGTCAAGGAAGCGGAGGCCCATGCCGAGGAGGACAGGAAGCGAAAAGAGCTGGTGGAGTTGAAGAACCAGGCCGACGGCCTCGCCTATCAGGTGGAGCGTCAGCTCAAAGAGCTGGGGGATAAGGTCCCGGTGCAGGAGAAGGCCCGTTGCGAGCAACTCATAAATGAGATCCGTCAGCTCCTCAAGGAAGAGTCCCCCGATCCTAACCGGTTGAGGTCCCTCGTTAACGACCTGCAGCAGGCCGCTTACAGCGTGAGCACAGCGGCTTACCAGCAGGCGACCCAGGCCACAGGGACCTACGGGGCCGACTCTTCCAAGAAGGAGGAGCAGAAGGGAGGCGATGACGTCATAGACGCGGAATACGAGGAAAAGAAGTAAGCCTTTGGGGGCGACCTTCGGGTCGCCCCAAATTTTCTCAGGAGGAGGTAAAAAGCCATGAACATAGATCGCTTCACCCACAAAGCCCAGGAGGCCCTTCAGGGCTCCCAGAGGATAGCAGGCAGGTACAACCATCAGTCGGTCGAGCCAGAGCACCTCCTTCTGGCGCTCCTTGAGCAGCCCGAAGGACTTGTGCCCCGGATCCTGGAAGGAATGGGGATCTCGGCCTCCGCGCTGCTCGAGAAGGTGGAAGGGTACCTTCAGTCCCTTCCCGGAGTTACGGGTGCCGGGGCAGGGCAGCTTTATCTCTCCTCGCGCCTTAACCGCGTCCTGGCCCTGGCAGAGCAGGAGGCCAGAAACTTCAAGGACGAGTACATAAGCGTGGAGCACCTCTTTTTGGCCCTGCTCCAGGATGAGGGGGCCTGCGGGCGCATTCTCAAGGAGATGGGAGTGGAGCGCGAAGGGGTGATGAAGGCCTTGATGAAGATAAGGGGGACCCAGAGGGTGACAAGCCCAACCCCTGAGGAGACCTATCAGGCCCTGGAGCGCTTCGGCAGAGATCTGACGGAACTTGCCCGTCAGGGCAAGCTTGACCCCGTGATCGGCCGCGATGAGGAGATCCGTCGGGTCATCCAGATCCTCTCTCGCCGCACCAAGAACAACCCGGTACTGATCGGCGAGCCCGGGGTGGGAAAGACCG
>CAYRAR010000116.1:0-5350 GCA_964422255.1 uncultured Thermodesulfobacteriota bacterium | reverse complement strand
AGAGGGTCTTCTTCCGGGTGGTCCTGGAAGGGATGGTCAAAGAAGGGAAGCTCTTGCACCTCGAGCTTCAGGGAGCACCTCCGAACGTAGAGGTGGAGGACAGGACCCTGGACCTCTCGCGGATAAAGGCCGACCCACTCCTCGAGGCCTTCTACAGGGTGGTCAAGGAGCGGGGTGAAGGGGAGGTCTGGGACAGGGTCCTGGTGAGGGGATTGAGCCTTCTGGGCCATGAGGATTAAGGAGTTGCGCCTTGACGGATTCGGGATGCTGGGGACGAGGGATTTCTCCTTCTCCCCTGAGGTGAATCTCATCTTCGGTCCCAATGAGGCGGGGAAGACCACCCTCTTTGATGCGATCGAGAGGGCCCTCTTCGGGCGCTCCAGGAGCCGACGGCGCTACGAGGGGAAGGCCCGGGTGGTGCTCGAGGACGGAGGCGAACGCCTCCTCCTGCAGGATGGGAAGGGGAAGGGCCCTGATTTTTTCAGGGGGATGAGGCTCGATTTCTTCGAGAACATCTTCTTCATCCGAACCGGAGAGCTCGCCTTCTCTGATCAGCGATCCTTCCTCGATGACCTGAAGGAGAGGGTACTTGACACGGGGAGGCTCTACAGGGCAAAGGAGGCCATCAAGCTCAAGCTGGGCTCGAGCTTGAGGCCCCTGGGTGAGGGGATAAGGAAGGAAGGGGAACTGAACAGGGGGATATCCGAGCTGGAGAGGAGGGTGGAAGAGCTCGAAGGAAAGAGAGAACAGTGCCTCCAGATCCGCAAGGAGATGGAGCGGATGGAGGCCATTGAGGGGGAGCTCTCTCGGCTAAGGGAGGAAAGGGAGAGGCTCTCCGGGCGCAGGGAGCTGTTGTTGAAGGTCCACAGAAAGCGAGAACTGAGGGAGCGGTACAAGGCCCTCCTGAAGGAGATGGAGAGGGTGAAGGAAGGAGAATCCCTGAAGGAGCAACTGAAAGGGTTCTCAGGGATCGAGGAAAAGGGGCTGACAAAGCTTCAGGAGATGGAGAGGGAAGAGGAGGGGCTCAAGGAGAAGGTCGCTTCCCTGAAGAGGGAGGAAGAGAGGATCAAGGAAGAGCTCTCCAAAAAGGAAAAGGAACTGAGGGAAAGGAAGGAGAGGATCCGGGAGAGGAGGGCCGAGGAGGAGAGGCTCTCCTGGAGGTTGAGGCAGCTTGAGGGGGTGAGGGAAGAGATCTGGAAATCGCTCCTCAAGGAGAAGGAGGAGCTGGACCGCCTCGAGAAAGACCTGCACGACGCGGAGGAGGAGCTGAAGGAGTTCAGGGAACGCTCAGAGGCTCTCTCCTCGGAGGAAAGGGATCTTTTGCGGCGCATCGGAAGGCTGCGTCCCCTTAAGTGGGCCGTCCTCCTTCTGACGGCTCTGGGATTGGCCCTCGCCCTCTGGAAGGGGGAAAAAGTACTTCTCTTCTCAGGGATCGTTCTCATCCTAGGGGGAGGCGTATGCCTCTGGTTACGGGACAAGATGAAGAAACTCGAGTGGCTAAGGGAATCGAAGAAGAAGGAGGCGTCCGATGCCTCAGGAAAGATGAGAGAGGCCGAAGGAAAGAGGGAGGACCTCAGGAGGCAGGTGGATGAAATCGAGCGGAGGAGGGATGAACGCTTGAAGGAGGCCGGAGCAGGAAGCCTCAAACAGTACGAAGAGCTGCTGGATCAGAAGAGGGAGACGGAGAGGGAACTGGCTGCCCTCAGGGTGGAGATAGCGCAGATGGAGCAGAGGGCGAGGGAGGAAGAGCAGGAGATAAAGACCCTTGAGGAGAGGATCAGAAACCTGAAGGATGAGACACGGAAGGCCATGGGCAGGAAGGAATGGCTTAGGGGGGAAGTAGAGAAGAGGCTCAAAGGGGCAGGACTCACCACGGTGAAGGAATACGAAGGGAGGTTGATCAGGAAAAGGGAACTCCTTTCCAGGCTCTCCTCCCTCGAGCCCCTCCTTCAAAGGAAGGGGGAGATAGAGGAGGAGATGGTAGAACTCGAGGTGCAGTTGAAGGAACTGGAAGGGATCCCTGAAGGGCTGCCGGATGAAGGGGGAATCGAGGATAACTACCGGAAGGTGCAGGAGAAATATGAGGAACTGCAGTCAGAGTTCGACACCCTGAGGGGGAAGGTCGAGGAGATGATCGCCTTCCTGGGGAGGGATGAAGGGGAGATCTTCAACCTCCTCTGGAGGAGCCAAAAGGAGCTTGAGGCGCTTAAGAGGGAGCGAGAGGAGCTACTCCTGGTCTACGAGCTGTTGATGAAATTAGAGAAGGAGGTCGAGGGTTCCCTGATGGAGATGCTCCAGGGGAGGGCCCTTGAGTGGTTCAGGTTCATAACCGGAGGAGAAACGGAAGAGTTGAGGCTTTTGAGATCGGACATCCTGCTTTCCTCCCCTCAACGGTCCCTGAGCGTCAACGAGTTGAGCTCGGGCACAAGAGACCCTCTCTACTTTGCCATGAGGCTGGCGATGGCCGAGAAGGTCAGCCAGGGGGACTTCTTCCTCCTCCTCGATGATCCTTTCCTCACCTGTGATCAGGAGAGGACCGCGAGGCTCGTGGACCTCCTCTTCAGGGTCTCCTCCCGCTTTCAGATCCTTCTCGCCACCAAGGACCCGTGGTTGAGGGACCTAGTGGTAGAGAGGGGGGCAGCCCTGATAGACCTTTCCCCATAAAGCCCTCGGAGAAAGGAGGCGACCTCATGAAGATCGACCTTAACTGCGACATGGGTGAGAGCTTTGGTGCTTATAAGTTGGGTTTGGATGAGGAGGTCATCAAATATATCACTTCGGCCAATATCGCCTGTGGTTGGCATGCCGGGGATCCGCTGGTTATGAACAAGACCGTTCAGATGGCAGTAGAGCATGGAGTAGGGATAGGGGCTCACCCGGGATATCCAGATCTCCTCGGTTTTGGTCGTAGAAATATGGACTGTACACCCGAAGAGATCCGCAACTATGTGATCTACCAGATCGGAGCCCTTCAGGCCTTCTGTAAGGTCCACGGGACGAAGCTCAGCCACGTCAAACCCCATGGCGCCCTCTACCTGACTGCCGTGGAGAGGGAGGACGTGGCCAGGGCGATCGCCGAGGCCATCCTGAGCGTGGACGAAAATCTCATATACGTGGCCCTTGCTGGGGCGAAGGGGGAGAGGATGAGGCGGATTGGCGAGGAGGTCGGCCTGCGGGTGGCCTATGAGGCCTTCCCCGATCGTGCGTACACCCCGGAGGGGACCTTAGTTTCGCGGCGGCAGCCCGGTGCCGTCATAAAGGACCCGGAGGTGGTCGCCGAACGTGCCTTGAAGATAGCGAAGGAGGGGAAGGTGATCGCTGTAGACGGTACGGAGATTCCGTTGGTGGCGCAGACCCTATGTGTGCACGGAGACACCCCAGGGGCGGTGGAGCTGGTGAAAAGAATCCGACAGCGTCTTGAGGCCGAAGGGATAGAGGTTAAACCCATGAAAGAGGTTGCGAAATAAAGGAGATCCCAAGATGGGCGAAGGACTTTATGAAAGAGCGCGTTTTCGCATAGCGGGCGACAGGGGCCTTCTTGTGGAGTATGGGGATGCCATTGATCCCGCCATAAATCGAAAAGTAAGGGCCATGGCCATCGCATTGGGGCAGCAGACCCCCCAAGGAGTAGTAGAAATCATACCCACCTATCGTTCGCTGTTGATCCTATACGACCCATTCCTCACCGACCCTCCTCAATTGGAGGAGGCCCTCCTTCGATTGGAAGAACGCCTTTCAGAGATAGAGATCCCGCCTCCCAAAACGGTGGAGATACCGGTCTGCTACGGAGGGGAGTTCGGGCCGGACCTGGAATTCGTCGCCCAAAGCCACGGTCTTTCGCCAGAGGAGGTCATTCGGCTCCATTCGGAACCTGTCTATCAGGTCTACATGATCGGATTCACCCCGGGCTTTCCTTTCCTCGGAGGGTTGCCCAAGATCCTGCATACCCCAAGACGGGAGACCCCCCGGACACGGGTTCCGGCAGGCTCTGTGGGCATCGCCAATGATCAGACCGGCATCTATCCCATCGAAAGCCCAGGGGGTTGGCAGTTGATCGGGCGGACACCGCTTAAGATCTTCGATCCGAAACGTTCCAACCCCTTTCTCCTGAAGGCAGGGGATCTCTTGAAGTTCAAACCTATATCGCCGGATGAATACCGCCGTCTGGCTGAAAGAGAGGAGACCTAATGGATATGTTCAAGGTCTTAGAACCAGGAATTTATACCACTGTGCAGGATAAAGGTCGTTACGGTTATCAACAATTTGGTATTCCGATCTCAGGCGCCATGGACCAGTTCGCCTACCGAGTGGCGAACCTCTTGGTCGGTAACCCAGAGGACGCCGCGGCCCTGGAGATAACCGTCTCAGGGCCCCGCCTCGAGGTTTTGGCTGAGGCCGATATCGCCGTGACCGGAGCCGAATTCCCGATTTCGGTCAACGGCCAATCTGTGGAAGGGTGGACCTCTTTCAGGGTGAAACCGGGAGATGTGGTGACCATCAGGCAGGTCAGGAGCGGTTGCCGGGCCTATTTGGCTGTGACCGGTGGTATCGATGTGCCCATGGTGATGGGAAGCCGATCTACATACGTGGGTGGAAAGCTCGGCGGTTATCAAGGTCGGCTATTGGCGAAAGGAGATCTCTTGGCGCGTGGGGATGGAAAGCTCTTGGGAGCTCCTCGCAGGCTTCCGCCGGAATTTATCCCGAGATATTCCTCAGAAATCCTCCTCAGGGCCATCCCAGGGCCTCAGGACGATTACTTCGATGAAGGGCTGCAGATCTTCTTCTCCTCGGAATTCAGGGTCAGCGCCAAGGCTGATCGCATGGGTTACCGGCTTGAAGGGCCAACAGTACCTCACCGGGAGGGTGTTCCAAAAGGCATTATCTCGGAGCCCAGTGTACCTGGAGGGGTCCAGATCCCTCCCGACGGCCAGCCCATCATCCTGCTGCTGGAGCAAACGGTAGGAGGCTACCCCAAGATCGCCACCGTCATATCACCTGATATCGGTCGCGTGGCACAGGCAAAGCCTGGGGACAGGGTCCGTTTTGAGCGGGTGGACCTCGAGACCGCCCATGGGATTCTGCACTTCCAGGAGGAGGCGTTCGAACGGATCAGGGAAAGGATCACGATGGGCGCTTAAAACGGTTTGCAACAGGTCCGGGCTCTGTTACAATGCGGACTACGAAGCGAAGGGGGGCTCCGTAAGGATGCCAGAAAAGGTCGTTGATAGTCCCCTCAAGGCGGGGGTTTATTATTTCTCGGGTAATGAAGCCGCAGCGGAGGGGGCCATAGCTGCGGGTTGTCGCTTCTACGCGGGCTATCCCATCACCCCTTCCAGCGAGATCATGGAGC
>CAYRAR010000115.1:0-5395 GCA_964422255.1 uncultured Thermodesulfobacteriota bacterium | reverse complement strand
GAAACCCTACCGTAACCTCACCGATTGAAGCACACCTCCACCGTCACAGGCCCTGCCTCAGTCTCGAAGGGAATGGCGATGGTGGGGTCCTTCCCGATGTGCTTTATCTCATGGGATGGGCCGGCCTGTGATTCCTATTATCCCCGAGACGTCTCCAACGGCACTGGAGTTCTTCTTGAGTAGGGCTTGCCCGGACTGACCTTTAAGAAGGCCATAGTCTCGAGGACCTTCACCGTGGCGTTCAGGAACGGGTTTATGTACTGGACGTCCATCTCAAGCCTCCTTAAGCGCTTCGGCTATCCTTTCGGGTATCTCCTCCAGGGGGGCCACCTCGGCTGCAGCCCCCATCCTTATCGCCTCCTTGGGCATCCCGAAGACCACGCAGCTCTTCTCGTCCTGGGCGATGGTATGGGCGCCGGCCTCCTTCATCTCCAAGAGCCCCCTTGCCCCATCGGCCCCCATCCCGGTCATCAGGACCCCCACGGCGTTTGCTCCCGCCGCCTTGGCCACCGAGCTGAAGAGCACGTCCACCGAGGGCTTCTGATGCCATACTAAGGGGCCGTCCTTCACCGAGACCAGGTAGCGGGCCCCGCTCCTCCTCAGCACCATGTGGTATCCCCCAGGGGCTATTAAGGCCGTACCGGCGAGGACGGGGTCGCCGTCGGAGGCCTCCCGGACCTCTATCTGACAGAGGTCATTGAGCCTACGGGCGAAGGAAGAGGTGAAGCCCGGGGGCATGTGCTGGACGATCACCATCCCCGGAGAGCTCGGGGGCATCCTCTCAAGGACCACCCTCAGGGCCTCCGTCCCACCGGTGGAGGCCCCGAGAGCGACGATCTTCTGGGTGGTCTTAAAGGCCACCATCCCCTTGGCCTTCACCGCAGAGGAATCTCCCTTCCTGAAGAAGCGGACCTTGGAGGCGGCCCTCACCCTCTCGGCGAGCTGGACCGTGGCCTCCCCCACGCTCAGGGGACCTCCCGGCTTGGCCATCACGTCCACGGCCCCTGCCTCCAAGGCCTCCATGGCGAGTTCGCTTCCCTTGGGGGTGAGGGAGCTGAAGATGACCACGGGCATGGGATGGTACTGCATCAGCTTCCGCAGAAAGGTGATCCCGTCCATCCGGGGCATCTCCACGTCGAGGATCAGGACGTCGGGCCTCAGACGCACGATCTTGTCCCTGGCGATGTAGGGATCAGGAGCGGTCCCCATCACCTCGATGTCGGGCTCCCGAGAAAGGTCCTCCTTGACGATCTTGCGAACGATGGCGGAATCGTCCACCACCAGGACTCTGATCCTATCCACCTCTCCTGCCCGTCGCGTAGACCCTGAGGATCTCCCCATCCACGTCAAACTCGCAGATGGGCTCAAGGCCTATTACCATCCCGTAGGCTTCCACCCCCTGATAGACCTGAGAGAGGCCGAGCTTCCATTTTCCCTTCTTGTCGAGGGCGCTCACCAGGTTTCCCCCCACCATGTTGGCCGCCTCCTTCAGGACATCAATGATCATCGGCGGGGAGACCTCTCCCTCGGCGAGGAAGTTTGCGGCCATCTGCTCGGCCAAGTTCGAGGAGAAGGAGAGGTATATGGCCGCCTTGGTGCCATCACCCTCGATGGGGATCTCGGCCACGTATTCCCCTTCTCCCCCTGGGGAGCCTCCCTCCAGATCCTCGGGCACGAGGTAGAACATCGTCTCCAGGACCTCGGAGGTGACCTCCTTAAGCTTCCTGACCAGTACCTCTTTCATATTCCTTCCCCATCACGCTCATGAGGATCTCCTTTATCTGCTCGGGGTTGAAGGGCTTCTTCACGTACCCCTTCGCCCCGAGCCTCTTCGCCTCCTCGATCACCTGCTCTCGGCCCTCGGTGCTCACCATGATCACCGGGATTCTCTTCCACAGATCCTCCTCGCTGAGCCTCCTGAGCATCTCTATCCCGTCCATCTCGGGCATGTGGATGTCCGAAAGGATCACGTCCACCCAGTTGGAGGAGAGCACCTCGAGGGCCTCCTTGCCGTTCCCTGCCTCAAGCAGCTCCCCCACGTCGAAACCTGATATCTGGATCACCTTCTTTATTACCTGGCGCATGGACGGAGAATCGTCCACGATTAATACGTTGAAGCTCATCGCCTCACCTCAGTTCAGTTTTATCATCTCAGCCGCCCGCTCCATCTCCGCAGGCAGCTCGCCCATCACCTCCAGGAGGTCCCTGTCCCGGAGGTCGAACCTCCTCAGGACCTCGTCCTTCGCCCGGTAAAAGAGCCCATCGGCCCCGGTGCCAATCCCCATCTGCAGGCAGAGGAGATCGGCCAGATAGACCAGCGGGGTGATGGTATCCTCCTCTGGCGCCAGCTCCGGGCGATGGTGCAGGGCTATGGCCCTTGACATCTCTTCGGGGAAGGCCCACCGCTCGGCAATCTTTCCCCCGAGGGTGGCGTGGTCTATTCCCACCACCGCCTCCTCGGCCTCAAGGAAGGAGAGCCCTTCCTCCACCTTCCTCCTTATCTCGTCGAAGGCCTCAGCGACGAAGTGGCTGAGGACCACCTTTCCTATGTCGTGAAGCAGGGCGGTGGTAAAGAGGAGCTGGTCCTCAGGCCTCCCCAGCTTGCGGGAGAGGAGCCTTGAGGCGATGGCACAGGCCACCGAGTGGCGCCAGAGCTCCCCCTGGGCGAGGTCATATCCCTTCTGCCCCTGGCGGAAGTACTGGGAGGATGCCATACCAACCACTACCTCCATGAAGTACTTCTGCCCCATGTATACCAGGGCCTCCTTCACCGAGGAGATCTTCCTCCTCAACCCGAAGAAGGGAGAATTGCATACCCGGAGCACGTTGGCCGTTATCGCCTGATCGTACTGGACCACCTCGGCTATCTTTCCAAAAGAGACGTCCTCGTCCTGGACCATCTCCATCACCCTCAGGGCCACCTGAGGAAAGGGAGGGAGCTTCTCCACCGAGTTTATGATCTCATGTACATTCTTCATAGTTCCTTTACTCCGTTTCCCGAGACCTTCACCGAGACCTTCCCCGTCGAGAGCTCAAGCCTCATCGTCCTGTTCACACAGCCCCCGATGTCCTCCCCATCTATGAAGATCCTGTTCTGCCAGAGGACCTTCCTGAGGGCCACGTAGTTCCTCTTCCCTATCTTAAAGTGATCTCCTGCATCGAGGATCTGGGCTCCTCCCGCCACCTTCACCGACATCCTCCTCCTGTCGGCGCCAAGCTTCTGGCATTCCTCAAGCAGGAGGGGGAAACCGGTATCGGCAAACATCCCTGGTCGCTCCCTTGCCCGATCCGGGTTTATCCGGGCCTCGGGGAGCATGAAGTGGAGCATCCCCCCCACCTTGACCACGGGATCATAGACGGTGACCCCGATGCAGGAACCCAGGCTGTAAGTGATCAGCACCGCTGCCGGGTTATCGGTGACCTTGTACTCCCCTATTCCCACGATGATGTTCATTCCATCCTCCGATATATGGAAGGCCTCATGTACTTTAAGCCCGTCCCGTTGCTCACGGTAATGAGGCTTTCGGCGTGACCGACGAAGAGATATCCCCCCTTTCTCAGGGCGCTCCGGAGGTTCCACAGCACCCTCTTCTTGTTCTCGTTGTCGAAGTAGATCATCACATTGCGGCAGAAGATCACGTCGAGGGGAAAGCCCCAGGGAGGGGGGAAGAGGAGGTTGGAGCGCCTGAACCGAACAAGCCCCTTGACCTCCTCCTTTATCCTGTAACGGCCTCCTCCTGCCGGGAGGAAGTACTTCCTCTTCAGGACCGGGGGAAGTTCCCTCAACTTCTCCTCCTCGTACACCCCTTCTTCGGCCTCGCTGAGGGCCTGAAGGGAGATGTCGCTCGCCAGGACCATCGCCTCATCGGCCGAAAACCCCTCCTCCAGCAGGAGGATGGCGATGCTGTAGGGCTCCTCCCCTGTAGCACAACCGGCAGACCATATTCGCAGGACCCTCCCGCTCTCCCTCACCTCGGGGAGGATCTGCTCCGAGAGGAAGTCAAAGTGTCTCTTCTCCCGGAAGAAGTGGGTGAAGTTGGTGGTGATCAGGTCGATGAACCGGGCAAACTCCCTGCCAGTCTTATCGGCGATGAGCCTGCAGTAGTATTCATCATAGGAGGTGAGGCCCTCCTTCCTCAGGACCTTGCAGAGGCGGGACTGCACCAAGACCTTCTTCTCAGGCCCAAGCCTTATCCCTGCCTTCTCGTAGGCGAGGAGGCTTATCTTCCTGAACTCCTCATCCGTTATAGGGGGAAAAGGGGCCTCGAAATCCCTCCCCCCTTGCTGCACGGCCATTTACCTCCTCTCCTTTACGGTGTCCCTTCCTCTAAAGGGATCACCTTCTCAGGGTCCACCGTCGCAGCGGCAACTACCCTCTTCGCCTTTGGGGCCTTCTTCTCCTCCTTCTCTTCAGCAGGCTCTGCTCCGTCCACCTTGAAGTGGGAGATGAGCTCCCTCAGGTCCTCGGCCTGAGAGCGCATCTGCTCGGCCGCAGAGGCGCTCTCCTCGGCGCTGGAGGCGACCTGCTGGGTTACCTTGTCTATCTGTCCCAGGGATTCGTTGATCTGCTTTATCCCCTCGGCCTGTTCCTTGCTGGCCACAGCGATCTCCGCCATGATCTGGACCACCTTCTGGGAGTACTCGGCCACCTGGGAGAAGTCGCTGTCCGCCCTGCTCAAGAGCTCCTTGCCTTCCTCCACCCTCTTGGCCATCTCCTCTATCAGATCGGCGGTCTGCTTGGCCGCCTCAGCGCTCCTCTGGGCCAGAGCCCTCACCTCATCGGCCACCACCGCAAAGCCGGCCCCTGCCTCCCCGGCCCTGGCCGCCTCCACGGCGGCATTGAGAGCCAGCAGGTTGGTCTGGAAGGCGATCTCATCTATCGTCTTCACTATCCTCTGGGTCCTCTGGCTCGATGCGGTTATCTCCTCCATCGCCTGGGTGAGCTCCTCCATGGAGCCGCGGGTCCTCTCCACCACCTGGGAGGCCTCCTTCATGAGGCGATCGCCCTCGGTGGCCCCATCGGCGTTGTTCTTGGCCATGGAGGCGACCTCCTCCATGGAGCTGGAGGTCTCCTGGAGGGAGGCGGCCTGCTCCGAGGCCCCCTCGGCCAGACGCTGACTCGCCTCTGCCACCTGGGCGGCTGCCGTAGCGACCTGATCGGCCGCCGCGGAGACCTGAAGCAGCAGAGACCTCTGGCGGGAGACCATATCGTTGAGGGAACGGGCCAGCATCTGCAGTGCCTCGTCCTCATCGCCCATCGTGCAGTCAGCAGAGAAGTCGCCCGCAGCGAGCCGCTGGATGAAGGCGGAAAGCTCCTGAACCTTCTCCTTGAGGTAACGTCTCTTGGATTCCTCCTCGCGCCGCTTCTGCTCTTCCTCAAAGGTCATGTCCTTGA
>CAYRAR010000114.1:0-5407 GCA_964422255.1 uncultured Thermodesulfobacteriota bacterium | reverse complement strand
CCATATCATCAACCACGGGTTCAGCAAGATCACCCTCTTCTTTTGTGCAGGGGCGATCTATGTGGCCACCCACAAGAAGCTGATCAGCGAGCTGGATGGGATCGGTTACAGCATGCCCTTCACCATGGGGGCCTTCGCTTTGGCCTCCCTGAGCATGATCGGGGTCCCCCCTGTGGCCGGGTTCGTCACCAAGTGGTACCTGGTCCAGGGATCCCTGGACATAAAGGAGCTGGGGCTGGTGATCGTCCTGATGGTAAGCTCCCTCCTTAACGCCGGTTACTTCGCCCCGATCACCATAAGGGCCTTCTTCCCTGGCCGAGGAGGTATGGGCAGGATCAGGGAGAGGTTCCATGAGGCACCGGCTACGATGGTGGTACCCCTGGTTTTGGCCTCGATCATATCCTTTCTGATCGGTATTTGGCCCGATTTCTTCGTAGAGTTGATAGGGCGGATTCTGCCATGAGGATCGGTGAGTGGATACAGTATCTGAGGGATCACTTAGGGGGGCTGAAGAAGGTGCTGGCGGGCTATCTCGTCGTCCTCCTGGTCTTCGACATCCTCGTACCGCGGCACCATATACACCTTCTCACCGACAGGGTCTACCTCTTCTGGGCGGCCTTCGGGATAGTGGGTTGTTTCGCCCTGATCAAGGTGAGCAAGGGCTTCGCTCATCTCCTCCTCTCGAAGAAGGAGGATTATTATGACTGAGTGGGTACACCCTGGATTTCTCTACCTGTTCGGCGCCCTGCTCATCCCCTTCATCCAGGGGAAGGGGAAGAAACTCTACCTGCTCCTCATCCCGATCCTTTCGATCGTGGATGTCGCCTTTATGCGCCCCGGCACTTACTGGAGCACGGACTATCTCGGCTTCACCATAACCTTGGGGAAGGTCGATAAGCTCAGCCTCTGTTTCGCCTGGGTCTTCACCATCATGGCCTTCCTCAGCGTCCTTTACGGCCTGCACCGGGAGGAGGACGGCCACCACATGGCCGCCTACATCTACGTGGGGAGCTCTCTCGGGGCGATCTTTGCCGGGGACTACCTCTCCCTCCTCGTCTTCTGGGAGATCATGGCGGTGAGCTCGGTCTTCCTGATCTGGTACAGGGGAGAGCCCCGGGCGATAAGGGCAGGGTTCCGTTACCTGATGGTCCATGTCTTCGGTGGGCTCTGCCTCTTCACGGGTATGATGCTCCGTTACTACGCCACGGGCTCCATGGCCTTTTGCCTCATCCCACAGGAAGGGGCGGGGCTTGCGGAGTACCTGATCATGGCCGGGTTCGGATTGAATGCGGCGGTCCTGCCCCTTCATGCATGGCTTCCCGATGCCTACCCTGAGGCCACGGTCGAGGGAGCGGTCTTTCTCTGTGCCTACACCACCAAAACGGCCGTCTACGTCCTCGCCCGGGCCTTCCCCGGCTTCAACGTCCTGGCCATCCTGGGCACGGCCATGACGGTCTACGGAGTCTGCTATGCGGTGATCGAGAACGATATGCGCCGGGTGCTCGCCTACCACATCATAAGCCAGGTCGGCTACATGGTGGCCGGGGTGGGGATAGGGACCGCCATGGGGGTGAACGGGGCCTGTGCCCATGCCTTTGCTCACATCCTTTATAAGGGGCTTCTCTTCATGGGGGCGGGCTCTGTCCTCTATATGACGGGACGCTCGCGTCTGACCCAATTAGGAGGGCTTTACCGCTGGATGCCCCTAACGATGATCTTTTACGTGGTGGGGGCGGTATCCATCTCGGGTTTTCCCCTCTTCAGCGGATTTGTCAGCAAGTCGATGGTCGTCGCCTCGGCCCATGAGTCGGGAAGGTGGATCCTGATGCTCCTCATGGATCTGGCCGCCATCGGGACCTTCCTCTCGGTAGGGCTCAAGGTCACCTATTTCGCCTTCTTCGGCAAGGACTCGGGGATCGAGGCGAAAGAGCCCCCTGCCAACATGCTCTGGGCCATGGGGCTCAACTCTTTGCTCTGCTTCGCCATCGGGGTCTATCCGAAGATGCTCTATGTGCTTCTGCCCTATCCTGTCCACTACCACCCTTATTCCCTTCACCACCTCTCGGAGACCATGCAGCTTCTCACCTTCACCGGTGTGGTCTTCTTCCTGCTGCTCAAGAAGCTTGAGCCTGAGGAGAAGATCAACCTCGATATGGACTTCTTCTACCGGAAGGGAGCAGGGGGCTTCATGTGGTTCGACGAGAAGGTGATAAGGGTACTTGATGCCATCTGGGGGGAGCTCTACAGGATCCTGGGGCTCCGTGCCCTCTTCGGAGGGGCCGAGGCCTGCTCCCGCTTCGACGTGGTGGGAATAGACGGAGCGGTGGATGGGATAGCTTATGGCGTGAGGGGTATCGGGGGAAAGGTCAGGGGACTTCAGACCGGGAGGGTGCAGCTCTACATAGGTCTTGCCGTGGCCCTCCTCTTCGTCCTCTTGGGAATCATGATCATGGGGTCCTGAAGCGATGGGCGAGGTAGGTTATCCCATACTCTCCTATGTGATCTTCCTCCCCCTGGCAGGGGCGCTCCTTCTGCTGCTGTTCGAGGACGAGCTCAAGGTGAAGGTGATCGCCCTCATCGTCTCCCTCATGAACCTCGCCATCTCCCTCCCCCTCTACTTCCAGTTCGACCCAACGAAGAAGGGCTTTCAGTTCGTGGAGATGAAGGACTGGATACCGCTCCTTGGGGCAAAGTACCACTTAGGGGTGGATGGGATCTCGGTGCTCCTCATCCTCCTTACAGCCCTTCTGACCCCCATTTGCGTGCTCTGCTCGTGGCGGCAGATAGAAGTTAGGGTGAAGGAGTTCATGTTCTGCATCCTGCTGATGGAGACGGCGATGATCGGGGTCTTCTCCTCCCTCGATTTCGTCCTCTTTTACATCTTCTGGGAGGCGATGCTCATCCCCATGTACCTGCTCATCGCCGTATGGGGAGGGCCGAGAAAGGACTATGCCTCCATAAAGTTCTTCATATACACCCTGGTGGGAAGTGTATTTCTCCTTGTGGCGATCATCGCCCTCTACTTGAAGAACGGCACCTTCAGCATCCCCGAGGCGATGTTCAGGGGATATTCCTTTAGGTTCCAGTACTGGGTCTTTCTGGCCTTTGCCATCGCCTTCGCCATCAAAGTCCCCATGTTCCCCTTCCACACGTGGTTGCCTGCGGCCCATGTGGAGGCGCCCACGGCAGGAAGCGTCTTTCTGGCCAGCATCTTGCTGAAGATGGGGACGTACGGTTTCCTGAGGTTTTGCCTGCCGATAACGCCCAAGGCGAGCTTCTACTTCGCCCCCTATATGATCGTGCTTTCGGTCGCCGCCATAATCTACGGGGGTTTCGTCTGCTTGGGGCAGGAGGATATGAAGAGGCTTATCGCCTTCTCGAGCGTGGCCCACATGGGCTTTGTGACCCTGGGGATCTTCACCTTTACCCTCAATGGCTTTAAGGGGGCGATGCTCCAGATGCTCAACCACGGCATAACGACCGGTGCCCTCTTCCTCTGTGTGGGGATCATCTACGAACGGACCCACAGCCGGCTGATAGAGGATAACTCCGGGCTGGGAAAGATCATGCCCCTTTATGTGGGGTTCTTCGGCCTCTTCTCGTTCTCCTCCTTCGCCTTTCCCGGGACGAACAACTTCGTGGGCGAACTGTTCGTCCTGCTCGGGGCCTTCAGCGCCCAGAAGGTGGCGGGCTTCTTCACGGTGGTGGGGGCGGTCCTCGCTGCTGCCTACATGCTCAGGCTGCTAAAGAGGATCACCTGGGCCGAGAAGGAACGTTCACCGATGAGGGACCTGAACCTCAGGGAGATCATCTATCTGGCGCCCCTCGTCCTCTTCGTCATCTGGATAGGGCTCTTTCCGGCCAACTTCATCCGGGTGATAGAGGGGACCCTGGCGGGGCTCCTTCAGCAACTGGGCAGGGGGATGTGATGTCGGCGTGTCTCCTTGAACTCTTCACCTTCCTCTCTTTCCTGATCTACTTCCTCCTCTCCCTCTCCTCGAAGAAGGGAGCGATCGTCCCCCTCTCCCGGATCCTCTCCTTCGTGGGAGTAGCCATAGCTCTCCTCACCCTCGGGAATTCGGGTGAGCTCTTCGGTGGGGCCTATCGGGTGGACCTCTTCTCCCAGATATTCAAGGCCTTGGTGGCCATGGGACTCTTCTTGGTCCTCCTCATGGGCGAAGGGGAGAAGGAGGTCGAGGGGAGATGGGCCCCGGAGTTCGCCATGTTCCTCACCCTGAGCGCCTTGGGCCTCATGCTCCTGGTGAGCGCCCAGGAGCTGATCACCGTGTATGTAGCCCTCGAGCTTTCTTCTTTTAGCCTCTATATCGTCATACCCCTTCGTCGTGGGCAGACCCGGATGGAGCTTGAGGCAGCGGCAAAGTACATATTCTTCGGCGCCATCTCCTCAGGGGTGATGCTTTACGGGATGGGATACCTCTACGGCCTGGTCGGGTCCACCTACCTGAGGGATATCGTCCCCCGCCTCCTGAGCGCGGGTCCCGGGCCGATGGTCACGATGGCCTTGGTGCTCGCCCTTTCCGGTTTCTTCTTCAAGCTGGCCCTTTTCCCCTTCCACTTCTGGTGCCCTGATGTGTACGAGGGCGCTTCAAACCAGACGACCACCTTCATCGCCACAGTGCCCAAGATAGGGGCTGTGGCACTGCTGATCAGGCTCGCCTTCCTGGCCCCGAAGGAGGCAGAGGGCTTTGTGGAGATGCTCATCCTCCTTTCGGCCCTTTCCATGACCCTGGGCAACCTGGTGGGGCTTGTGCAGAGGGACATAAAGAGGCTCCTCGCCTACTCAGGTATCGCCCATGCTGGCTATCTGCTTATGGGGATTCTGGCCCTGAGCAAAGAAGGAGGGGCTTCGGCCATCTACTACATCGCTGTCTACCTCTTCATGAACCTGGGGCTCTTTCTCGTGGTCATGATCCTTTCCCAGAGAGGGGAGAACGTCCTGATAGATGACCTGAAGGGGCTATGGAAGAGGGCACCCCTTCTTGCCTTCACCCTGGCCGTTTCGGCCTTCTCCCTCGCGGGAATCCCTCCGACAGGGGGGTTTGCGGGAAAACTCTTCGTCTTCATGGCCGCCTTCCACCAGGGACATCTCGATATCGTGATAATCGGGGCGGTCAATACGGCCATCTCTCTCTTCTACTACCTGAACCTGGTGCGATACGCCTACTCCAGGGACCCCGAAAGGAGCGACCCTGTGGAGCTTTCCCTGAGGGAGAAAGTGCTCTGTTACCTATTTATCATCGTGGTGATCTTCCTCGGCCTCTTCCCCAACACCTTCCTCACCCTCATGCGCGCCTCCTTTTAGCCCAGAGGCTTAGGATCACAGGGTTGACAGAAATTTCAACGCATGGTAATAAAAACAACGTTCAGGTGCCGGAAGGCTTAATAG
>CAYRAR010000113.1:4207-5428 GCA_964422255.1 uncultured Thermodesulfobacteriota bacterium | reverse complement strand
GATTACGCCAAGGCGGTCGACATCACCACCCGCGCCGGCCTCAGGCAGATGATCGCTCCGGGAGTGCTGGCCGTCGTGGTGCCCGTGGCCGTGGGGGTGATCTTCAACTTCATCCCGGGTTATGACGCGGCCATGGCGGTGGCAGCGGTCCTCATGGTGGGGACCATAGGGGGGATCATCCTCGCCAGCTTCATGAACAACGGAGGAGGTGCCTGGGACAACGCCAAGAAGATGTTCGAGACCGGGATGGTGAAGGACGAGAACGGAAACGCCATCGGAAAGGGCACCCCTGCCCACGCCGCTGCGGTGGTGGGAGATACGGTAGGTGATCCGCTGAAGGACACCGCCGGACCCTCCCTTCACGTGCTGGTGAAGCTCCTGAGCACCATCACCCTCGTGCTCTGCCCTCTCTTCATATAGGAAAAAAGAAGGAGGGGGAGGAGGGGATTCCTCTCCCTCCTTCTCTATCCGCATCCCCTACAGGTCCCCGTCAGAAGGGAAGCCCCAGAAAATGTTTCTTCAGGATGGCCTGAAGGATGAGGATGGTCCCGATCGCCAGAAGAAACGCTATCTTCGAAACGGTCAGTCTTCCTGTCATCTCTCTTCTCCTCGATTAAGTTTATGCAGTTATTGTGCCAAAATTCCCACCTGAAATGACCGTGATCTCATCCCCTTCGAAGTCGTAGGTGACAAAAAACGTCACCGAAAGGGAACAAAAATTGACCCCTTGAGGCTTATGTGATAGCCTCCTGATAAAAAGCCTTCGTGCAAGCGGAAGATGGCAGGGGAAAAGCGGCTTCAGAGGACGAGGAACATCGGGTTTATGGCCCATATCGATGCGGGCAAGACCACCGTGACCGAGAGGATTCTCTACTACACAGGAAGGACCTACAAGATGGGGGAGGTCCACGACGGCACTGCGGTGATGGACTGGATGACCCAGGAACAGGAGCGAGGTATAACCATCACCTCAGCGGTCACCACCTGCCACTGGAGGGGCCATATCATACAGATCATAGATACCCCGGGCCATGTGGACTTCACCATCGAGGTGGAGAGGTCCCTTAGGGTTCTCGATGGGGCGATCGCCATCTTCTGCGCCGTGGGAGGGGTAGAGCCCCAGTCGGAGACTGTCTGGCATCAAGCCGACAAGTACCGGGTCCCCAAGCTCGCCTTCGTCAACAAGATGGATAGAGTGGGGGCCGACTTCTTCGGCACCGT
>CAYRAR010000113.1:0-4197 GCA_964422255.1 uncultured Thermodesulfobacteriota bacterium | reverse complement strand
ATGGTGGAAAAGCTCGGTGCCAACCCCCTCCCGGTGCAGATCCCCTGGGGGTCAGAGGACTCCTTTCAGGGGGTAATCGACCTGATAAGGATGAAGGGAGTCCTGTGGGATGAGGAGAGCCTGGGCGCCAAATATTACGAGACCGAGATACCCCCTGAGATCCTTCCCGAGGCCTCTCGTTACAGGGAGGAGCTCCTGGAGAAGATAGCGGAGACGGACGATCTGCTGATCGAAAAATACTTGAGCGGAGAACCGATAAGCGAGAAGGAGATAAAGGAGGCGATAAGGAAGGCGACCCTCGAGATGAAGCTCGTCCCTGTGCTCTGCGGGGCGGCCCTCAGGAACAAGGGGATCCAGCCCCTGCTTGATGCCATCGTAGATTACCTCCCCTCCCCCCTCGATGTCCCACCAGTGGAGGGGATAAACCCTCTCACCCATCAGACGGAGAGGAGAAGGAGCGATGAGGCGGAACCCCTCTGCGCCCTCGCCTTCAAGATAATGATGGATCAGGGGAGGAAGCTCACATATATCCGGGTCTACTCCGGGGTGCTGGAGGTGGGGACATCGGTCTACAACGCCAACCTGAAGCGGGAGGAGAAGGTGGCCCGGATCTTCGAGATGCATGCCAATCACCGCAAGCGCTTGGAGAGGGCAAGGGCGGGGGAGATCGTGGCCGTGGCGGGGCTAAAGGGTACCTCCACCGGCCACACCCTCTGCGATCGTAAGCATCCCATACTCCTTGAGCCCATAGACTTCTACAAGCCGGTGATCTCAGTGGCCGTTGAGCCCAAGACCAACCGGGACCAGGAGCGGCTGGCCATGGTCCTGGAGAAGATGGCCGAGGAGGACCCCACCTTCCGCGTCTCCTATGATGAGGAGACGGGCCAGACGGTGATCTCCGGCATGGGGGAACTCCACCTCGATGTGATCATCCGGAGGATGCAGGAGGAGTACAACCTGGAGGTGAACGTGGGAAGGCCCCAGGTGGTATACCGGGAGACAGTGGAGGGGGCGGCAGAGGTCACCTCCAGGTTCTCCAAGCTCATCGAGGGGGCCAACCGCTGGGCCGAGATCACCCTGGAGGTGATAGGGACTGAGAGGGGGAAGGGGGTGGAGTTCGTTTCCCTCCTGCCCCCTGAGGAGTTGCCTCAGGAGGTGAGGGAGGCAATAGAGCTGGGGGTGGAGGAGGCGAGCACCGTGGGGGTACTCTCCGGGTATCCCCTCACCGACGTGAAGGTGATCCTTAAGGGGGCGAAGTACAGTGAAGATGAGTACACCCCGATGGTGCTTAAGGCGGCCACGGCCCAGGCCCTGCGGGAGGCCTGCCAGAAGGCTGGAGGGGTGCTGCTTGAGCCGATCATGGAGCTCAACCTGATGGTCCCCGAGGAGTTTATGGGGGAGGTGATAGGGGATCTCCAAGCGAGGAAGGGACACCTGGAGGCGATCACCACGAAGGGGAAGATGGCCCTGATCAAGGCCTATGTTCCCCTCACCCGGATGTTCGGCTACTCCACGGATCTGCGCTCCATGACCCAGGGACGGGGCACCTTCTCCATGAGGTTCTTCAGGTACGACCGGGCGGAGGGGACCAAGGGATGAACGCAGCAGCGAAGGTGCTCAGGGCTCTGAAGGAGACAAATGGATTTATTTCAGGGGAACACCTCAGCTCCTCCCTCGGGATATCGAGGGCAGCGGTGTGGAAACACATCAGGAGGCTCCGTGAGGAGGGATACCAGATAGAGGCCCGGAGGGCCAAAGGTTATAGGTTGAAGGGAGGACCAAGGGGATTGAACCCTGTGGAGATCATCGCGGCCCTCCCTGAAGGGACGATCTGGAAAGAAGTCCATTTCCTCGAACGGGTGGGCTCGACCAACGACATCGCCCTCCAGATGGCCAGGGGAGGGGCCCCTGAGGGAGAGGTAGTGATCGCCGATGCGCAAACCAAAGGCCGGGGGAGAATGGGCAGGAGGTGGCACTCCCCGAAGGGGGTGAACCTTTACCTCTCCTTCATCCTGCGCCCTCCTCTACCCCCTTCCCACGTACCCCTCATCACCCTGATGGCGGCCCTGGCCCTGGCAGAGGCGACGGAGGAGGTGGCCGGACTTAGGGCTGAGATCAAGTGGCCCAATGACCTGCTCCTTGGGGGCAAGAAGGTGGCAGGTATCCTCACCGAGGCCGATGCCCAAATGGACCTGGTGAATTTCGTGGTCGTGGGGGTGGGGATAAACGTTAACATGAGAAGGGAGGAGATGCCCGGGGAACTCCGGTCTGTAAGCACCTCGCTGCTCCTCGAGAGGGGCGAAGAGGTGGATCGCCTCACCCTGCTCCTTGCCTTCCTCAAGGGTTTTGATAAATGGTACAAGACCTTCCTGAGAGGCGGGAGGGAGGAAGTACTCAGGGGGTGGGAGGAGCGCTCAGCGGTGAAGGGAAGGAAGGTCGAGGTGGTCTTCCTCGACGAGGAGATAAGGGGGGTAGCCCAGGGGCTGAACGGGGACGGGGCCCTCCTCGTAAAGACCGAGGAGGGGGAGGTGCGGAGAGTGGTCGCCGGAGACCTGAAGGTCAAGGAGTGGTGAGATGCTGCTGGTGGTAGATGTGGGAAATACGAATACGGTGCTGGGGGTCTTCAGGGGAAAGAGGCTCCTTCATCACTGGAGGATTCTCACGGAAACGTCCAGAACGGTCGATGAGTTCGGCATCATGCTGAAGAACCTCTTCGAGCTTAAGGGGTTGACCCTGCAAGGGCTCGAAGGGATGGCCATCTCCTGCGTAGTTCCCCCTCTGCTCCCCACCCTGGAGGGGATGGCGAAGGAGTATTTCGGGATATCCCCTTTGGTGGTGGGACCGGGGATAAGGACCGGGATGCCCATCCTTTATGAGAACCCTGCCGAGGTGGGGGCGGACAGGATAGTTAATGCCATAGCGGCCTATGAGCAGTACAGGAGGGAACTGATCGTGGTGGACTTCGGCACCGCCACCACCTTCGACTACGTCTCCCCGGAGGGGGAGTACATAGGAGGGGCGATAGCCCCGGGGGTCCTTGTGGCCACCGAGGCCCTCTTCCAGAAGGCATCGAAGCTGCCGCGGGTGGAGGTGAGCGCCCCCCAGCGGGTGATAGGGAGGAACACCGTTCAAAGCATAAGATCGGGGATCTTCTATGGATACGTGGGGCTCGTCGAGGGGATCATAAAGAGGATGGCGGAGGAGGTGGGCTCCCAACCCTTCGTAGTCGCCACCGGAGGGCTCGCTCCCCTTATGGCCTCTGGCACAACGGCCATCGACACCGTGGACGAGTTCCTCACCCTGAAGGGCTTAAGGATAATCTACGAACGTAACAGGGAAAGGAAATAGACGCCCTCCCCATTGCCTTTTGGCAGGCGAAGTATTATATTCAAAAAAGTGAATATTATCTCTTAGGAGGCAAAGGATGGAGGAAGTAGAGAGAAAGGTAAAGGAGGTCCTCGAGCGGGTGAACCGGATGCTGGGAGGAGCAGAGGTGAGGCTCGAGGGAATAGAGGGCGGCATCGTCACCGTGAGGTATTACAGGCCGCTCACGAACCCTGCGGCCTGCCATGTGGACAGGGCCGGGGGGAATAAGGAGATCGCCCAGGAGGCCTTAGAGGATACCCTCCGGGAAGTGGTCCCCAATTTCAAGGAAGTGAGGCTTATGGGAGAGGACCGATGAAGTTTTCAGTATGCGGAAAGGGAGGAAGCGGTAAGAGCACCGTGGTGGCGCTTCTTGCCACCGAGGCGAGGAGGAAGGGACTGAGGGTGCTGGTGGTCGACTCGGATGAATCGAACTCGGGCCTCTTCAGGCTTCTGGGTTTCCCTCATCCCCCTGTCCCGTTGATGGAGATGCTCGGGGGGAAGAAGGGGCTCAAGAAGAGGATGGGGAAGAGGAACATCTTGGCGGAGGAGGAGATAGGGCTGGACGGGATCCCCTCGCCCTATCTGGTGGAGAAGAACGGCCTGGGGCTTGTGGCGATAGGGAAGATCCTTCAGGCCCTGGAGGGATGCGCCTGCCCCATGGGGGCCCTGAGCAGGGAATTTCTGAAGAAGCTCCGCCTGAGGAAAGGGGAGATAGCCTTCGTGGACATGGAGGCAGGGGTCGAGCACTTCGGGAGGGGCGTGGAGGAGGGGATAGATGGGGTGCTGCTGGTGGTGGAGCCGTCCCTGGAGTCGATGACCCTGGCCGAGAGG
>CAYRAR010000112.1:0-5539 GCA_964422255.1 uncultured Thermodesulfobacteriota bacterium | reverse complement strand
TTACCTCGTTTAACTTGGTCTGCATAAGCCCTCCGAGGAGCACGGTCTGGCTATCTTTCGTCACGAGGTTGGTTTCCACCGTGCGCTCTATAAATGAGGGGGTGGTGAGACCGGCAAAGGTCTCTTGCTGCACGTCGGTGTATTCTTGTTTGATCTCGAGGCGGACCATCCCAGAAGAGCTTATACGGGGGGTCACCGTGAGGATGATCCCGTAGGTCTGGTATTGAACTGAAGAGACTATCTGCTCAGTGGCTTCCACCGTCGTAAGCGTCTGAGTGAGAGTGGGAACTCGACCTCCGACGGTGATCTTGGCGGGCTGGTTGTCCACGGCTATCACCGTGGGGTTCGAAAGGATGTGGACATCGGTGGTCGAGGATAAAAGCCTCAGGAAACCGAGGAAGTCCTCGGGTTTGAAATAATGGAAAAAGATGCCCGTTGGCCCTCCACCAAAGGGTATTTCCGGTTCCTCTAGGATACCAAAGCGTTGGGCAGCGCTGTAACGTCCCTTTCTCAAGAACCACTCCACACCATAACTTAGCTCGCCCTTAAGGGTCACCTCGGCGATGATGGCTTCGATAAAGACCTGCCTGGGAAGGATGTCCAGCGTTTTTATCACCTCTTCTATCATCCTATAGTCGTAGGGGGTAGCTTTTATGATGAGGGCGTTGTTGACCTTGTCAGCGATGATCTTCACGGAAGCAGCTATTAGCGATGGGGCCGGGGGTCTCTGAGGACTTTGAGGGGTTGATTTCCGTTCCGCCTTAACGATGGGTTTCCCCTTTTCGGGCTCCTTTCCTGCAAAGATCTGGTTTAACAGGTCTGCTATCTCCTCGGCGCTTCCGTTCTCTATAAAGCGTATGTAGACCCGCTGCTCGGTAACCACCCCGCTTACGTCAAGGGATTCAATGAGCCTCTCTGCCAAGCGTAAGAGGTCCTCCTGCGAGGAAAAGATCAGTATTTTACCTACCTCTTCCAAAGGCAGAAGGACCAGTTCCTCCCTCAACCTGGGGTTGTTCTTCAACAGGCTGAACCTTTTAAAGAGATCCTCAACCCTCTCCACCACCCATTTGGGATCGGCCTGTTTGAGGGCCATAGCACGGATGAAGACCCCTTCGAAAAGAGGCTGATCGAGGACTTTAAGGAGGGACGATACGGTCTCAAGGTTGGGCCTCTTATCGAAGATTATGAGGGTTGAAGCCGCCTTTGTCGCCTGAAGCACAGCTGAAGCAGAGGTAAAGGGCTTAACGACCTTCAATGATTCATCCAGCGGCAAGTACTTCAGTCGCTGGATGAGGATGGCCCCTTCTTCGGGCCGAAAGGCGACCTTTAGTCCCCCCACCTTCGGAGCAACCTGGGCTGCGACGATCACAACCTTGTCGTCTTTCTCCAAGACCTTGAGCCCAATGAGTTCCAAGGCCTCCTTCAACAAGGCCAATAGCTCCTCGTCTGTGTAGCTTCCCCTGATGTAGAGCGTCACCCTGCCCCCCACACCGGTGCCTATCAGATAGTTCATCCCCATATACTGGCCCACGATAGCCCTTATGACCTCGGCCACATCTGCACCCTCAAATTGAAGTTCTACCTCCCTTCGTTTTGCAGCACCGAAGGCCCCTGAGACCAGCACAAGTACTATAATGACGATCAGCCACCTATGCTTTCGCACCGCAACCTCACGGATAGGTCAAGGCCGCCCTTCAGACGTCTCATCTTCTTGATAGATATGGCCGTGATATACAGCCCCTTCATCTCCTCTATTTCCTTGAGCAATTCAGAGAGACCCCGGATATTGGAGTAAAGGGAGAGGACGATCTTCCTCCCCCCCTCGCCCTCCTCCACCCGGTAGTTTTCGAGCTGCAAGTCTTCCCCCATATAGGGTTTCAACCGGCCCTTGAGCAGGGAGATCAATTGATAGGGGTCCTCTACCGGTTCCCAACCCTGGAGTTCTTCCTGTAGCTCTGCTCTGCGCCTCTTCAGTTCCGGCAGCACCTGTCTAAGGCGCCTTACCTTCTGCTGGAGTTTACGAAGGAGCGCCTCATTCTGCGCTAAGGCTTCTTTCCTCATCTCCACGGACCTAAGGTGTGGTTCGATCCACCTTAGGTGAAAGAAGAAGAGGGCCGAAAAGATCAAAAAGCTCACCGCCCCGAAGAGAAGCCAACGATCTTTCCCTGTCACCGTGTCTTCCTCAGACAGAGCCTTATGGAAAACCTCTCAAGGCCCGTTCTCTTATCTCTTCTGACTGCAGATGCAAAGCTCACATCCTGGAAACTCCGGCACTCACTCAAAAGGGCAACGTATCTATCCGCTGAAGGAGCGTACCCATCTATAACCACCTTGTTCCCCTCTATCCTGAGGCCTTCAAGCCAGACCTGATCTGGTGTCACCTCAGTCAGACTCCCTATCACCGCCGATGCCGGCAAGGCCTCTCTGTGAACTTCCGCCAATCTCTTCAATACGGTTTCAAGATGGTCGACCTCCCGACTGAGCTTTTCCATTGGCTGGAGTTCTTCCTTTAGGGAGGCGATCTCCTGCTTTATCTTGCGTTCCTTGGCAGCCAATTCCTTTTCCTGGGCGAGGGAGATGAAGCACCAAAAGCCGTAAAGGCAAAGGAGCACAAAGATCCCACAGTAAGCGAGGCGGACAGGGTCGGCGCGAAGGGCAACAGGGACGGGCCATCCCTTCAGTTTGCCAACCTTAAGGGCAGCCCTAAGCATCGTGACTGCTAGAGGTTCAGTCATCTTCACCGGTTGAAAGCCCAGATCTTGAAGCACTCCCATGTCTTCTCCTAAAGCGTACCTCTTGAAGCCTTCGAGTCTCTCAAGGTAGGCGATGAAGAGCGGGTGGCTATCTGGGGTTAAAAGGAAGCAATCGATGAGTGCACTGTCGCTGTAAACTGCTACTTCGGCGGTGTCGTTTTCGAGGGTCCTCGCTATCACCAGATGGGGCTCTTGGTGAGGGAAGACCCACGGATAGTAGAAGGCTGCAGGGGTCACCACAAAACGGCCGTCGACAAGGGATCTTAAATCCGAGGGAAGAATCTCCTCTGAAGGGGCTGAAAAGATAGGAACGTGAATGAAATCATCGACCTCCACCGGTTCCCCTACGAAGTGAGCTTCGTGTCCGTTGGGAACCAAGTCCTGTCTCGTCAGATTCACCACTCCTTCAAGCTCCTTTTTGACACTTCTTGGGTAAACCCCGTGGGTGAGGTGATAGCGTTTTCTGCTGACAAAGATAAGGGCCAGATCCTTTTTCTCAGCCTGAGAAAGATTCACATCGCTTTCTATCTGCAAACTCCGCCATCTCCACCTCGCAAGAGCACACTCCCATCCGCTGCCGCTTTCGAGGATGCAAAGGAGGCGTTTCTTAGAGACCGTAAAATTCACCCACATACCTTGTCTGAAAAAGCTGTTTTGTATGAGGTAAATACCTCACGATGACTATAAGGGTCAAGCTACCGGTTGAGGAAACTATCCGATAAAGCCCCCCCGGCCTGATCTCCGGTACCTTATGGCCTTCTACCGAAGTACTGACCTTCCCTCCCCAAAGCGTCACCCTGTGGATAAGACCTCCCTCCGTCCCGAAAAGGCGTTTTCTGTTTATCCCCCTCACCCAAAGAAGCTCCTCAAGGGTTTGGAAGGATCGATCAGCAGGCCAGTATGGAGGATGCAGACTGCGGTAGTAATCGGCCTCTGCCCCTCGAGGACGACTGACTTCATCGGCGTCCTTCCAGTCAAGTAACGCATCGGCAAGTTCCTCGCTATCTGTGTAGCCCAAGCCTTCGAACACCTCCATCAAGGTGTCCTTCATAGCCAAATTGACGTTGACCTTTTCAGACTCTCCTTCGATCCGTACCTTCACCGGGGTCCCGTCCACCACAAGGGTGTGTTCGACGCCGTCAGGGATCCAGCGCTCAGCGGGGTCCGAAAGTGTCAAACGCACAAGGGCCTCTTGAAAGCCGCTGTAAGCCAGAAAATAACCGCGGGATGACCTCAGATACCCTTCAGCCAGCATTGAGATTCCCCTCACTTCCCTTCCAGTCCAGAGGGTCAGAAGGCCCATAAGAGCCACCACCCAAAGGATGAAGACCAAGACCATCCCCTGTTGACCTCTCATGGTATCACTTCAACCGGCATAAAAAACATGTATTCCTTCCCCCTGTACCTCACCGAGGCCCCAACGGCGCTGGGGAAGGGACCACTTGCCATCTCAGGGAAACGGCAGGAGAAATCTATCTTCACCCCTTTGAGGAGCTTCACAGTCTCCGTTTCGGAAAGGAGAGATCGAAGTTCCTCCTCCGTCCGAGCAGAGGTGTAGGGGATCTCCTGGTACAAAAGCTCTTCTTCTTTCAAGCTGTACCTCACGATTACAGGGCCGCCCCTAAAGGAGGAAGGGGCATAGTTCGTAAGGAAGATCAAATCCCCTTCCTTCGCCTCAAAGAAACCCTTTTGCCGTCTGAAAGGAAGGTGGACCCCCGAGGCATGGCGTAACTGGCGCCCCAAGAGTTCCATGACCCTGAACAGATTGACGAGTTCCTCTTCTGCGCCATAGCCCTTCCACCAAGTGTCGATGGCAAACCTCAAGGCCATCCCTGCAGACAACACCACCAGCGCGGAAAGGGCCATAGCGATTATAAGCTCAAGGAGTGTGAACCCTCTCTTCATCGAGGCCGAGCCACACGCACGCATCCTCTCCTTCCCCCCGTCTCCACGCAGAGTTCGTAAAGTCCAAGAGGTCCTTCTGCCGGGCTTACATCCCTTACGCTGAGGGTCCAGGGATGTCCTTCCCATTCCCCTTCGTCAGGGAGGAGGTCTAACTCTTGAAGGTGAAGCTTAAGGACCTGCTCAATCACGTGCTCCCTCAGCACATGTTCCTCCGCCCTCCGCAAGAGCCGCAACTGTCCTCCTACAAGCGCCGTGAGCCCCCCGATCACCAGAGCCATGATCACCACCGAGACCAGAACCTCCATGAGGGTGAAACCGCTGCGTCCCTTCATCGATCAAGGATTGAGTTCCGTTATAGAGACCGTCCCCAATACCGGATGGACCCTTAGAGCCCATCGCCTTAGGCTGCAACGTATGGTCAATTCCGTCGCAGTAGCTGAGCCATCAGGGAAGAAATAGACAAAGAACTTACCGTTGAGCCTTTCTCCCCCCTCTCCTCTTATCTCTACTTCAAGGGGTATCTTACTCGTCTTTTCCCCCTCGATGCCATAGGTACGGTTATCAGGATCGATCACAAAACTCACTACCTTCCCTTCTCGTAAGGCCAGGATGCCTGCCCTACGGAGGACGTGAAGAAAGTCGCGGACGAAACGCCTTTCAGCTGGCGGCTGTGTCCTTAGAGGGACCCTCGGAAGCAGCAACGCCGTCCCTAAGGATACAATCAACAGGACTACCAGCAGTTCCAACAGCGTGAGGCCCTTAGAACCGTACCTCATTTAGACCCATGATGGCTCGGAACATAGTGAGGACTATCCCCCCCACGATTATTCCCATCGTGAGGATCACAGCTGGCCCGAAGACTGACAGGGCACGTTTAAGCC
>CAYRAR010000111.1:0-5545 GCA_964422255.1 uncultured Thermodesulfobacteriota bacterium | reverse complement strand
CAAAATCGCCATCAAAGGTAAAGGCCTCCTCCAGCCTCGCCCTTCTCATGAAGACGAAGCTCGCACAGTCCACGAGGCTCACCTGCCTTGAGGCGAGTCCGAGCCACAGATTGAAGGCCATCTCCTGGAGGGGTTCGTCGACGAAGTGGACCTGGACGATCCCCAGTATCCTCTGGGTCCAAAGCTTCGCCGCCTCAAAGCCGAGCCTACTCTGAATCAGGGCCACGGTCTCCAATACCACATAATTGGTTGTGATCAGCTCAAATTCGCCCTCAAGCAACGCAACGAAGTTCCTGGCCGCTTCGGCGTGGAGTCTGTCCGAACGATCCATGACCGCATAGAAGGCCGAGGTATCGACAAATACCCTCTCCATCACTTCCTGTAGGCCTCCGCCAGATACTCATCATGCCTCAAAGAGACGTCCCCCACTCCCGATGAGAAACGTCCCACCAGCTCAAGGGCCTTCCTTTTCCTCTCTTCAGGGACCTTCCCCTCCCAGGCCTTGAGGAGCTCTATCCCCTCCCTTATCAACTCCGATATGGAAACCCTCCTCTCCCGGGCTTTGTGCCGCAGCCATTCTACCTGGTCCTCCTTTAACTGGACCTGGGTCCTGATCATGGTTTCCCCTCCTGATGATGTAATGATGTTAATTTAATGATAACATGTAATACAACTAAGGGAAAGATCAAAGTCCGAGGAAGGCCTTCTTGACCATGTCCGATTCGAGGAGTTCTTTCCCCGTCCCCTCCAGGACTACCCTTCCCGACTGGATCACATAGCCCCGGTCGGCGAGCTCAAGGGCCTCCCTCACGTTCTGCTCCACCAGCAGGATGGTCTTTCCCATCTCCTTGAGCTTGTGGATGGAATTGAAGAGCTCCGTTACCAGGATGGGCATCAAGCCCTGGGAGGGTTCATCGAGCATCAGGAGCTTCGGGTTGGTCATGAGCCCCCTGCCGATGGCGAGCATCTGCTGTTCCCCTCCGCTCAGGGTCCCTGCCCTCTGTCTTCTCCTCTCCTTCAGCCGGGGGAAGAGCCGATAAACGAACTCCAGGTTCTCTTGGATCTGCTGAGGGTCCCGGACCGTGTAAGCCCCGATCTCCAGGTTCTCCTCCACGGTGAGGGGGGTGAAGAGCCTGCGGTTCTCGGGCACATAGGTAATCCCTGCCTTCACTATCTCCGGGCTGCTCAGGAAGGATATGTCCTTTCCATCAAAGCTTATCCGTCCTTTTCGGGGATGAATGGAGCCGGCTATCGCCTTCAGGATGGTGCTCTTCCCTGCCCCGTTGGCCCCGACGATGGCCACAACCTCCCCTTCCCGCACCTCGAAAGAGACACCCTGCACTACGGGGATGGCACCGTAGGCGAGCTCAATATCTTCCACCCTTAGCATACTTTTCTCCAAGATAGGCCTTGATCACCTCTTCGTTGTTCGCCACCTCTTCGGGGGTCCCCTCAGCGATCTTCACCCCGCTGTCAAGCACTATCACCCGGTCCGAAAGGCCCATTACCAGTTCCATCACGTGCTCGATGATGAGGAGGGTGAGCTTCCACTGCTCCTTGACCCTCCTCAGGAGCCCCTTCATCTCCTCTATCTCCGAAGGGGTGAGGCCGGCGGCCACCTCATCGAGCATAAGGAGCTTGGGCTGGGTGGCCAGGGCCCTGGCCAAACCTACTCTCTTCTGCATGGCCACGGGGAGCTCTGTAAGCCTCATCTCCTTCACTTCCCCAAGTCCCATAAAATCGACTATCTCCTCGGCCAGGGCTGAGGCTTCCTGCCTCTGGGCTATCTTGCAGAAGGCCCCTACCATCACCTCTTCTTTTACCGAAAGGTCCCCTCCGCTCTCTATCACCTGAAAGGTTCGGGCGATCCCCTCCCGGTTGGTCCTATGGGGTGGCCAGCCGGTGATATCCTTTCCCATAAAGATGACCTTTCCACCGTCCGGTTTATGGTAGCCGGCGATGCAGTTAAAGAGGGTGGTCTTTCCCGCCCCGTTGGGCCCGATCAGCCCGACGATCTCACCTTCATCCACGGAGAAGGTCACCTTGGAGTTGGCCACAACCCCCCCGAAGCGCTTATCCAGTTCGATCACCTCCAGTACCTTCATCTCCTCCTTTTTGCCCTCGCCCTTTCCACCAGCCCCCAGATGCCCCGGGGCTCCACGGCGGCGATCAGCATGATGATGATGCTGTAGATGACCAGGTCGAGCCCCAAGAGGGACTTCACTCCTCCTATCCAGCTCCCCAGATACCGGTCAAGGGGCACGAGGATCGCAGCACCGATGATCGGCCCCCAGAGGGAGGCAGCACCTCCGAGCATGGCCATAAGGGCTATCAGGATCGAGAGTTCCAGGTGCATCACCGAGGAGGTGTCTATGTACATGTGGTAGACGGTGTGGAAGGCCCCTCCCACGGCCACAAAGGCCGAGGCGATGGCATAGGCCTTGATCTTCGCCCACCTCACGTTTATCCCCAAGCTTGCCGCCACGTCCTCGTTGGCCTTTATCGCCCGGAGCTGATAGCCCAGCCTCGACTTTCGGAACCAGTTCATGTAGAGGAGCCCAGCAGCGAAAAAGAGGAGGATGAAGTAGTAGTAATAAACATCGGAGCGGAACTGCATGTAGAGGAAGTTGGGGGTCTTCTTGAAGGGGAGGGATACCCCTCGCACCCCTCCCACGAACTCCCAGTTGCGGAAGAGGTCCTGAAGCACCAGGGAGACGGCGATGGTGGCGATGGCGAAGTAATGACCCTTCAACCTGAAGAGGGGATAACCTATCATGAAGGACCAGAGCACCGCCAGGATCACCCCGATGGGCATGGACACCCAGAAGGGGACGTCCCAGAGGATCATCATCATGGCCACCGTGTAGGCCGAGATCCCCACATACTGGGCCTTCCCCAGGGCGACCTGACCGCCGTACCCTCCGATGGTGTTCCAGCCCATCCCGTAAAGGGAAAAGAGGAAGAACTGGATCATCACCGCCCTGGCGAAGGAGGAGGATACGAACCAGGGGAAGGTGAGGGAGAAGATGCTGAAGAGCAGGAGCCCTATCCTCTCTGACCTGGGAAAGTCGCTGAAGTCGAAGGCGTCCTTTATCGCTTCCATCCGAAAAGCCCCTGCGGTCGGAATACGACGATCAGGAAGTAGGCGGCATATACCACCGTGAACTTGAAATTGGGCGCCTTGACCCCGACCAAGGTCTCCAGCACCCCGATGATCACCCCCGCGTAGAAGGCCCCCTTTATGCTGCCGAACCCTCCGAGGGCCACGGTGGCGAAGGCGATCATCACGAAGAGGAGCCCGATCTCCGGGGTTATGTACCAGAAGTTCACCAGCAGGGCTCCCGCCAGTCCCACCGTTCCCCCTCCTATGGCCCAGGCGAGGGCGTTCATCCGGTCGGTGTGTATCCCCATATACCCTGCAGCCTCCGCATCCAGGGCGGTCGCCTGAAGGGCCTTCCCCACCCGGGTGTTGTTGATGAAATAGGAGACCCCGAGGAAGGCGAGGATGCTGATCAGCGAAGGGACCACCTTCGCCAGATCGAAGACGACCCCCCCAATCACCGTGCTCTTCCCTATGATCAAGCCGTGGCTCACGGTCCTGAAGTTCGGTCCCCATAGAAAGAGGACCATGTACCTTATGAAGAGCATAAGGCCAAAGGTCCCAAAGAGCTGGGCAACCATGGGCCCCCGAAGCAGGTGCTTCACCAAGAGGTAATGGGAGGCGAGGCCAAGGATTATCCCTGCAGAGATAGAAACAGGCATCGCCACAAGGGGGTCCATCCCTAACAGGACATTGCACCAGTAGGCCACATACATCCCCACCATGAGGAACTCACCGTGGGCGAAGTTCACGATGTCCATCACCCCGAAGATAATGGTGAGTCCCAGGGCGATGAGGGAAAAGATCAGGCCCATCAAGATCCCTGAGGTTATGGCATCTAAGAGGAATTCCATGAAGGCCTCATTAAAGAAGGGAGGGCTACGTCTATGCGTAGCCCTCCCTCAGCAGGATCCGACCCTATTTCCACTTGGGGAAAGGATAGATGAATTTGGCCGTGGCGTACTCGAAGGGATAGACCGCCTCCAGATGGGGCACGTCCTCCCCAGGGGCGAGCTGCCACTGCCCGATCATCCCTGACCCGAGGACATTCTGTCCCCTCTCGTTCTTCTGCTCCCCTCCGAACTTGATCCCCTTCCAGGGCATGATCAGCTCCTCTCCAGGGATGTGAAGGGAGTTGGCCGCTGCCTGGATGGCCTTGGGATCGGTGGATTTGGCCTTATTGAGGACGTAGGCCCAGGTCTGAAGCCCGGTGAAGGCCCTGGCTGAGGTCCCGCTCAGGTCTTCCCCGGAGCGCGCCTTGAAGAGGTCGTTGATCTGCTTGGCGAGAGGCTTCACTTTCGCTATCTTGGGGATGAAGACCGTCCGGGTCAGCACCCCCACGGCGTCTCTCTTCAAGGCATTGGCAAACTCGGGCTGCACCATCCCCGCATCCTGCCCCCAGATGATCTTGGGGCTGAACTTCATCGACTTGAAGGTCCTCATGAAGAGGATGGCATCGGAGACATAGGGGATGAAGGCCACAACGCCGGGGTTGCTTGCCCTGATAGCCTGGGCCTCGCTGGTCAGGTCAGGGGACTGGTGGGGGTACTTGATGGACTTGACCACCTTAAAGCCGTACTTCGGTGCCAGTTCCTCAAGGACCTGGATTCCGGTGGCCCCAAACTCCGTCTCCTCTCCTGCGATGGCTATCCTCTCGATCTCCTTTTTTGGGATTTTGCCCACGCCTTTCGCCTTCCCCTCGGTAAGGCCCACTAAGAACTTAAAGAGGTCATGGGAGAAGGTGATGTTATGAGGGGTGGTCCTCCAGAACCACTGATATCCCCTGGTGGTGAGGATGGGGGAGGTGGAGTTGGAGTTGATCATGGGCACGCCGTATCGCTCGCAGACCGTGCTCACGCTCTTGGTTACCGAGGAGTTGTAGCATCCGAGGATGCCCACCACCTTCTCGTCCATGATCAACCGCTTGGCCAGGTCGGCCCCTCGGGCGGGATCGGACCGGTGGTCCATGAAGATCAGCTTTATCTTCGCTCCCCCAAGCCCAGGGATCCCCTCCCACTTGGCTATGGGCATGTCGATCCCTTCCACCTTATTGTTCACGATCTCAGCTGCCAGCTCCACGCCGATCCTGAGAAGCCTGCCCGTGGAGGCCAATCCTCCGGAGAGGGGGAAGATCACCCCGATCTTCACCTCTTTCTCCGCCGCCACGGCAGTCCCCACACCTAATGAAAAGATCAATAACCCTAACAATACCCCTCTTCCTATTCCTACCCCTTTCATCATAAGACCTCCTTCTTCGTATTTTGATTAAAGACTCACCCCTTCCATTTTTATAATCTGCTTATATCCGAAAAGGGGGTAGAAGTCAATTACTGTTTCCGCTATCGAAGGTGGCACAGAAGCCCATTAGGGTCTTATGGATCTGTTGATCCGCTTATAGGCTGTACGGATTGCTTTCGTCTTTTTGATCCTTGACTTTTCGTCGTG
>CAYRAR010000110.1:4038-5591 GCA_964422255.1 uncultured Thermodesulfobacteriota bacterium | reverse complement strand
GCATCGCAATAAATTATAGCTAAATGTCCCCGCTTTGACAAAGGAAAGCCATATCAACTTCAATGGAATTTCAACAGGGCAGGTTGACAGTGCCTCGGATAATGCAGGGGTTCCGAAGGCATCGGCTTCTTTGATATATTTGGTCTTTAAGGATAAAGATGAGTCCCTGGATGGTCAACCGCTCAATGCTCATAGGAGGAGTGATGATCCTCCTGCTGATAGGGATGGCGGTGGCAGCGCCCTTTCTCGCCCCCTACGATCCCATGGCCATAGACCTCAAGGGAGAACTGGAAGGCCCCTCCCCCTCCCATCCCTTGGGACAGGACAAGTTGGGGAGGGACATTCTCTCTCAGATCCTGTACGGAGCCAGGGTCTCCCTGGGGGTGGCGGTTCTGGTAGTGGGATTTTCCGTCCTGGTGGGAACGGCCCTCGGGGCCATTGCGGGTTACTTGGGGGGTGCGGTCGATGGGATGATCATGCGGGTGGTGGATGTGCTTCTGGCCTTCCCGGGCATCCTCCTCGCCATAGCCATAACCGGGATCCTGGGGCCGAGTCTCTTCAACGTCATCCTCGCCCTTTCGCTCCTGGGCTGGGTCGGATACACGAGGCTCGTCCGGGGGCAGGTCATGGCCGAAAGGAACAAGGAATATGTGATCGCCGCCCGGGCCCTGGGGGCCGGTCCCCTGAGGGTGATCATCTGCCACATCCTGCCCAACGTGATGGCCCCGGTGATAGTGGAGGCGACCTTCGGAATGGCCGGGGTGATCCTGGCCGAATCGAGCCTCAGCTTCCTGGGCCTTGGACCTCAGGACGTGCCCACCTGGGGAAGGCTCCTCCAGGAGGGGACCCAGTTTCTGCTCTTTGCCCCCCATGTGGCCACCTTCCCGGGGGTGGCGATCATGGTCACGGTGCTCGGCTTCAATTTCCTGGGAGACGGCCTGAGGGACCAGCTGAACGTGAAGAGATGGGCCTGAAGATAAAGAGGATCCCTTCGCCCAATTTCTCCTCCCGTCAAGGAGTGGAGGTGGACCTCATCGTGATCCACTCTATAAGCCTACCACCAGGGGAGTTCGGAACGGGCTATGTGGTGGATCTGTTCCTCAACCGCCTCGACCCCAAGGCCCACCCGTCCTTCAAGGAGCTTCAGGGGATACGGGTCTCATCCCACTATTTCATAGACCGCCAGGGGGAGGTCATAGAGTTCGTACCACCGGAGTACGCCGCCTGGCACGCCGGGGAGAGCTCCTTCGAGGGAAGGACGAACTGCAACCTCTTCTCCATCGGGATAGAACTGGAGGGGGACATATCTATCCCCTTCACCGACCGGCAGTACGAAAGCCTCATCGAGCTCTGTTGCCTCCTGATGGAGCGCTACCCCTCGATCAGACCCGAACGGATCGTGGGCCACAGCGACATCGCCCCTCACAGGAAGAAGGACCCCGGCCCCCTTTTTTCCTGGGAGAGATTGAGGGAGGGACTGGCTAAAAGAAAGGGAAAGGGATGGCGCGGATCTACATCCCAAAGGAGAGGATAACCCCAGAGGGGATCGCCCT
>CAYRAR010000110.1:0-3938 GCA_964422255.1 uncultured Thermodesulfobacteriota bacterium | reverse complement strand
GATCGTTCCTCTCTTCGTCGCCCGTTCCATCCCGGTCTGGGAGGAGGAGCGAGGAAAGGAGAAAATATCGAAGTGGCAGCTCGTCGCCCAGGAGGCGGCAAAACAGTCCAACAGGACGGTCGTACCCGAGGTGACGGAGGCGATGACCCCGGAGGAGTTCCTTCCCGAAGCCCAAGGCCTCAAGATCCTGCTGTGGGAGGAGGAGAGGAGGGGTTTACGGGAACTGTTAAAGGACTTTTCTCCTTCACCGGAGGTGACCTTAGTGATCGGACCCGAGGGGGGCTTCACCGAGGAGGAGGTGATCCTCTTTCAGCAAGGGGGGTTCCTCGTGGCGGGGCTCGGGAAGAGGATCCTTCGGGCAGAAACGGCAGCCCTTGCCGCCTTAGCGATCCTCCAGCACCTCTACGGGGATCTGGGATGACCCTTCTCTCATTTCTTCTTCAAGCCTTCTCTTCCAGGGGTCTTGTTATCTCGTGATGAAGTGTGCTGAAATTGAGAAAGGGATTGTGCCAGGGCAGTGACGGATTTTGAAAAGCGGATCGAGACTTTGCTGAGTGGCTGTATGGGGCCAATTATCTCGTGGTGTTTACCGGGGCCGGGGTAAGCACCGAAGGTGGCCTTCCCTGGAGGCTGGGGCAAGGCTCGTGATCGTCAATCATGGTGAGACTCCCCTTGATCGCTACGCTCACCTCCGTTTCCACGAGAACGCGGGAACGGTTCTGCCGACGGCGGTAAAAAAACTGAAGGAGAGGATGGGAGATGTCAGAGTATCTTGAAGCAACAGAGGTCATCGATTGTGATAAACCTGAGATAAAGGAACTCGCCAGAGAGATAGTCGGGGGAAGGAGAGACCCTGGTGAGGCGGCAAAAAGGCTCTTTTACTTCGTCCGGGATACCATCAGATATAACCCTTACTCGCCCTTCTTCCTCCCCGAGCACTACAAGGCGACGACCACCTTGCGGAGGGGAAAGGGCTATTGCGTGCAGAAGGCGGTCCTCCTGGTCGCTTTGGCCCGGGCGGTGAGGATCCCGGCCCGGCTGGGGTTTGCCGATATCCGGAACTGGAGGGCCTCACCGCAACTTGTAGAGATGATGGGAACCAACCTCTTCGTCTTCCACGGCTATGTGGAATGGTCATTGGATGGACGATGGATTCGGGTAACCCCCTCCTTTGAAAGGGATCTCTGTGAGGAACACGATTACCCTCTCATAGAATTTGATGGGAAAAATGACGCCCTCTTCCCCCATTATGACCGGAAGGGACGCAAGTTCGTGGAGTATGTCCGATACCACGGCACCTTCGCTGATCTGCCCCTGGACCTGATACTGGAGGCGTGGGAGAGGGCTTACGGAAAAGAAAACGTCGAGAGGTGGAAGAAGGAATTTAAGGAATAACTCCCTTCACCCTTCAAGGCCGTATAACTTCATCGCTTCCTGCCGCAGCTTGAATTTCTGTACCTTCTTGGTGGGAGTCATGGGGAAGGAATCGACGAATTTGACGTATCTCGGCACTAAGAAGGGATCAAGCCCCTTTCTGCAGAAGGCAAGGATCTCCTCCTCGGTCGCCTCTTCCCCTTCCTTCAGCTTGATCCACGCCGCTATCTCCTCTCCCATCTCCTTGTCGGGAACCCCGAAGACCTGGGCCTCGGCGATTTTGGGGTGGGTGTAAAGGTACTCCTCGACCTCCACAGGATGGATCATCCTCTCCCCCTTCCTTATCAGCTCCTTCACCCTCCCCGTGATCCTGAAGAGGCCATCCGAGCCCTTCCACCCCAGATCCCCGGTGTGAAGCCATCCCTCCTTATCTATGGCCTGGGCCGTGGCCGCTGGCATCTTATAGTACCCCTCCATGAGGAGGCCCCTCGTACATATCTCCCCTTCAGCCCCGTCGGGGAGTTCCTCGCCGCTGGAAGGGTCGATGACCTTCACCTCGATATGGGGAAGGGCCCGTCCGATGGTCGATATCCGGACCTCGAGGGGATCGTCTGCGGACGTCATCGTTATCCAAGTGGAGGCCTCTGTGAGGCCATAACCGGTGATCATATCCCTTGCCCCCATCCTCTCCACTATCCTCTTCATGAGTTCCATGGGACAGGGAGCCCCGGCCACGATCCCCTTCCGGAGGGTGCTCAGGTCAAAGTTCCCAAAGCGAGGATGCTCCAGGAGGGAGACGAAGAGACTCGGGGTGCCATAGAGGGCAGTACATCGCTCCCTCTCGATCGCCCTCAAGGTCTCCTCGGCGTCAAAGGTGTCGGAAGGAATGACAGTGGTCGCCCCGCAGGTTACGGCGGTCAGGAGCACACAGATCGACCCGAACATGTGAAAAAGGGGAACGACGAGACAGAGGCGATCCTGATGGGAGAGCTTCTGGAGGGAAGCGCTGATCATGGATTTGTTAATAAGGGCATAATGGGTGGATAGTACCCCCTTGGGAGGACCTGTCGTCCCAGAGGTGTACATGAGCGTGAAGACATCGTGAGGGGAGCAGAGGACAGCCCTCCCCTCCAGCTCATCGTAGCCAACCTCCTCTCCTCTACCGATCACCTCTTTCAAGGAGAGGACTCCCCGATAGGGGCTATCGGATAAGAGGATGAGCCTTTTGAGGTGAGGGAACCGTTCCAGCTGAAGGGGGATCGAAGACTCCCTTATCTCGGGGGCCAACCCTTCGAGGAGCCGAAGGAACCCTTCCTCACCATCGAGACCGCGAGCGAAAATGAAGGTGCGAGCCTCGGAGTTTTTAAGCAGGTATTCAAGCTGGGGCGCTTCATAGAAAGGGTCTACGCTCACCAAGACCGCACCGACTCGCGCTAATGGCAAAGGCCGCTATAACCCATTCGGGGAGGTTCGGTGCCCAGAGGGCCACGTGTTCCCCCTTCTCCACCTCCAGAGCAAGAAGACCCTTGGCAAGGCGGTCAACTTCGTCGAGGAGTTGGGCGTAAGTGTACCTCTTCCCTCGCCCTACATGAATCAAGGCCACCTTTAAGGAATGAATTCCCTCTCCTCGACCGAGAACCCCACTTTCTTCAGCTCGGAGATCAACTGGGAGATGTCCTCGGCGTCCAGATGCACGATCAGGTCATTTTTATCTGCATCGGGCGATTTGATGGTCCAGAAGGTCTTTATCTTGAGGCCCAATTTGTTAATGCTCTCAAGTACCTTCTGCATCTTATCCCCCTCCCCCCCTTCGTAAACGATGATCCTCTTTCCGGTCTCGCCTATGCCGAAGAGGGGATTGAGGACCTTGTAGAATATGTCGTTGGTGGTGAGTATCCCCACCACACGGTCCCCCTCCACCACAGGGAGGCATCCCACCCGGTTCTTCTGGGCGATGGCAATGGCCAGCTCCACCGGGATATCCGGGGGAACCGTTACCACGTTCTTCTTCATGATCTCCTTCACCGTAAGCTTCGATAGTAGATAGAGAAGCTCTCCCCGGCTAAGGGAGGTAGCAGAGGAGGGTTCGGCCTTAAGCAGGTCGTCTTTGGTGACAAGACCTACTAGCTTTCCCTTATCCACGATGGGAAGGCGCTCGAATTTATGGAAGGAAAGGATCCTTTCGGCCTCAAGCACCGGGGTGTCACTCGGTATGGTTATCACATTTGAGGTCATCACGTCTCGAACTAACATCTCTTCATACCTCCTTTCGGTTTTTCTCTAAACCTTAACCCTTTTTCCCCTTTTGTCAACCTTTTTTGGGGAAATTTAAGGGGGCCTCCTCGAGGAGGCCCCCTTGTGGGCCCTACCTGATGGGACGGAAGTACTTGATGTCGAAGATAGAGCCCTCCCTTTCGCCCTTCTCCTTGAAGACCGCCTCAACCCGCATCCCGATCTGGATCTCCTCGGGCTCCACCTCTCCAAGGAAGTGGATTAGTCCACCATCGGCTCCATCGAGCCTTACCATAGCTATGATGGAGGGCTTCTCATGGGGTGAGTCGCCC
>CAYRAR010000109.1:0-5683 GCA_964422255.1 uncultured Thermodesulfobacteriota bacterium | reverse complement strand
ATCCGTTCCCCCTCCTTCTACTTCCAGTGGGCCGCTATCCCCTCCTCGGCCACCTTATGCATCTCCCAGGTTCTTATCTGGATCTCGATCCTCTCCCCGTAAGGGCCGATCACGGTGGTATGGAGGGACTGGTACATATTGGCCTTGGGCAGGGCGATGTAGTCCTTGAATTTACCAGGGACCGGGGTCCAGAAGGAGTGGATCACCCCCAGGGCCTCGTAGCACTCCCGCTCGGTGTCCACGATGATCCGGAAGGCCACGATGTCATATATCTCGCTGAAGTCCACCCCCAGCCTCTGCATCTTCTGATAGATGCTGTAAAGCTGCTTGACCCTCCCCGTCACCTCCGCCTTTATTCCGTGCTCCTGGAGCTTCTCCAGGATGATCCTCCTTACCTCCTCCACGTATTTCTTCCTCTTAGCCTTCCCCTTCTGTACTTTCTTTGAGAGTTCCTTGTAGGCCTCAGGCTCTAAGTAGCGGAAGGCCAGATCCTCCAACTCTTCCTTCATCCACTCGATCCCCAGGCGGTTCGCTATCGGGGCATAGATGTCCAGGGTCTCCTGGGAGATGGCCCTCTGTTTTTCTTCCTTGTGAAACTGGAGGGTGCGCATGTTGTGGAGGCGGTCGGCGAGCTTTATCAGGATCACCCTGATGTCCCTGGTCATGGCGAGGATCATCTTCCGATAGTTCTCCGCCTCTGCCTCCTCGGCGCTGGAGAAGTCCAGGCGGCTTATCTTGGTCACGCCATCAACGAGCTGGGCGATCTCCTCGCCGAAGTTCTCTTTCAATTCATCGTAGGTGGTCAGGGTATCCTCCAGCACATCGTGAAGGAGGCCCGCGGCCACGGTCTGCACGTCGAGCCTCATCCGGGCGAGGATCCCCGCCACCTCCAGGGGATGGATCAGATAGGGCTCTCCTGATAGGCGGGTCTGACCCTGGTGGACCTTTGCGGAGAAGACATAGGCCTTCTCCAGCAACCCCATATCGGGGTCAGGGTGATAGCTCTCCACCAGCTCGGCGATATCGTTGAACCGCAGCACATTCGGTATTATATCCCCATCGTCTATAGGGGGACAAGCTCGCCCAGCAGGGAGTTTAAGGCATCTTTAAGGGCTTGGGTGCCGGTGTAGAGGATTGCTTCCATCCCCACCTCTTTTGCCCCCTTAACGAACTCCTCGTTGTCGTCTATAAAGATCGCCTCCTGAGGGAAGACCCCCAATCTCTTAAGGGCTATCTCATAGATCATCCTTTCGGGCTTCCTCGTCCCCTCCCGGCAGGAGAAGACGGTGACATCGAACATCTCATACCCCTGCTCCTGAAAGTACCTGGCCGCCCCCTCCTCGGTGTTGGAAAGGAGCCCTATTTTGTATCCCCGGCCCTTTAGATCCGATGCCAAGGAGAAGACCTCCTCCCTCGGGGTGTAGACCTCCCGGAAGGCCTCATACCAGAGGGAGGAAGGAGGTAGCTCTCTCGTCCCCAACTGAGCGGACACTCTCCTCCACAGCTCCTCCTCCGAGATCCTTCCCTTTTGGAACGCCTCAGCGTATTCCCTGTAGGCCCCGTTCAGTTCCTCCGGGCTCACGCCCAAGCGCCGGGAGAAGTAAGCGAGGAGGGCAGGAGCCGGGTTCTCGATGAGCACCCCTCCCCAGTCGAAGATCACCGCCCTGATCATCAGAGGCTGCTCCTGTCCAGGCTCCGGTACTGGATCGCCTCAGAGATGTGATGGGGGAGGATGGCCTCTTCTGCCTCCAGGTCCGCTATGGTCCTGGCCACCTTAAGGATTCGGGTATAGGCCCTGGCGCTTAACCCCAGCTTCTTCATCGCCGTCTCGAGCAGCCTCTGGGAGTCCGCCTTGAGGGAGCAGTACCTCTTCAGGTGGGAGGTCCTCATCTGGGCATTGCAGTAGATGCCCTCGCCGCGGAACCGCTCTTGCTGTACCTTTCTTGCCCTCTGGACCCTCTGCCTGATCTGGGGAGACCCCTCACCCTGTTCCTCCTCGGCCAGCTCCTTGTACTTTACCGCCGGCACCTCGATGTGGATGTCTATCCTGTCCAGCAAAGGGCCTGAGAGCCGGGAGCGATATCTCTGGATCTGCTGGAAGGAGCAGCGACACTCTTTCAAGGGATCGCCATAATGGCCGCAGGGACAGGGGTTCATGGCAGCAACCAGCATGAAGCGGGCCGGGTAGGTGATGGAGGTTGTGGCCCTGGCGATGCTCACCCAGCCATCCTCTAATGGCTGCCTTAAGACCTCGAGCACGTTCTTCCTGAACTCGGGAAGCTCATCGAGGAAGAGGACCCCGTTATGGGCCAGGCTCACCTCCCCGGGTCTCGGGAAGTGACCGCCGCCGATGAGGCCTGCGTCCGATATGGTGTGGTGAGGGGAGCGAAAGGGCCTTGCGGTGATGAGGGCCTGCCCCTCGGGGATGAGCCCGGCCACGCTGTGGACCTTCGTGGTCTCGAGGCTCTCCTCCAAGGTCAGAGGGGGAAGGATGCCCGGGAGCCTTCTGGCGAGCATGGTTTTCCCTGCCCCCGGAGGGCCAATCATGAGCACGTTGTGTCCTCCAGCGGCTGCCACCTCCAGGGCCCTCTTGGCGTGTTCCTGTCCCTTCACCTCCCTCATGTCCTCGATGGGCTGCTCGGAGGCGCTGAACACCTCATTGAGGTCCACCTTGGCAGGCTCTATCCTGATATCTCCCCTCATGAAGCCGACCGCTTCGGAGAGTTCCTTCAAGGGTATCACCTCAATTCCCTCCACCACCGCCGCCTCGGAGGCATTCGCCTGCGGAAGGACCATCCCCTTGAACCCCTCCTTCTTGGCCATCATGGCGAGGGGGAGGGCACCCCTTATCGGCTTCACCCTTCCATCCAAGGAGAGCTCCCCGAGGAAGATATATTCTTCTCCGGGACCTTCCGGGATGATGCCGCTCGCCCTGAGGATCCCCAGGGCTATAGGGAGATCGAAGGCGGAGCCCTCCTTCCTCACATCGGCAGGGGCCAGGTTCACGGTGATCCTCCTGGTGGGGAAGTCGTAGCCTGCGTTCTTTATCGCTGCCTTTACCCTGTCTTTGCTCTCCTTGACCGCCCCCTCGGGTAGACCCACGGTGGAGAAGGAGGGGAGGCCAGCGGCAATATCCACTTCCACCTCCACCGGGTAGGCATCAATCCCCATCAACGCCCCACTCATAACCCTCGCCAGCATCCCCTTCGCCCTAAAACATAGTCCGCACAGCAAACTATTACCCGACAGGATCTCAAATATCAAGGCATTATTGAGTCCTCAAAGGGTTTGGATGGAGAAGCTGCTCATTTTCTCTTTACTTCGAGAGGGCGAACGGCGAAAGAAACGGCTTCCAAGCAGATAGGGTTTTTAGATCTTTATCTCATAATTTTTCCCATGTTTCAAGGGAAATTGAGGGAAGGTTTCCTCTCTTTACATTCGCGCTATGGGGCGGAAATTTTAAGGAAAGCGTGTTATATTGGCTAAGATGGAGTACTTCTGGATCTTCACCGCCCTGGTGTTGCTCATCTCTGCCCTTGTGGATCGGCAGAAGACCCTCAGGGCCTTGAAGATAGCTCTGAGGAGGTTCCTTTCCATTCTGCCCGCCTTCCTGGAGATGATTGTCCTGGTCTCCGTGGCTCTCGCGCTGGTGCCGCCGCAGCTTCTGCTCGGCCTTCTGGGAGGGAAGGGGAGGCTGCTCGGTGTGGGGATAGCCGCGGGGGTGGGCTCGGTGACGGTGATGCCCGGCTTCATTGCCTTCCCCCTCTGCGGGATCCTCCTGCAGAGAGGGGTGCCCTACATGATCCTTTCCGCTTTCAGCACCACCCTGATGATGGTAGGGGTGTTGAGTTATCCCGTGGAGCGGGAATACTTCGGCCCCAGGGTGACGGTGCTCCGGAACCTCTTAGCCTTCCTCATCGCTTTGGCTGTGGCCGTGGCCACAGGACTGGTCTTTGGGGAGCTATGATGTCCCGACGGCGTCTTGTGCTATTTTTGTTGTACGGGGGCTTCCTCCTCTGGGGCTTCATCAAAAGGTTCGGCCCATCGGTAGAGGTGGCCCGCAATTTCTGGACCTTCTCGGCGCAGATGGTGATGATCCTGCCCTGTGCCTTCGTGCTGATTGGGCTCTTCGAGGTATGGGTCAGGAAGGAAGCAGTAGAGAGGCATCTGGGCAGGGGCTCAGGCCCTCTTGGCTACCTCTGGGCGGTGTTGCTTGCGGCCACCACCGTGGGCGGGATATACGTAGCCTTTCCCGTGGCCCATTCCCTTTACCGAAAGGGGGCAAAGCTCGGGGTAATCTTTACCTATGTGGGGGCCTCTGCCATCTGCCGCATCCCCATGACGGTCTTTGAGGCCTCCTTCCTCGGTGTGAAGTTCACGGCGGTGAGGTTTTTGGTGTCGCTTCCGCTGCTGGTTTTGGTTTCGGCCCTCCTCGGCCACTATCTGGAAGGAAAGGGCTACCGGATGCCGGGATGAGGACACACATTGCCCTCCGTTAGCTTGGAGGAAAGTTGCTCATGTCCTTTTCAACCCTCGGGCTTTTCCCATCCCTGAAATAGAAGGGTGTATCGTTTTTTTATTTCACTTGATCTGGTGTTGCAGAGGGCCTCTACGTCACATTTCCCCTCTTTCCATTCTTCCAAGAGTTCTCGTGAGAGGGTGCCGTCTTGGAATAGACGTTCGTCCACCAGAAGAACGAGCCTTTTCTTCGCTCTGGTCAGGGCTGTATAGAGGAGTTCCCTGCTCATAAAATCCTTAGCTTCGGCCGGAAGCACGACGATCACCGTATCCCATTCGCTCCCCTGTGCCTTGTGGACCGTGATGCAGAAGGCAAGATCAATTTCGCCTTCCTTCATTTTGAAGCTGAACCCGTCATCAGGAGGGAACAGGAACACGAGATCATCTCTTCTACATCTTCTATACCTTCCCATCATACCGTTGAATACCCCACGTTTCCCAACTTTGGGTATCAATTCGCGCTGCCAGTCATTGACCAGTTGGATCACTTTGTCGTCCTTCGAAAACTTGTTCGCCCTGTTCCGCACAAATACCATGTTGATTTCTTCTGAATTGATTTCGCCTTTCGTCTTTAGTGGAGTGATGATCTGAGCTGTGTCGTTGTTCAGCTCGCTCCTGTCTACAATTTCTTTTAATTTTCTTCTCCATTCTGTTCGTTCGAACAATTTCTGCTCACATTCAAGGGGAGCACGCAAGAGATGGGTCAACTCTACGACGAGATGAGGAGCCTTATTCTTCAGGTAGTGGACCAGATCGTGAAAGGGCTTTCCGGCCTCGACGGGTGGAAGTTGGCCCGTATCTCCTATGAAGACCAGCCGCTTTGGCTCAATGGATCTGAGAAGAGCCCAGAGGAGTTCGGTATCCACCATGGAAGCTTCATCTATTATCGCCATATCGTAAATGGCCGGTTTTTCACTAGGTTTGAGGCGGAAGAAGTCAAAATTGAAGGCGTTTCTGGAAACAAGAAACCGGTGAATAGTCTGAGCCTCTCGCTCCGTAGCCTCCCTCATCCTCACAACAGCCTTCCCCGTAGGAGCAACGAGGAGGATATTGGGATTTGGGTTGTATTTTTGTAAGAGGCCGATCATGGCCTTCACCACCGTGGTCTTACCTGTGCCCGCCGGGCCGGTGATGACAGAAAGCCCATGCGTGAGCGCTGTTCTAA
>CAYRAR010000108.1:2063-5697 GCA_964422255.1 uncultured Thermodesulfobacteriota bacterium | reverse complement strand
AGGAAGGCGCCTAATATGATGCCGGCTGCTGCTCTCTGAAGGCCTATGGAATAGAGGTCCCTTCCAGCCATAAAGGAACGCATAAATAGATAGGAGAGGATGAGGAAGAGGCTTAACATCCCTATGCGGAAATGGAGGCCCATCAGCAAGAAGAGGGCCACCCCTATGGCGATGCAGGCCGTTTTGCCGGGCAGAAAGGCCACCATCCCCTGGATGATGTCGAGCATCTCCTCAAAGACCACTCTCCTTTACCTCCCCGACCATGGAGATTATCTCGAGCCTTCCCCTTTGTCAAAACCCTTTACCCTCCCAGGAGGCGTAAGTAGACCTCGAGGTTTCCCTCTGCCATCCTTTTGGCTGTGAAGTGTTCCTCTGCCAAGGAGCGAGCCCTTTCGGCCATCTCCTTCATGGCCGTGGGGTTTTCGATGGCGTATATGATCCCCTCGGCCAGAGAGGAGGGGTCCCCCTTGCGTCTCAGGAGCCCTGTGAGGCCGTCCTTCACGAGCTCTGGGATCCCTCCAGCGTCGGTGGCCACCACTGGGCAGCCGGCGAAGAAGGCATCGATGATGGAGGTAGAAAGGCCCTCCTGTCTGCTGCTGACCACAAAGAGGTCGAAGAAGGCCAAAAGGTCCCGTATTCCCTCCCAGTAGCCGAGAAAGGTCACAACGTCATCCAACCCCTGGGCCTTCACCAGATTCCTGAGGTGTGGTTCCCTTTCACCGTGCCCGGCCAAGAAGAGCCGCGCCTTGTATCCCCTTTCCCTTACGATCTTGAGGGCTGCAATCGCGTCCTCGTGGGCCTTGTGGTCGGCGAAGTAGGAGATGTTACCGAGGACGGTCTCTCCTTTTTCCACCTTGTAGCGTTGCTTGAGGGAGCTGCCGTCTCCGCCTTTGACACGTTGGGGGTCCACCCCGCTGTAGACTAACGATATCTTCTCCTCAGGCACCCCCCCTTGGAGCAATACGTCCCTTATCCTTTCGGAGATGGCGATGAGATGGTCGGCCATGTACCGGTACTTAAGGAACGTGAAAGGTTTGAAGGTACCCTTTTTGTAGATGTCAAAATCCACCCTTCGGGTCACGAGGACCTTAGGCCTCTTGTGGGACAGGAGCTTCGCCAGAAAAGCTAAGGTGTGGGCGTGGGACGTGTGGGAGTGGATGATGGGTATGGCCCTTTGATCGACGATGCGGGCTACCTTCCTTGCAGAAAGGATGTCGAACTCTCCGCGCAGGGGCAAAAAGAAGGCCTCCTTCGCCTCGAGCTTTTGAACCTTTTCCTCAAGGGCCGACCCCTTCTTGCCCACCAAAATGGAGGTGACGCCTCGTCTACTAAGTTCCGCGATCAGCAAGCCGAGTTGGTTCTCACCCCCCCTCCAAGTGGGCTCGGTATCTATGTGGAGGACTCTGAGATCCATCAACGACATACAAAGAGGGAATAGCTGCCGTTGTAAAGCTGTTCAGTACATGGGCCCCTGAGGAGGTCCCCTCTCCTCTTCGATTCCACAATCACAAGCCCGTGGGCGGGCAGGTCCGCAGAGGACTTCAGCGCCTTGGGCACCACGTCGAGGTAGAAGATCACCGCATGGGGGGTCCTGTAGCGGGTTCTGTAGACATATACCTCTCTCAGCCCCTGGGCCCTGTGATAATCCACCAGCGGCTTCAATTCCCTTAGCTTGGCATAGGAGATCTTGTGCAACTGTAAGGGGAAGATGTTGATGATGAAAAAGGCCACCGTACCTCCCACCAAGGCCGCCTTGGCTAATTTGTCGATCGTCTCTCCTTTCATGAGCCCACTGAGGAAGAAGCCGATGGCGAGGGCGAAGGCCGGATAGAGGGGCATCAGATAGCGCCCGTATTCAGGCTGAGGGAAGAGGAGGGAGAGGGCCACAACCGACACCCAGGACAGTATCAAAGCCTTCTGTTCCCTCGAGGCCTTCCTCAGCACTTGGTATATACCGAGGGGCAATAACGGGAGCCAGGGCCAATAGGTCTTCAGCAGGAGCTCCAGGTAATACAGCTTGCCCTTGGAATACGTGAATTCTCCGGTGAATCTACCCAAGGCCTGTTTGAAGAGGAAGGTGTTGACGAAGGTCTCCCCTGCTGCGATGTATTCCCCGAGAAACCAGAGCCCGAAGAGGGTGCAGCCTACAAGGAGATAACACAGAAAGGCGCGGGAGAGGAAGATCCCCTTGTCCACGACAAGGGCGAGGCCCAGCAGAATGCCCAAGCTGTAAAGGGCGACTAATCCCTTTGCCAAGAGGCCGATCCCCAGGGCCATGCCGGCCAAGGCCCCGTCCTTCCAACCCCTGCCCCTTAGGAGGAAATAGAGGACAGCGATGATGGACAGGATCACCGTGGAATCCATCCTCAGGCCCATGTTGTCCTTTATGAAGTCCCTGGTCATGAAGAGGATCATCGCCGACAGGAAGGCCACCTTGCGGTCAAAGACCTGAGAGGCCAGAAGATAGAGGGCCAACCCGCACAAGAAGGCGATGAAGGGGGACCAGAACCTCGCACTGAAGGACGTCACGCCGAAGAGCTTGTAATTGATGGCGGTGAGCCAGAAGAGGAGCGGTGGTTTGTTGAAATAGGGCTCGTAGGCGAAGTGCATGGTCAGCCAGTCGCCGGTCTTCAGGATCTCTTTTGCCACCTCCGCGTAAAGGAGGGAGTCTCCGCGCATATCCCCTTGCCACAACTTGGAGAGGAGGACCGTGGCCCCGAGGACGGTCAAGGCGAGGAGATGCGTCCTTGCAGTGGCGTCCAGCTTCATTTTCCCCCCTTTTTAGGCTAAGATTGCTACAAAAGTCAATGAGCGCCACGGTCCCTCAAAAGATCCTGGTTAGGGCTCCCAACTGGTTGGGGGATGCAGTCCTTGCCTTCCCCGCTGTGGAGGCCCTGAGGGGGAGGTTCCCCACCTCCCAAATCCTCCTCATGACCCGCCCTTATCTCTCGGATCTCTGGTCAGCTCAGCCTGCAGTGGACCGCGTGGTGACGATCCGAGATGGCTCAAAGAGGGCGGAGGTGGAAGCCGCCCTCTCCCTGCGAAGGGAAGGGGTGGATCTTTACCTCACCTTCCCCCGTTCCTTCCTCTCTGCCCTCACCGGCCTCTTGGCAGGGGCAAAGGTTCGGGTTGGGTATTCGTCTGAGGGGAGGGGTTGGCTCCTGACCCACAGGCTGAGGAGGGATGCCGAGACACTGAAGCTCCATCGCGTTCAGTATTATCTGAAGCTCGTGGAGGTCTTTGGTGAGGTCTCTGAAGTGGGACCGCCTAAGGTCACAGTGACCGCCGAGAGGAGGGAGAAGGTAGATGGAGTCCTCAGGAAAGGGGGGGTTGATGGTTTTCCCAAGGTGGGCTTTAACCCCGGTGCCCTTTACGGAGAGGCGAAGTGTTGGCCTCAAGGACGCTTCATCGAGCTGGGGAGGAGGCTCGTTGAGGACGGCTATAGGGTCCTCCTCTTCGGCACGCTTAGAGAGCAGGGGAGGAATGCTGAGATCGCTCGGGGGATAGGGGAGGGCTGTCTTAATTTGACAGGCCGTACGTCCCTGATGGAGCTCGCGGCGCTCCTTGAACGCTGTTGTTGCTTGGTCACCAACGACACGGGCACGATGCACCTCTCGGCGGCGGTGGGTACCCC
>CAYRAR010000108.1:0-1963 GCA_964422255.1 uncultured Thermodesulfobacteriota bacterium | reverse complement strand
GCTGTGAGCAGCGCCTATTACGTCTTCCTCAAGTATGCCAAGCTATGGGAGCTGGAACATAGGCGGAAGAATGGGCCTTAGATGGACCATCGCCCCTCACGCAAAAGGGCGTCTCCCTGAGGAACTTCTCAAGGACCCAGAAGGGTTCATCAGGGAGTGCGGTGGAGTCATCTCCGCAGGGAGAGATCACCTCACGGCCCTCTGCGAAGGGCTCTTTGTGAAAGTCTACCGGCTAAAGTCTGCCGAAGGCTTTAAAGGCCTCTTTAGGAGTACGAAGGCCGAACGGGAGTGGAGGGGAAGTGTGAGGCTCCAACAGGCAGGGGTGCCTGTACCGACCCCCCTCGCTTGGAGCAAAGATGGTCTTTTCCCTAAAAAGGGCTTTTATGTGGCCGAGGCTTTGAGGGACGCCAACTCTATGGACAAAGTAGGGAAAGAAAAATTAGAAGCCCTGCTCCCAGCCGCGGCAAGGGCCATAAAAGCCATGCATGATGCGGGGATTTTCCACAGGGACCTGCACGGAGGGAATGTGATCCTGAAAGGAGGGGAGGTTTTTCTTACAGACCTTCACCGACACCGTCTCTATCCTGGGGGAGTTCCCGATGAGAAGAGGTGGTGGGATGTGGCCTGCTTCCTCCATTCCTTGAGAGGCTGTTTCAGCCCCGAGACACGGGAGGAGTTTCTGAGGACTTACCTCGGAAGAGAGGAGATTCCTCCTCAGTTGAAAGAAGTGGAAAGTCGGGTCTTTTCCAGATATCTCAAGCATGTGCGAAGGGATTGCATCGGTAATTCCCTCACCCACAGGCGGGTGCATGTAAAAGGGCTCAAAGGATGGACTTTGAAGGAGATATCACCCCAAGCCCTTGAGGCCCTATTGGAAGAGCACCACAGAGCTGTCCAGGAGGGAGGAGAAAAACTGAGGAAAGGAGGGAGGCGCAGCAACGTGACCCTTTTCGTCGTGGGCGGTGAAAGGGTATGCGTGAAGGAGTACAGATTCAGTTTCCTCTCTGGCTTGAAAGAACGGTTTCGCCTCCCTAAGCCCAGAAAGGCCTGGATAAATGCCAACCTGCTCAATGCCCGTGGGGTCGGAGGAATGAAGCCCTTGGCCTTCCTTGAAGGGTGGAGGGGTCCTTCCATGGCTGAGGCCTACTTAATTGTCTCCTCGCCTCATGGCTACGTAGAGATGCCGCGCTATCTACGGAGCCTTTACCCTGACAGAGAGCGTAGGAAGGCCTTCATGGAGGCCCTTGTCTCCTTTCTTTTATCCCTTCAGGATGATCCCCCTGTATGGCATAGGGATTTGAAGGCCCACCACATAATGGTGAGGGAGATGGATCGGGGGTGGGATTTCGCCTTGATAGAACCCGAAGATGTAAGGTTCAAGAAGATGGGGTGGAGATGGTTGGTCCGCAACCTAGCCCAGCTCAACACCTCCCTGCCGCCCTTTGTGAATCGCACGGACAGGGTTCGCTTCCTCAAGGAGATTGTTCAAGAAGACCACTTAAGACGGCTTTTCAAGGCCGTAGCAAGGAAGAGCACCAAAAGGACTTTTGTCTATATTTCATGAAGCCCCAGGCCTTTTCGACCTTGAAAAGAGAGAAGGTCGCTTTCGAAAGACGAGAGCAACGGTCCCTTTTTCTCCTAAAGCGTTACAAACAATTTCTCAAAGGGAGAATCCTTGACGTCGGTTGTGACAGGGGGTGGTTGCGACAATTGTTTAAGGAGAGCTATGTGGGGATAGATAGAGGGGGCCTTCCCGACGTGCAAATTGACCTAGAAAAGGTTTCCTTTCTTCCCTTCCGTGACGCCTCCTTTGACTGCGTTCTGTGTATGGATGTTTTAGAGCATCTTGACAACTTACATTACATCTTCGAAGAGATAGTTAGGGTTTGCAGGCGATATCTCATCCTCTCTCTGCCTAACAACTGGGCTAACGCTAGAAGACCCATAGCTCGAGGAAGAGGGT
>CAYRAR010000107.1:0-5900 GCA_964422255.1 uncultured Thermodesulfobacteriota bacterium | reverse complement strand
GCCAGGCGGAGAGATGCCCGAGCTGGCCGAAGGGGCACGACTGGAAATCGTGCGTACCGGGAAACCGGTACCGAGGGTTCGAATCCCTCTCTCTCCGCCATTTAGATGAAGAGGAAGCGGCCAGTATTGATAGCTGGGTCCTGCGCGCCAGAGGGTTATGAACCCCGTCAGGTCCGGAAGGAAGCAGCGGTAGTAACCTCATCTGGTGGCGCAGTAAACCTGGCTATCAACAGTGGCCGTGAGGTGGTGGCAGGTTGAAATCCTGCCACCATTTTATTGTTCCTGAATGACGATGGCTTATCTGGTATTGGCCCGCAAGTGGCGACCCCAATCCTTCGCCGAGCTCCTCGGGCAGGATCACGTGGTAAGGACCCTGCGGAACGCCCTCTCCTCGGGAAAGATCGCCCATGCCTATCTCTTTTCGGGCCCCAGAGGGGTGGGGAAGACCACCACTGCCCGCCTCCTGGCCAAGGCCTTAAACTGCGAAAGGGGTCCCACTCCTGATCCCTGTAACCTCTGCGGACCGTGCAGGGAGATCTCAGAGGGTACATCAATAGATGTGCTTGAGATCGACGGGGCCTCTCATACGGGCGTAGACCATGTGAGGGAGCTGAGAGAGAGTGCCCGCTACATGCCCACTCGCAGCCGCTACAAGGTCTACATCATCGACGAAGTCCATATGCTCTCAATCAGTGCCTTCAACGCCCTGCTAAAGATCCTGGAGGAGCCCCCACCCCATGTGATCTTCATCTTCGCCACCACCGAACCTCACAAGGTACCCCTGACGGTCCTTTCCCGCTGCCAGAGGTTTGACTTCCGCCGCATACCCTCTCAGGTGATTTTCCAGCAGCTGAAGAGGATCGCCGAGGCCGAGGATGTGAGAGCGGAGGAGGAGGCCCTCCGGGTCATCGCCCGCTCGGCAGAGGGAAGCATGAGGGACGCCCAGAGTCTCTTGGATCAGGCCATCTCCTATTCCGGAGGGGAGATAAGGCTTCAGGACGTGAGGGAACTCCTCGGCGGAGCTGAGGGTGCGATGGTCCAGCAGGTGCTCGAGGAGGTGGCCAAAGGCAACCCCAAGGGTGCCCTTTCGGCCTTCTCCGAACTTTTCCAGCAAGGTGTCGATCTGCGCCATTTCCTGCGGGAGCTGATGAGGAAGGTAAGGGACCTCCTCGTGGTGAAGGTGGGGGCCGAGGGGCTCCTCGATTCCTTCCTCCCCGAGGAGAAGGACCTCTATAAGAACCTGGCAGAGGAGGTGGAGGTAGATCACCTGCAGCGCTGGATCGAGATGCTCGTAAGGGCCGAGAGGGAGATGGCCTGGGGAGGAGCGGGGAGGATCATCGCTGAGCTTACCCTGGTGGAGATGGCCCGAACGCGAAAGCTCATGCCCCTGGAGGAGGCGCTCAAGCTGCTGGAGAAACTCCCCCAGGAGGGAGAGCCCCTGAAACCTCAAGTAAAATATGATCTTTCTCCACCTAAGCTACGGGAAAAACAGGGAGAATTTTCTTCCCAAAAACCTGAGGAGACAAAGGGTTGGGAGCGATGGGAGGAGTTTTTGCGGTTTGTCCGGGGGGAGAACCCCATATTGGCCTCTTTCCTTCAGCAGGGCAGAGCCCTCCTTACCGGAGACGAGGTGAAGATCGCCTTTCCCCCCGGTTCCTTCGCCCTGGAGAGGGTATCGGAGCCCGAGATCAGGAGGACCCTCCTCGATATGCTGCGGAAGTTCGAAGGGGATGAGGTGGGGCTTGAGGTGGTGACAACGGAAGAGGTCCCCTTTACGGAAGGAGGCGGCGAGAGGAGGAGGGAAGAGGAGGGGAAGGAGGAGTCGCTGATAAAGGACGTTCTGGAGATCTTTGGGGGAAGGGTGATCCAGGTCAAAGAAAGGGAGCAAAGGAGATAGGGGAGATGGCGCCAGGCTTGATGGATTTGATGAAACAGGCCCAGAGGCTTCAGGCGAAGATCGCCGAGCTCCAGGAAGAGATGGCCTCAAAGACCGTGGAGGCCTCTTCCGGAGGCGGGATGGTGACGGTGGTGATGAACGGCCGACAGGAGATCGTCTCCTTGAAGATAGACCCTGAGGTCGTCAACCCCGACGACCTGGAGATGCTCCAAGATCTGATCATCGCCGCCGTTAACGAGGGCATAAAGAAATCTCAACAGCTCTGGGCGGAGGAGATAAAGAAGCTCACCGGAGGCCTTCCCATTCCCGGTCTCCTCTGAATCATGGTGAGGTACGCCCAAGCCCTGGAAAGGCTCATAGAGGAGCTGGCGCGGCTTCCCGGCGTAGGGAGGAAGACGGCCACCCGTTTTGCCTTCCACATCTTGAGATCTTCCCCTGAGGAGGCCCGGGCCCTGGCAGAAGCGATCCTTGAGGTGAAGAGGAGGATAAGCCTCTGTTCGATTTGCTTCAACTTAGCTGAGGGGCCCATCTGCTCCATCTGTCAGGACCCCCATAGGGATCACGGTACAGTTTGCGTGGTCGAGGAGGCCCATGACCTCCTGGCCATCGAGGCGGCGGGCTTCTACAAGGGGGTATACCACGTGCTTCACGGGACCATATCTCCCCTGGAGGGGAGGGGCCCTAAGGACTTAAAGATCCAGGAACTGGTAAAGAGGGTAAAGGAAGGGGGGATAAAGGAGGTGATCATCGCCACCAACCCCACCGTAGAAGGGGAAGCCACGGCCCTTTATCTACAGAAGGTCCTTAAGCCATTGAGGGTGAGGCTCACCCGGATAGCCCAAGGGATACCTGCGGGAGGGGATATCGAGTACGCCGACGGCAAAACCCTCCAGAGATCCTGGGAGGGGAGAAGGGAAATTTAATGTTGACAATCCACCGCCGTTCAAGTATAAAACTCTCCTATTTTTTCCAAAGGAGGTCCCTTGATAGAGATCAGGTTCCACGGAAGGGGAGGGCAGGGGGCGGTAACCTCGGCAGAACTTTTGGCCGTGGCGGCGATAAGCGAGGGGAAATATGCCCAGGCCTTCCCCAGCTTTGGACCGGAGAGAAGGGGGGCCCCCGTGGTCGCCTATGCCCGGGTGGACGATCGCCCTATAAGGCTCCGCACCAACATCTATCACCCTGATGTGGTGGTGATCCTGGATCCAGGGCTCTTGGAGGTGGCGAACGTACTTGAGGGGCTCAAGGAAGGCGGTACGGTGGTAATAAACACCAATAAGCCCGTAAAGGAGCTGGGAATAGAGGGCAATTTCAGGGTGGCAGCGGTGGATGCGGATCGGATCGCCAGGGAAGTCCTGGGGAGGCCCATCACCAACACCACGATGCTCGGGGCCCTCCTTAAGGCCGTGGAGATCGTCTCCCCCTCCTCCCTCATAGAACCTTTGAACAAACGCTTTGGTAGGATAGCCTCCAAGAACATCGAGGCCTTCCAGAAGGCCTACGAAGAGACGAGATTGATTCATTGAAATGGGAGAAGAGCTCTTAGGCTGGAAGGATATCAAGCCCGGTTGTGTTATCACGGAACCCGGTAACGCCAGTGAATACAGGACCGGGGATTGGCGTTCTGACAGGCCCATCTGGGACAAGTCGAAATGCGTCAAGTGCGGGATCTGCTATATCTTCTGCCCTGAGGCGGCCATCGAGGAGGATGAGGAGGGGTACTTTTACGCCAACCTCTATTACTGCAAAGGATGCGGGATCTGCGCCACGGAGTGCTGGACCGGGGCGATCACCATGGTAGAGGAGGGAAAGGCGGAGGATGGCTAAGAGGGTGGGGATGGAGGTCTCGATAGCTGCGGCCGAGGCGGTAAAGCAGGCCAACGCCGATGTGGTCGCCGCTTATCCCATAACCCCTCAGACCCACATAGTGGAGCATATCTCGGAGCTTGTCGCCGACGGGGAACTCGATGCGGAGTTCGTACCTGTGGAGTCAGAACATTCGGCGATGAGCGTGTGCGTGGGAGCATCGGCTGCAGGGGCGAGGGCCTTCACCTGCACCAGCTCCCAGGGGCTCATCCTCATGAGCGAGATCGTCTGGATAGCCGCATCGCTCAGGCTTCCTGTGGTGATGATCGTCGCCAACCGCTCCCTCTCAGGCCCCCTGAGCATCTGGAACGACCATAGCGATGCCATGATGTTACGGGATTGTGGCTGGATCCAGATCTTCGCCCAGAACGGCCAGGAGGTCTACGACGGGGTATTTAACGCCTTCAGGATAGCCGAGGACCATCGGGTCCTTTTGCCTGTAATGATCCACATGGATGGCTTCATCCTCACCCATGTAATTGAGTCGATCGAGGTGGTGGATCAGGAGTTAATAGACCGGTATTTGCCTCCTTACAAACCCCTTTATCGTCTCCACCCCGATAATCCCGTCACCATGGGGGCCTTTGCCATGCCGCCCCTCTACACCGAGACCCAGATGGCCCAGAACGAGGCCCTGAAGGCCTCTTACGGGCCGATCCTCGAGGCATGGGAGGAGTGGGGCGAGCTCACGGGGCGTTATTACCATCCCATCGAGACCTATAAAACGGAGGGGGCGGAGTTAGCCCTGATAACGATGGGAAGCTTTTCGGAGACCGCCTCTGTGGCCGTGGACGAGATGAGGGAGGAGGGGGAGGCGGTGGGGCTGGTGAAGATAAGGCTCTGGAGGCCCTTTCCCTTTGAGGAGTTTCGGAAGAGCATCAGGGGGATAAAGACCTTAGTGGTGGTGGACAGGGCCATCTCCTTTGGGGGGCCAGGAGGCCCCGTGGCCTCAGAGATCCGTTCCGCCCTCTACGAGGAGAAGGAAAGACCCGCAGTGGTCAACTTCATAGCCGGGATAGCGGGGAGGGACGTTTCTCCTGAGGATTACAAGCGGATGATCAAGAGGGCCCGGGAGATCGCCCCCGTTCTTCCTGAGGCCTATGAGATATATGGGGTGAGGGAATGAGGGAGCGCTTTGGCGTATACGTCCCCAAGGTCGTGACCCGGGAGGAGTACTTTGCCCCGGGCCACCGGGCCTGCCAGGGCTGTGCTGAGGCCTTGGCGGTGAGGCTCGTCCATAAGGCCCTGGGCAGGGATACGATCGTCGCCTGTGCCACGGGTTGTATGGAGATCGTCTCCTCCCCCTTCCCCTATACCTCATGGAGGATACCCTGGATCCACGTGGCCTTTGAGAACGCGGCGGCGGTCGCCTCGGGGATTGAGGCAGGGCTTAAGGCCCTGATGCGCAAGGGGAGACTCCCCTCAAAGAGGATCTTCTGCGTGGGGATGGCGGGCGATGGTGGCACAAGCGATATCGGCATCCAGGCGCTGTCCGGTGCCCTCGAGAGGGGACACGACTTTCTTTACATCTGCCTCGACAACGAGGCCTACATGAACACGGGGATACAGCGTTCCTCTGCGACCCCCTTCGGGGCGGCCACCACCACCTCCCCACCGGGCAAGCTCAGCTGGGGACAGATGACCTGGAAGAAGAACATGGCCGAGATCGCCGCAGCCCATGATATCCCTTACGTGGCCACGGCATGCCCCAGCTACCCCTTTGACCTGATGGAGAAGGTGAGGAAGGGAGCCGAGATCCACGGACCGGCTTACATCCACATCCTTTCACCCTGTCCCACCGGGTGGCGCTTTCCTCCTAATTTAAGCATCAGGGTAGGAAGGCTGGCCGTGGAGACAGGGGTATTCCCCCTCTATGAGGTGGTGAACGGGAAGTACAGGCTCACCCTGGACCCAGGGGAGCTCAGGCCGGTGAAGGATTACCTTAAGGTGCAGGGAAGATTTCGTCACCTCCCCGATGAGGTGATAGAGCAGATACAGGAGAGGGTGAGTAGGGAGTACGAGAGGCTCTTGAGGAAGACGAAGGCATGAAGGTGGATCTGAAGAAGGTCGAGGAGATCCTTTCCCGCTACGATCAGGCAGAGCACTCCCTTATCGCGGTGCTTCAGGACCTCCAGAA
>CAYRAR010000106.1:0-5908 GCA_964422255.1 uncultured Thermodesulfobacteriota bacterium | reverse complement strand
CTTCCAAGGGTAAGGCAGGTCCTAACCTTGGGTTTAGATAACTCCTTATCGCTATGTAGGCAATGTAAAGTCCGGAGAGGATGAGACCTGGGAAAATCGCTCCAGCGAAAAGCTTGCCAACGGATACCGCGGCCATTGGACCATATATCACCAAAAGGATGCTTGGGGGGATGAGGATCCCCAAGGTCCCTCCCGCGACGATGCTGCCGCAGGCCAAGGCCTTGTCGTAGTTTCTCCTTATTAGGGCGGGAAGGGCGAAAAGGCCCATGGTGACCACTGCCGCTCCCACAATACCTGAGGCAGCGGCCATAATGGTACAGACTAGTACGACGGCTATAGCCAATCCTCCTCGGAGCCCTCCCAAGGCGAGGTGAAGAGATGAAAAAAGGCGCTCAGAGCAGCCCGAACGTTCTATCATCACCCCCATAAAGATGAAGAGGGGGACGGCAGCGAGGATGTAGTTGCTCATGGTGTGAAAGGTCCGAAGGATCATCATATCCATCAGTCCCCAGAGGGTGAAGAAGCCAAAGGCTACTCCCAGCAGGCCGAAGATAAAGGATACCCCTATGAAGACGAAGGAGATGGGAAAACCTAATAGTATCCCCCCCAGTAAGGCTGCAAACATCAGGGCTAACAAGACCTCAGGCGTCATCCCCTTTCCTCCTCAGGGATTCTATCTGACGAACGAATTGGGCCACTCCCTGAAGTAGTAAAAAGAGAAGGGCTATGGGGAGAACGGTTTTGTAAGGGTAGATAGGAGGAGCCCAGTAACTCTCCCGGCAGCGTTCTCCTATCTTCCAAGCCTCCACTGTGTAGTCGATGGCGCGATAAAGGAGAAGGATCATGGCTGGGAAGAAAAGGACCAGGTAACAGATGATCTCAATAATCCTCCTGGTCTTTAAAGAGAACTTCTCGTGAAAGAGCTCGACCCTTATATGTTGGTCCAGAAGAAGGGTGTAAGCCGTCCCTATCATGAAGAGGGTTCCGTAGAGCATGTAGGTGATATCGTAGGACCACTTAGTAGGTTTTCCGAAGAAGTACCTCGAAAGCGTCTCATAGACTAACTCTGCAATTAGCAGTAGTACGAGCCAACTTACCGCTTTCCCAGACCATTCGCTTAGCCGGTCGATACCCTTGAGGATGCGATTCATTGTTGCCTCCTGAAGCTTTGAAGGCCGGCCCTTTGAGGGCCGGCCCTTTTGAACTTATTACTTCATCTGGATCAGGGTGCCGAGGACTGGCTTCTCATAGCCTTTGTACATCTTATCGAACTCGAGCCTTGACTTTACCACCTTGGCGATAAAGGGGTCCTTCTCCGCGTACTTCTTGACCACCTCTGCCCCCATTTCTTTGGCCTTCTTCAGTTCTTCAGGCGGCAGGGCTATGATCTGGGTTCCATGCTTCTTGAAGAATTCGATAGCCTCGGCGTCTCGGGCGATCCCTACGCTCAGGCTCCAGAGGAAGGACTCCTTGGCCGCCAGCTCGATGAGAAAGCGGTCCTGCTCGGAGAGGCTCTCCCACTTCTTCCTGTTGAAGACCGTCTCCAAGGGAACACATGCCTGATGGATGCCCGGCACCAGCATATACTTGCAGATTTCATGGAAGCCGAGCATCTTGTCCACCTGAGGTGTGCTGAACTCGGCGGCATCCAGCACTCCCCTTTCAAGGGCGGGATATACCTCTCCTCCAGGCAGGGTGACTACTGAGGCGCCAAGCTTGGTGAGGACCTCTCCCCAGTATCCCACGGTCCTGAATTTCAAGCCTTTGAAGTCTTCCAATTTCCTTATAGGCTTATGAGACCATGCAAGGTCCTCCGAGGGGAGGATCCCGTAGTGGTGGATTACCTTCACTTTAAAGCCGCCTCTGTCATACATTTCCTGAAGGAGCTTCATTCCTCCGCCGTAGTACATCCAGCTGTACCACTCGAGCTGATCGAAGACCCCTGCCCCCGCTCCGAGGGCCTCGGAGAAAAGGGGTGCCGCGGGGAATTTCCCCTTCCAGTAACCGGTCCAGCCACACTCAAGATCCAGCGTTCCTCTGTTCACTGCCTCCAGTACCTCGAAGGCGGGCACAATGGCCCCTGCAGGGTGCATCTCGATGGAGATCCTTCCGTTGGTTAGCTTGGAGACATTGTTGGCAAAGCGCTCAGCAGCTTCCTGGAATATCGGCATCCCTGCAGGCCACGTAGATTGAGCCCTTAGGATGAGCTTCTTGCCCCCTGCAGTGGTAGGGGCAACCCCTAAACCCAAGGCCATCATAAAGATAAGCCCTCCAATTAGAAGCCCTCTCCTCATCTTCTCCCTCCTTCTTTGAAGTCTTTTCTCCCCCCCTTCGTTATGGCCTTAAGAAGAAAGTGCTTTCTTAGTCTCACCTCCTTTCTTTCTGAATTTCTGAGGGAACCGGCACCCCGTAGGGGCCGTCATAGATGAAGGCCACCTTCGGAGCTCTTCCCCCTTTGGCCAGCTCACTGTAAGCCTGCTGGATGGCATCTTTGAGCATCTTTTCCGCCAACTCTATGAGTTCCCTACCTTCCCTTTCCCGGATGAAGCTCCAGCCACTTCTGCCGGGGATATAGACGTAATCCTCTTCGGGGATGTTAGGACTACAGTAAATAAGACCCTTCTGGCCCACCTTTCTCAAAATTCTTCCCCACATTTCTGGTTCCCATTGGTCGCGCGTGAAGTGCCAATGGGGGCTTTTGAGGAGTTGAACGTAACCATCTGGTCCCTGGAGTTTGAGGAGGTGCAGTAACGTTCGGTATTCGGGGCTCCCGATGGGATCAAGGTCTCGATTGTCTCCCAGGATGATTAACCTTCCCCCTTCTTTTAATGCTGGCAGGGCTGCGCAAGCTGCCTTTGCAGTTTGGTAGTGGTTTATTCCCACATAGCCACCGTGAGTTATCACCAGATCGTAAGGCTCGGAGATGGGGATGCTCACCAGTTCTTTAACCCGGCGACAAGCTTCGAGGTGGGCGGCGACCATGTCTCCGGCAAAGACCCCAGTGAGTCTGAAGTCTCTGTCTACGGTGACGTTTAGGATGAAATCAGCTCCCACCTTCTTGGCTACCTCAACGGCCTCTTCATGACAGGGGTTCCCCTCGAGGATCAGATTATCAGCTCGTGGGTCCTCCAGGAAATCCGGGCCATGAAAGCGCTCAAGCGTCTTTGCATCTACGAGCCCAGGACAGATCGATTTACGTCCCCCTGAAAAACCGGCCATGAAGTGAGGCTCAACCAAACCAGTCAGGATCTTGAAGTCTGCCCTGTAAAAGGTGGCATTTATCCATATCTCTGTTCCCCTTCTTGTAGTGCCCACATAATCCAATTTGGAAGGGTCGCGGCAGTCATGGTCCTCGATCTTGTAATTGCGGACCACTTCTTCCCCGAACATCTGAATTTTCTCTTCCGGAGTACTCGGCCGATGCATTCCCGTCGCCACCACTAAGGTGATGGCCTCTTTTCTGATCCCAGCTTCTTCAAGGCAGCGAAGCAACGGCGGCAGTATCCCTTCTTCACCCTTGTAAGGGACGGGACGGGTGATGTCAGAGACCGCTATCGCCACCTTCAATTCCCTAGGACGTCTCTTAGCCCTCAGCATCTGCTGAAGGGGCGGGGAGCCTATGGGATGCTCAAGTGCCTTTTTGACTGCTTCCTGGGGATCAAGAAGAGGGACTTCCTCTGCTATCCTCAGAATATCCGTCTGAGAGGGGACCTTTACCCTGACCTCTCCCTCCCCGAAGGGAAGAACTACCTCCTTCCACCCCTTCTTATTCACAACATCCTCTCTTTTACATCCTTAGCGGAGAGGAAGCGTTCAAATTCCCTCTTCACCCGTTCAAGGTGCCTTGACATTGCCTCGGCCGCTTCTTGAGGTCTCCTTGCCTTTATCCCTTCGAAGATCTCTCGGTGATCTCGAACGATTTCTTCCCGTATCTCCTGGGCTTTCAATACATCCTCGATGGCGAAACGGATGGGGAAATAAAAGAGATGATAGATCTTGCGGATGATGTGATAGTAAATGCGGTTCTGTGTGGCTCGACCTATCTCGGAGTGAAAGAGAAAGTCCTTTTCGTAGTCAAGGGCCTCGGCGGTTAGATCTTCTTCCATCTCGAGGATGTACCGCTCGAGGACCCCGACGTTCTCCTCCGTGCGGTTCAGGGCTGCTTCCTTGGCTGCCCAGGTTTCCAATAACTTCCGCATCTCCATCATCTCCAAGACCCGCCGGGGGGCCTCTTTAAGGAGACGCTGCACGGGTGTAAGCTCCTCCTCTAGGAGTTCCTTGACCATTGCCCCGCCGCCGTGGCGTATCTCTACGAAACCCGTGGCTTCAAGCATCTTGAGGGCTTCTCTGACTGCGGTCCTGCTCACTTTCATCTGCTGGGCCAAGTAGCGTTCAGGAGGGAGGTTGTCCCCTGGTTTTAGAACTCCCCTCCAAATAAGGTCCTTGATCTCCTGAGCCACCCTTTCGGAAAGTCTCTTCGTCTTCACCGGTTTGAAAAAAGGCTTTCCTTCAGTCATCTTCCCAACCCCACGATTAGCATAAAGGGGGGAATCACAAAGGCTGTAGCGACTCCAGCAAGTCCTATGCACAAGCCGCTAACAGCACCGGTCAACTCCCCTTCCTCAAAGGCTCTCGCTGTCCCGATTCCGTGGGAGGCGACTCCCATCCCGATCCCCCTGCATAGGGGGTCCTTGATACGAAAAAGGTCGAGCAAAATCGGGCCCATAATAGCCCCTAATATCCCCGTTACGATCACCACGCAGGCAGTAAGAGGAGGGATCCCGCCTATCTTTTCAGCTATCCGGATGGCAATGGGAGTAGTGACAGATTTGGGGGCCAAGGTGAGGATGATCTCCTTAGGGGCCCCTAGGACCCATGCCAACCCGCAGGCCGAGGCGACCCCCAGAACGGAGCCCGTAATGACCCCGAAGAAGATGGCCCCCTTATTCTCTTTGATGGTCTTCCTCCCCCTGTAAAGGGGAACGGCTATCGCCACCACCGCCGGATCGAGGAAGAAGCTTATTACCTTACCACCCCGATTGTAATCCTCATAGGAGACGTGGAGGGTTTTCAAGATCAAGATGATTATAAGAATGGAAGTGAAAACAGGATTAAGGATAAACCACCCTTTCCTCTGATATAGGACGTTCAGAAAATAGAAACTCACTAAGGTGAGGGTAAGGCCGAAAAGGGGACTTTTCACCATTTCATGGTTCCTTATTCAGGGGATGGACCTCTCCTCCCGCTCCATCCTGCCGCCAAGGCTGCCCCTCCCATTACGATAAAGGTGGATAGGAACACTGCGACCGAAATGGGGATTAACTCCCTCTCGAGCAACCCGAAATAGAGCATAATCCCTACCCCTGGGGGCACGAAGAGGAGGTTCAGGACGTCAAGAAGCCCCCTGGCCGTCCTCTCCACATGCTCCAGCCTTACCACCCCGAGCTTCAGCCCCAAGAAGAGAAGCATCATCCCCAGAACACTTCCTGGCAATGGAAGGGTTGAAAAGGAAACGATGAACTCACCGAACCATAAAAAGAGGAAAAGGATCAAGATTCCCCTTAAGAACCCCACCTCAAATCCCCTTTATGAAGTCCCTCTTATCTATTACCCGCTTCGCGATTATTTCCTCTATCTCCTCGATTGCCCCTTCTGAGAACAAAAGGTTAGCCATCTTTTCTATTGTTCAGAGAATTCGCCGAAGTCGTAAGATCTCCATATGGCCTGGTGATAATACCATTTTATCTTTCTAACGTGGTTTGTCAAGTGGATGTCCGGGTCCAGTAGATATGTGAGACACCTGGGGTTCAAATGAGACCGCCTCCCTGTGGTTCTCTATCAGGTACTCCCAGGGGGTCTTTCCTCCCAAGGGCCTCGAAGGCCTTAAGAAGTTGCAGATCCACTCCCA
>CAYRAR010000105.1:0-5932 GCA_964422255.1 uncultured Thermodesulfobacteriota bacterium | reverse complement strand
AAGCGCTCCCGGAGCCTCTCCCTGTGTCCCCACCAGTGAGGCCTCCCTTCCCTCACCTTCATCCCCTTACCGCAGGGTTGAAATAGCCGAAGCCTATATGGGGAAAGGCCTCTTTCACCCTTCGAATCACCCCCCTTATACCGATCCCCTCTCGGGAGGCCTGAAACCCCACAGAGCGCATGAACCAGAGGGGATCTATGTTGAAGTTGCGAAGCTGGATGAAGTCCACCCCTTCATCCAGGACCTCAAGGAGCCCCTCGACCTCTTCCTCCTGGTCGGTGAAGCCGGGAAGGATGAAATAGTTGAGGCTCACGAACTTCCCTTCCCTCTTCATCGTCCGGATGGATTCCCTCACCTCCCTGAGTCCGAAGCCTTGAGGGCGCACATAGGCCTTATAGTATCTCTGGGTGGCTGTGGGGAGGGTGACCCTTAGGGAGTCCAGACCCGCCCGGGCGAGCCGCCCCACCTCCTCGGGCAGACTGGCGTTGGAGTTGAGGTTTATGGTCCCCCGGGAGGTCTGGGACCGGATCCTCCTTATCGCCCCTTCGATCCTTCGTGCCTGAAGGAGGGGCTCCCCTTCACAGCCCTGCCCGAAGCTCACGATCGCCTTGGAGGCCCTCCTGAGGTGGGGGACGGCCACCTCCGCTATCTCTTCCTCGGTGGGGACGAACTCTATGCGGGGCTGAGTCACCGGGATGGGGCCTTCCTGATAAGATATGCAGCCCAGGCAACGGGCATTACATTGAGGGGAGGTGGGCAGGGGGGCCTCGTGGCGGCCGAGGAAGAGGTTCTTCGCGGCAGGGCAGCCATAGGTGAGGCAGCATCGCCACCCCAAGTGCTGAAGGAGGCGGTTCTGGGGACGGGCCCTGAGCCTCCTGAGCGTCTTCTCCCTTATCTCCTCCATGTCAAAGCGATCGGGGTCCTGGCGAGGGTCGGGATCCGAGCGAAAGGCCGTGACCCAGAAGCGCCCCTCCGACCACCCCACGGCGGTATAGGAGAAGAGGGGGAGAGGAGGGCCCCCGTCCCCCTCCTCATAAGCCGCTATCCAGAGCTGGGTATGGGCTGGGGCGATGAAGGCGGCCACCGCCCATGCAGGCCCCTCCCCATAGGGGTTCTCCTTCAGGGTAACGTCTTCGCCCGAAGGGTCCAACCCGACGGGATGCCTCTGGGGAAGCATGAAGAGCTCGCTGCCCGGAGGGAGGGGGATGAAGTCCTCCTTGGAGGGCAAGATGAAGCCGGTTGCTCCCCTCGCCATGGCGAGCAGCTCCGGCAGGTCGTAGATCCTCCCCTCCTCGTCGGCGAAGACCAGGGACGGATGCTCCTTGGGATGGGGTCCGCTCATCGGGACGGCAAGTCCTCAGTGGATCTCTCCCCAGTTCCTCCCGGAGGAGATCTCCACCTTCAAGGGGACGCGCAGCTCACTCACCCCCTCCATCTCCTCTTTCACCATCCCCTTCACCTTCTCGAGCTCCTCCTCCTTTACCTCCAGGATCAGTTCATCGTGGACCTGGATGATCAGCTTCGCCCGAAACCCCTCTTCCCTGATCCGCTTATAGATGTTCACCATGGCCATCTTTATCAGGTCTGCAGCCGTCCCCTGTACCGGGGTGTTGATGGCGGTCCGCTCGGCAAACTGACGGGCGGTGCGATTGGTGCTGTTTATCTCCGGCAGGGGCCGCCTCCTGCCGAAAAGGGTGGTGACGTATCCCTTTCTTTTTGCCTCCGAGATGACCCCCTCTATGAAGGCCTTGACCCCCTGGTACCTCCTGAAGTAATCCTCGATGTAACGGGCCGCCACCTTGGGCTCCACCCCCAGTTCCTTCGATAGCCCATAGGGGCTCATCCCGTAAATTATCCCGAAGTTTATCACCTTCGCCTCTCTCCTCATCTCAGGGGTCACCTCATTGGGCCCCACACCGAAGACCTCACAGGCAGTGCGGGTGTGGATATCTTCCTCCCTTCGGAACGCCTCGATCAGGGTGGGGTCGGCCGAGAGGTGGGCCAGGATCCTTAGCTCGATCTGCGAGTAATCCGCTCCCAGCAGGACCCATCCCTCCTCGGGGATGAAGGCCTCTCTTATCCTTCGTCCTTCCTCCGTCCTTATGGGGATGTTCTGCAGGTTTGGTTCGCTTGAGGAGAGGCGGCCCGTGGCGGTGGCCGTCTGATTATAGGAGGTATGGATCCTTCCCGTCTCCGGGTTTATCATCTTCGGGAGGGCGTCCACATAGGTGGACTTCAGTTTCGCCAGCCCCCTGTATTCCAGGAGCAGCCGCGCTATCTCATACTCCCTGGCCAAGGATTGGAGCACCTCCACATCGGTGGAGTAACCGGTCTTCGTCCTCTTCTTTGCGGGGAGCCCCAGCCTCTCAAAGAGCACCCTCCCCACCTGCTGGGGCGAGTTCAGGTTGAACTTCACCCCGGCCATCCCCTGGATCTCCTCCTCAAGCCTCCAGAGCCGCCCCTCCAGTTCCTTTGAGAACTCCCTCAGCTGCCCCACATCCACCCTTACCCCCCACATCTCCATCTCGGCCAGGACCTCGATCAGGGGAAGCTCTACCCTCTCAAAGAGTCCCCTTAACCCCTCCTGCTCCAGTCTCCCCAAGAGCTCCCCGGCCAGAAGAAAGGTGACATCCGCATCCTCACAGGCATATCGTTTCGCTTGCTCAAGCTCCACCTTTTGAAACCCCTCCCCCTTCCCCACTACCTCCTTGTAGGTGATCATCTGGTGGCCGAGGAACTGCTGGGCAAGGCTCTCCAGGTTATAAGCCCGCCTCGTGGGATCGAGCAGATAGGCGGCGACCATGGTATCACAGCTTATCCCCCTGAGCTTCACTCCATACCGCCGCAGGATAATGTAATCATATTTGATATTTTGCCCATATTTTTTAATCCTCTCGTCCTCCAGCACCCCTCTCAGTCGGGAGATCACCTCCTCCGTGGGGAGCTGAGGGGGAGCGCCCAGGTAGTCGTGGCCCACAGGGATATAGTAGGCCTCGTGGGGGGAGAGGGAGATGGCAAACCCTACGAGCTGGGCCACCATCGGGTCTCTGGAGGTGCTCTCCAGGTCGAGGGCAAAACCCTCTGCCTCCCGGAGCCTCCCCACCAAGGCCTCGAGGGCCTCTTTCTCGGTTACCAGATGGTAACCCTCCTCTGAGAGGGTCCTTTCTGGAAAGAGCTCTTTGAGGAATCGGTGAAACTCCAGCTCTTTAAATATCGCCTTCAGCCTCTCCTCGTCCGGAGGGGCCAGGAGGAAATCCTCCCAGCGGAACTCGAGGGGAACCTGAGTATCGATGGTGGCCAGTTGCTTGCTGAGGAGGGCCTGTTTGCGGTTTTGCCGGATCGCCTCCTTCACCTTGTTTCTTATCCCCGGGTCCTCTTCCATCCCCTCCAGCAGGGCCTCCAAGGAGCCGTAGCGACGGATCAGCTCCTGGGCCGTCTTCTTCCCTATCCCCGGGACCCCGGGGATGTTATCTATGGGATCGCCGCATAGGCCCATCATGTCGGGGATCGAGGAGGGCTTTACCCCGAGCTTGGCCTCCACCTCCTTCGGACCGTAGAGCTCGTCCCTCATGGTGTCAAGCTGGGTTATCCTCTCGTCGACAAGCTGCAGCAGGTCCTTGTCCCCGCTCACTATCACCACGTCGATCCCCTCTCCCCTTGCCCTCTTCGCCACGGTCCCTATCAGGTCATCGGCCTCATACCCCTCCCTCTCCAGGATGGGGATCCGGAAGGCCTCAACTATCTCCTTTATGTAAGGGATCTGCTTGGAGAGGTCATCGGAGAGGGGAGGCCGGTTGGCCTTGTACTTCCTGAAGATCTCCGAGCGGAAGGAAGGGCCCTTTGCATCGAAGACCACCGCCATCGCCTCCGGGCGGTGGTCCTTCAGGATCTTCAGGAGCATGGAGGTGAAGCCGAAGATGGCATTGGTGGGAAAGCCCTTTGAGGTGGAAAGCCCCCTTATGGCGTAAAAGGCGCGGAAGATATAGGAACTTCCATCAATTAGGAAGAGCCTCTTTATCGGTGCCGGCATTCCCTGATTTCTTCCTTTTTTTCTCCTCGTACATCGCCTTGTCCGCCCTCTGGATCAGTTTGGTGATGTCCGTCCCCGGACGGTACTGGGTTATGCCGATGCTTATGCTGAACCTCCCATCCCACCTCTCGCGAAGCCTCTCCCTTATCCTGTTCGCAATCACCGAGGCGAGCCCCTTGGTGGTATCGGGCAGGACGATGGCGAACTCATCCCCACCCATCCTGAAGACCTTATCCTTGTCCTTTCTTATGGCCTCCTCAAATACCTTGGCTATTTCCTGAAGGGCCCTGTCCCCCTCAAGATGCCCGAACTCATCGTTGTAGGCCTTGAAGTTGTCAAGGTCCATGATCATCAGGGAAAAGGGTCTCCCCTCCGCCTCGGCCCGCCGGGACTCCTCCTCCAACACCTGGTAGAACATCCTTCGGTTGTAGAGGCCGGTGAGCTCATCGGTGATGCTCATACGATGGAGCTCCTTCTTCGTCTCGTCCATGTCCTCAAGCAGATTGAGCATCGCCTTCTCCGCCTTCTCCAGGTCGCTCAACCTCTCCTCCCTCTCCATCTTCTCCTCGGACAGCTTCTTCACCCCATCGATGATCGAGGAGAGGAGCTTGGGCGAAGCGGAGTTCCTGATGTTTATCTCCTTGGGCCCCTCTCCCTTGGCCAGCTCCTCTATGGCCCCCTTTATATCGTTGAGCATCTGCTCGTAAAGCCGCCTTTGTCTCACATAGGCCACGGTGAGGAGGACCAGGGAGACCAGAAGGGAGGAGAACCCCGCAATGAGGAGGACCGAAATTATCATGACTCTTCCTCCCTCATCCCCAATTTCTCCTCGAGTTCCCTTATCCTGTTCTTCAGCTCTATCATCTTCAGCTCCCGATCCACGGTAAGCCTGTACCACTTCTCCAACTCGGCCACCTTCGCCTCCAGCTCCTCCTCCTTCGCCTTAAGTTCCCGTATATCGGTGAATACGGCAATGCTCCCCCTGTACTCTTTCCCCTCCATAAGGGGGGTTCCGCTGACCATCACAGGGACCTTCTCCCCGTCCCTGGTGATGAGGAAGGCCTCATATCGGCTCCTCTCCCCCCTCTTGAGCCTCCTGAGCTCCTCTTCCATCACCTTCCACGATTCGGGGGCAAAAAGGTCCCTCCACTCTCTCCCGATGAGCTCCTGTGGTGAATCGAGACCGATGAGCTGGGCCATCTTGAGGTTCGCTTGGGTGATTATACCATCCTTGTCCACGACGTTAAGACCTTCCCCTAAGGAATCGAAGACGTATTCGTTAAATTCCTTCAGCGCCCTGATCTCCTCTGCCCTCCTATAGTCGTCCGTGACGTCCTTGCCGATGACCAGTATCTTCAGGTCCTCCCCTTCAGAGGGCAGCAGGGCAGCGGAAAGGCTCAAGAGCACCTCCCTGCCCTCTTTGTGCCTGAACTTCACGATCATGTTCTTTATCCGCCCTTCGGGAGAGTCCAGGAGGGCCCTCTTCACCTCCTTGGCCTGATCGGCCGAGGCGAAGTACTGCGAGACCTCGGTCCCTATTACCTCCTCCGCCCTATAGCCGAAGATCTCCTCCGCTCCCCGATTGAAGAAGGAGATGATGCCCTTCTTATCCGAAATCATGATGGCGTCCGGAGTACAGTTGCATATCGCCTCCACCAGCATCCTCTTCTCCTCGCTTTCTCTGGTCTGTTCCACCAGCGGGGTGACATCCCTCGCCACGATATATGTGCCCTCAAACCTCCCCCTCCTCCACCGGGCCTTCCCTTCTATACTCACCCAGGCCCTCCGTCCCCCCTTGAAGATGACCTGGATCCTGCAGGGGGGAACCTCTTCCCCCCTCTGTCTTCGCCGGAAGATCTCGATGACATTCTCCGCATCCCCTGGATCCACGAATTCGGCCCT
>CAYRAR010000104.1:0-5937 GCA_964422255.1 uncultured Thermodesulfobacteriota bacterium | reverse complement strand
CTCAACGGCCATGGGGTTTATGGGATTGCCGCAGTCGTGGGCAGCCACAAAGCGCTCTATCTTAACGAGGCCGGTCTCCTCGTCCACTCGGACCTCTGCCACAGATGCTCCATAGGAGAAGGTACCCGCCATCTGGCCGTAGGGGTTCTTCACCCATTCGCGCTCAAAATCTATCTTCGGCATATAGGCACCGATGCCCATCACGGGCCTCCCCATGAAAAAGGCCTCCCTGACCACCCACCGGATGGGCATCTTCTTGGAGGGGTCCTTCTTCGACACTACCATCCTGTCCTTGAGCTCCAGCTCCTCGGCCGGTGAGCCCAGCTTGTCCGAGGCGATGGCCAGGATCTGGCGCCTGGCGTCCTCGCAGGCGCGCCTTACGGCATTCCCCCCGACGAAGGCCGCGGCCTGGGAGTACGCCCCGGGGTCGAGATTGGTGACCTCGGTGTCGGCGTTAACGAGGTTTATGTCCTCCACCGGAATGCCGAGGATCTCAGAGGCGATCTGGACCATCATCGACTCGTTCCCCTGACCGTTGTCCACCACCCCGGTGACGATGGTCGCCTGACCGTCGTCATTCAGTTTCACGTAGCAGGAAGAACCGGATCGAAACCCCATGGGGAAGCCGCACATGATGGCCACACATCCCATACCGATCCCCTGCCCCCTGGGGAGCTTCCCCCGCTTCTCCTTCCAGGAGGAGCGCTCCGCTGCCCTCAGGACCGCCTCCTCGAAGCCCGAGCTTATGATCTTCGATCTGGTGGCGGTCTCCTCTCCAGCCCTAAGGCCGTTCTTGAGCCTCATCTCCACGGGGTCGATCCCCAGCTCCTCGGCTATCATGTCGAGCTGAACCTCGTTTCCAGCGAGGAAGGCCCGGCCGTGGCAGCCGTACATCCCGCGGATCCCCTTGTTGGTGAAGACCCGGTAGCCGTCATAGCGGACGTTGGGGAACCGGTAGGTCTCCTCGTAGACGTAGTAGGGGATGGAGGTGGCGATGGGACCGGTGGAGCTGTAGGCCCCGCCGTCATAGATCACCTTGAACTCCTTGGCCACGATGGTCCCGTCCCGCTTCACCCCGGTCTTTATGGTCGCCACCATATCGTGGACCTGACGGATGGAGGTGGCGTTCTCCTCGCGGGTTAAGACCAGCTTCACGGGCCTTTCCGTCTTGATGCTGAGCAGCGCCGCAGCGAAGTCCGCGGGCTGGACCTCGCTCCTTCCGCCGAAGGCCCCGCCGATGGCGATCCTTCTGATCCTGACACGGTTCAAGGGAATCTTCAGCAGGTTCGAGAGCGCCTTGGCCCTCACATGAGGTCCCGCATTGGGCATCCAGAGGTCAAGATACCCGTTCTGGTAATGAGCCACCACGGCATAGGGCTCCATCATGGCGTAGGCCTCCCCCGAGGCCCTGAAGGTATCCTCCCTCACTAAGTAGGCCTCGCGGAAGGCCCGATCCACATTGCCCACCTCGATGTGGACGTGGATGTTGATGTTCCTCGGGTACTCCTCGTGAATCAGGGGGGCACCCTCTCTCATTGCCTCCTCTGGGTCGAAAACTGCAGGCAGCGGCTCGTACTCCACCCTGATCAGTTCCAGGGCTTCAAGAGCCGTCTCCTCGTCGACCGCAGCCACTGCAGCCACGTCCTCCCCCACGTAGCGGACCTTGTCGGTGGGAAGCATGGCGTGATCCTGGGTGTATTTGAAGACCCCCCATTTCACTCCGTGGCCGTCAAAACCCGTGACCACTGCTTTGACCCCCGGGAGCCTCTCAGCCCGGCTCGTATCTATGTGAAGGATCCGGGCATGGGGATAGGGGCTCCTCAGGACCTTGGCCACGAGCATCTTCGGGAGCTTGAGATCGGCGGTGTAAAGAGCCTCCCCCGTCACCTTTCCCAGGGAGTCAGTCCTCGGTATGCTCTTCCCTACTATCCTATACTCCTGCACCCCTGCTCTCCTGATGGTTTTTGTATACCGTATACATTTTTCCCCTTCGGGTCAATAGTTAATTCGTTCAAATGGCCAATTGACAAAGGGATTTTTTGTGCTATTCTTGAAGCGATGTCAAAATTTCTGCTCCTTCTTCTTCTCTTTCTCCTCTCATGTGGAGGAGGGAGGACTCTTCATGTCGTAGGGATCCTGCAATGGACTGAGGAGATAGAGGCCTATCGGGAGACCTACCGGGGGGTGCTGGATGGCTTAGAGGAGGGGGGATTCTCTGAGGGGAAGAACTTAAAGATCATCTACATCAATGCCGAACAGAAAAGAGAGCGGGCCCTGAAGGCGGTCCGCACTTTCTTGAGACAACGGGCAGATCTCATCATAGCCCTGGGGACGGGATCTGCACTGGCGGCCATGGAGAAGACGAGGAAGGTCCCCATCGTCTACTCGATCGTGGGAGATCCGGAGGCCACCGGGATAAAGGGACCCAACGTGACGGGCACGAGCATGAAGGTCCCGGTTAAGGATCAGCTGAAGGAGGCATTGAAGTTCGTCCCGCAGGTGAAGAGGATGGGGGTGCTCTATTGTCCGAAGATGCCCCAGGCGGTGGCCACGGCGAAGGAGGCCATGGAGGCGGCCAGGACCCTGGGTCTTCAGGCCGAGGAGATAGCCGTACCCGAAGAGGAGCTCTCCGCCCTGGAGATGAGGCTCTCGGGAAAGCTGCCCCATCTTGACCTGGTTTACATCCCCACTGATCCGATCCTTCACCGCCCCGAACTCTTCGAGAAGGTCTTAAGCATCTGCTCCTCCTATCAGGTCCCGGTGGTAGGGGTATCGGAGGACGTGGTGAAGAAAGGGGCGCTTCTGGCCTACCATTGCAGCTTCTACGAGATCGGAAGGCAGACGGCAGCCCAGGCCGTCCTCATCCTCTCAGGGATGGAAGTGAAGAAGATACCACCTGAAGGTCCTCACATAAGGTTGCTCTCCCTCAACCTCACCACGGCCAGGATCCTGGGCCTGCATATACCGAGACGGCTCATCCAGAGGGCGGATAACCTGTATCAGTGAGGAAGGGGGATGAGGCCCCTTTACAGCTTCAGGAACAAGATCCTGCTACTGGTCCTGCTGGCAGCGGCGATACCAGTGGCAGACCTGGTGATCCTCCATTACGGTTTCAGTAAGCGCCTCGAGAGGAGGATAAGCGAGGACTTCCTCAGGGTGCAGCAGGAAGAGCGTCGGAGGGTGGAGAAGGCGGCCAGGAGGATCATGGAAATCTTCGTCAGGCAGAAGGCGATGGACGTGGCGAACCGCCTTGACCTTTATCTCATGGAGAACAGGAAGGGGATCGAGGAGCTGCGGAAAGACCCCGCCTTCCGCCGTCTGGCCCTACAGCCCGTGGGAAAGGACGGCTATACAGCCGTAATAGACTCCTCAAAAGGGACGATATACTTTCACCCCTGGAGAAAAATAGAGGAAACCACCCTGATGGATCTCTCCGATCGCCTCCCTGCCCTCCGGGCCCTCTTCCTCGCCCAGAAGGAGGGCCATTATGTGGGAGGTTACTATCACTGGATAGACCCCGATGGAAGGATGAGGGAAAAGTACCTCTACTTTGCACCCCTTGAGGTGAGGACGGCGGATGGGGTGAAGATGAGCGTGGCTGCCACCGCCTATGTGGAGGAGTTCCTCACCCCCCTCAGGGCCTCCCAGGACGTGCTTCACATCTCCCCCTATCTCGCCGATCTCTTCCGCAGGGAGTTCAGGAATTTCCACCTCTGGAGCTACGGGATATTCTTCCCCCTCTTTGGCCTGGTCCTCCTCATCGCCCTCTCCATCGGGAACAGGATCAGCCGTTCGGTGACGAGGCTGAAGGAGGCCATGGACGAGGTGGTGGAGAAGGGGAAACTCGATACTCAGATCCCTACCCGCTCCTTCGACGAGATGGGCGCCCTCTTCAGGACCTTCAACATGATGGTCTCCGCCCTGCATCGATCCACCGTCACCATGAGGGAGTGGGAGAACACCTTCAATGCCGTCACCGATCCCATCGTCCTCATAGACAGGGAGTATCGGATCCTGCGCTGCAACAGGGCGGTGGAGTCTTTCGTGGGAAAGAGCCAGGAGAGGATCCAAGGGGATAAGTGTTACCGGATCCTCTGGGAAGAGGAGGAACCCTGTAAGGGATGTCCCCTCCTGGGTGGGGGAAGGATAATCGTCCCCTCCTTCGATGAGAGGACCTTCCGGGGAAGGGAGCTTTACGTCTCCCACTTCCCCACCTTCGATGAACGGGGGAGGGTGGAAGGGGTGGCCATCATCCTGAGGGACATCACTCCGCTCAAGGAGAGGGAGAGGGCCTTAAAGGAAGAAAAGGAGAGGTTTCAGGCCCTGATCGAGCACTCCCCCCTTGCCATTGCCCTCGTGGGCAGGGACGGGCGTTACCTCTATCTTAACCCCAAGTTCACGGAGATCTTCGGCTATACCCTGGAGGAGATACCCACAGGAAAGGAGTGGTTCGAGAAGGCCTTTCCCGATTCAGAGCTAAGGAAGGAGGTGATTAGGGCCTGGGTGGAGGACACAAAGGAGGCCGCCCCCCTGGATGAGAAGGTGAGGGTGTATCCTGTCCACTGCAAGGACGGCTCCGTCAAGGAGACGAGGTTCGTCACCCTTGTCCTTCCTGACGGCAGGTATCTGGTGATGTACGAGGACATAACGGAAAGGCAAAGGCTGGAGCGGGAGCTGCTTCAGGCCCAGAAGATGGAGGCGGTGGGAATACTGGCTGGGGGTATAGCCCACGACTTCAACAACCTGCTCACCACCATAAAGGGATTTGCCCAGATCCTGCTCCTTCAGATGAGGGAGGGGGACTTCGGGTACAGGGAACTGAAGCAGATAGAGAAGGCAGCCGACTGGGGTGCAGAGCTGAGCCGGCAGCTCCTCACCTTCAGCCGGAGGGTCCCCTCCGAGACGAAGGTGCTCGACCTGAACGAGCAGATAGAGCAGATCTCCTACATCCTCTCCAGGGCCCTGCCAAAGATGATAGAAGTGGAGCTAAAGCTCTTCCCCCGCCTCTGGCCCATCCAGGCCGATCCGGCACGGATCGAGCAGGTGATAATGAACCTGGCGGTAAATGCCAGGGACGCCATGCCCGAGGGGGGGAAGCTGACGATAGAAACGAAAAACGTGACCATAGGCAGGGCTCAGCGAAGGGACCGTCCGGAGATCCCCCTGGGCAAATACGTGCTTCTTCGGGTATCTGATACGGGGTGCGGAATGACAGAAGAGGTGAGGAGGCGGATCTTCGAGCCCTTCTTCACCACCAAGGGGATGGGGCGGGGTACTGGCCTTGGCCTCTCCATAGTGTATGGGATCGTGAAGGATCACAAAGGTTACATAAACTGCAGGAGCGAGGTGGGGCGGGGGACGACCTTCGAGATCTTCTGGCCTGCCCTCCAGGAGGATACGAAAGGTGGAAAAACAGAAGACCGTCCTCGTGGTGGATGATGAGGAGACGATAAGGACGATAGTGGAGCAGGGGCTCTCCTTCTTCGGCTACCGGGTGCTCAAGGCCTCCTCCGGGGAAGAGGCCCTCAGGATTTACAGGGAGAAGGGAAAGGAAATAGACCTGGTGCTCCTTGACCTGATCATGCCCGGGATGAGCGGGGTGAGGTGTTTCGAGGAGCTGAGGGAAATGGACCCTGAGGTGAAGGTGATCGTGATGAGCGGTTACCCCATCGAGGAGGAGATGCTCAGGAGGGCCACCGGCTCGATAATGAAACCCTTTGGGGTGAAGGAGTTACTTGAGATAATAAAGGAAACCCTACCGTAACCTCACCGATTGAAGCACACCTCCACCGTCACAGGCCCTCGCTCTCCTCCACCTCCTCTCCGAGCATGTTAGAGACCACCTTCTTTATGCACTCCTTGGAGAAGCTGATGGAGAGAGACCCTTTCACATCTCCTGTGATGCCTATTATCCCCGAGACGTCTCCAACGGCACTG
>CAYRAR010000103.1:0-5951 GCA_964422255.1 uncultured Thermodesulfobacteriota bacterium | reverse complement strand
CAGCCAAGGTGAGGGGAGACATCGCCACCCCGGTTCTCATAGTGGAGGAAGGGGCAGTCTTTGACGGACACTGCAGGATGACCGAAGAGGAAGGGAAGGTCTCCTTCCTGGAAGAGAAGGCCTCCTCGAAGGAGAAAAGCCCTTCCTGAGCCTCACTGTCCTCCCACCACCAGGTGGAAGAGCTCCAAGATGGGCTTAGGATAGATCCCCAGGAAGAGGGAAAGACCTCCCACGAGTAGGAGGGGGAGGCTCATCGTCCAAGGGGGGTCTTTGATCTGGTGGGTGGAGCCCGTCACTTTTAAGGGGCCATAGAAGATCCTCTTGGCCGACCAGAAGGTGTAACTTATCGTTAAGATTATGGCAGCCGCCCCGAGGATCGCTACCAAGAGTCCAAAGGGCCTCGTCATCACCCCCTTTTGAAAGATGCCGGTGAACATCACCCACTCGGCGGCAAAGCTGCTGAAAGGGGGGAAGCCGGAAAGCATCATGGCGCCCATTATCCAGAGGAGGGCGGTGGTGGCCATCTTGGAGGCAAACCCGCCCATTTCCCTCATGTCCCTCACCCCGGTGACGTAGACCAGGATCCCGGCAGTGGAGAAGAAGATCGTCTTCCCCATGATGTGGCTGAGGAAGAAGAACATCCCCCCCTCGATGCTTATGGTAGTCAGGGCCGCCAGGCCGAGGACCGAGTAGGCAATCTGGCTTATGGTCGAGCAGGCGGCAAGCCTCTTCACGTCGGTCTGGGCCATGGTGAGGAGGGAACCGTATACCATCGTGAAGAGGGCCACCCCCATCAGGGGCAGGGAGAAGACCTGAAAGGCCTGGCGTAGGGGCAGGATCACCACCCTCACCAGGATATAGGCCCCGATGTTGGCGTACACCGCCAACAAGCCCGCTATGCAGGTGGGATGCTCCGCATGGACCCAGGGCATCCAGGGCTGGAAGGGGAAGAGGGCCATCTTGGTGGAGACCCCGAGGATGAAGAAGAGGATCGTCCACCTCACCCACCGCCCTGCAGCCACCTCGGCCATCCGGGATATCTCGAAGCTCCCCACCTGGGCATAGGTGAGGAGCGTCCCTACGAGGAAAAGGCTGGCTCCCACCGCTCCCCAGAGGAAGCACATCAGGGCCACCCGCACGCGGTCCCTGTAGCCGAAATAGGCCATGATGAAGTAGAGGGGAACGGGTAGAAGTTCCAAGAAGAAGTAAAGGGCAAGGAGATTCGTGGAGAAACACACCCCCAGAAAGCCGGTGGGAAAGAGGAGGTAAAGGATAAAGAAGCGACTGTAATACTTCAGTTGGGTCTCCTCATCCAGGTGCGGATAGAGGATCTCGATACGATGCTTGACATAGGGTATCGAGTAGAAGGCCAAGGCCGCACAGAGGACGTTGATGATGAAGGCCACGGGCAGGCTCAGGCCGTCAGCGAGGAGGGAGAAGTTTACATAGTTCCCAATGATGGGATAACCCTCCTTTACGATCTCCCCATCGTATACCCGGACCCCGATCCAGAGGAGGAGGCCGGTGGTGTACAGCAGCCCCAGAGGCGCAAGCCAGCTCACCCTCCACCGGAGCCGGCCCCTAAGGAGCCATATGGCGAAGGAGATGATTACGGGAAGGGCGATGGTCTCAAGGAGAGGTCTCATCACTTAAGCCCCCAGCTCAGGATGAGAAAGAGAAAGACAAAGATGGCCAGGACATAGGCCAGGTTGTAGAAGATCTCCTTTCTGTCGGTCCGGGTCGCCCTGAGGAGCTTGTAGAGGAGCCCCGGAAGAGCGGGTATGGTCCTGTGGTAGAGGTTATCCAGGGGGTCCTCCACCGATTTGGGCACTGACGAGGAGAGCTCCACGGTCTTCCTCACGATCACGCTGTAGTAGAAGGCATCGATGAACCAGCGATTCCAGAGGAAGGCATGGAGCCTCCCCAGTGGCCCGTATTTCCTGAGGGTCGCCAGGTCAAAGGAGCGCAGGATGTAGGCCAAGTACGCCACTCCCCCTGCCAGAAGCACTGAACCAATAGAGATGAGGGAGAGGCTTCCTGAGGCGGTATGGGCCGGGTGGTCGATGGGCAGGGCAAGCCTTCCGACGAGGAGACCCTCAAAGCCCTCCTTGAGTAGTTCCTCCACCTTGGGGCCAGAGAGGCCGAGAAGGAGTATCCCCGCGGCCAAGACCCCGCAGGATATCCACATAGAGGGATATCCGTCGCCGAGGAGGGCCCCCTCAGATCGCAGTTCCTTCACCCTGGAGCCCTCCGGACCGTGAAAGACCATCCCGAAGAAGCGGACCGTGTAGAAGGCGGTCAAGGCCACAGTGACCATCGAGGGGACAAATATCAGGTAGTTCCCTGGCTCCAGGCAGGCATGAAGCACCGCTTCCTTGCTCCAGAAGCCCGGGAAGGGGGGAACCCCCATCAGGGAGAGGGCGGCGATGCCCATGAAGATCCAAGTAAGGGGCATGTGTCTCTTCAGCCCTCCCATCCTGTCCATGTATATGGTGTGCACCGCATGGAGCACTGAGCCGGCGCAGAGGAAAAGGCAGGCCTTAAAGAGGGCATGGCTCATGAGGTGAAAGATCCCGGAGGTGTAACCGTCCACCAGCAGAGAGGGGGCCATCCCCGCCACCCCCAGACCCACCCACATGTACCCTATCTGGCTTACGGTGGAGTAGGCGAGGGCCTTCTTCAACTCCAGGGCGACCATCCCCTGGGTGGCCGCCAAAAAGGCGGTAAAGGCGCCGATCCCGGCCACCACGCTGAAGAAGAGGGAGGCCTCCTGAGACCCCGCTGCCCAGCGGGCATAGTAGAAGATGGGGATGAGCCTTGCCACCAGATAGACGCCGCTCTTCACCATGGTGGCGGCATGGATCAGGGCGGAGACAGGGGTGGGCCCTGCCATCGCCTCGGGAAGCCACTCGTGCAGGGGAAACTGGGCCGATTTCCCCACAGGGCCGGCCAGAAGCAGAAAGACCAGAAGGGTGACCATCCCCGGCGAGGAGCAGAGGACGGGGATCCACTGGGAGGCCCTCTCGTAGAGCTCAAAGATGTTGAGGGTCTTGGCGTAGAAAAAGAGGATCAGAATACCGGCGAGAAGGAAGACGTCTCCTCCCGAGGTCATGATCAGGGCCTTCAGCCCCGCATGGGAGGGGGTGCAGAACCTTGTAGGAGGGGGTCCCCCTATCCAGTGCCCCTCCTCATCCTTGTAGTAGAAGCCTATGAGCCCATAGCTGCAAAGCCCCACCAGCTTCCATCCCACGAAGAGGAAGAGCAGGTTGCTCGCCAGCACCAGAAGGAGCATGCTGCCTATGAAGAGGTTCATGAGCATCCAGTACCTGTTAAGGGAGGGGTCCCCCTTCATGTAGCCCAGGGAGTAAAGCATGATGAAGAAGCTTATGACGGCTACCACATTGGCGAGCAAAATGCTCAGGGGATCGAGCAGGAAGCCGAAGCTGATCCTCAGCGGCTCCTGGAGCCAGATCACCTCCGTCCGCAGGGGCAAAAGGGAGGGGTCCTTTAAGAGGGGCAGCAGCCTGAGGGCGAAGAAAGCGCTCACCCCGGAGAAGAAGACCGCTCCCCAATCCCTCAATTTGGGATGAGCTCTGGCGAGGAGGGGCGTCAGGATCACGCCTATAAACGGTGAGAAGAAGCATAGCCATACGTGGTAGGCGTTCACCCTTTATCCTCCGAGCAGGGCCTTGGGTATGGCCAGTTCGATGATCCCCGTTATGATCTTTCCGCTGAGGAGGCCGGCCGCCAGTATTCCCAAGGCAGCGATCCATATGGGGATGGCCATGCTCAAGGGGACCTCCTCAGGTCCTTCCCTCACCGGTTCCCCTCCATCGTAGGAGTAAGCGGGTGCCCTTACCCCGAAGAAGGCGTACTTGATGACGTTGAAGAAGTAGACGATGTTGAGCACCGCACTTATCAGCAGGGCCCCGATGAATATCCCCTTTTTCGCCTCCAGCGCCCCGAGCAGAAGGTAGAGCTTGCTGAAGAACCCGCAGGTCGGGGGCACCCCTATCATGGAAAAGGCCGCCACCACGAAGGCGATCATGGTGAAGGGGATCTTCTCGAAGGCGTACCTGAGCTCGAAGACGTTCCTCAGCCGTAGCCTGTAGAATATCGCCCCGGCCACCATGAAGAGGCACCCCTTGGTGAGGGCCTCGTTGAGGATGTGCAGGAGGGCCCCGGAGATCCCCATCCTGTTGGCCAGGGCTATCCCCATCGCTATGTAGCCGATCTGGGCCACCGTGGAGTAAGCGAGCATCCTGCGCAGGTCCTTCTGGGCGATGGCGTAGAGGGAGCCTGCAATCATGGCGACCACGGCGAACCAGCCCAGGATCTCGGTAAAAGGGAAGATCCTCAGGGAGAAGGAGGGCTTAAAGACGAAGAAGGTCACCCTGATGAGTATGTAACAGCCCACCTTGGTCGTGGTGGGGGCGATAAGGGCGCTTACCGCCGAGGGGGCATAGGTGTAAGCGTCGGGGAGCCAGGCATGCAAGGGAAAGAGGGCCATCTTGATCCCCACCCCTGAGGCGATGAGGATGAAGGCGCTGAGCACCACCTTTGAGCGATAGAGGGGCGGCAGCAGCCGGGAAAGGTCGGCCATGTTGAGGGAGCCGGTGGCTATATATAGATAACCCACCCCCAGCAGATAAAGGCATGCCCCAACCGTTCCCAGGACCACGTACCGGAAGCTCGCCACCAGGGACCTCTTGTCCCCCATCCCCACCATGGCGTAGGCGGAGAAGGAGGCGATCTCCATGAGGACGTAGAGGTTGAACATGTCCCCCGTTACCGTCATCCCCAAAAGGCCGGTCACGTTCAGGAGGAAGAGGGCGTAGAGCTGGGGGATCCTCCCCTCAGGGACCTCTTCCTCGAGGCTCCTCTTGGAGTAGAAGGCCACAAGGAGGGCCACCAGGGAGACCACCGTGGCGATGAAGGTGTTTAGGGAATCCAGCACGTATTCTATCCCCCATGGGGGAGCCCAGCCGCCCAGACGGTAATGGATGGAGCCCTCGGCGATGACGACCCTCAGGAGATAAAGGGAGGAAAGGAAAGAGATGGAGAGGGCGACAATGACGAGGGGAAGGCACCTTCTCCTCCTCCAGTGGCCCACCACCGGCACGACGAAGGAGAAGATCAGCGGGGTGACCACGATGATGGCGGGCAGCTGCCCCGACATCACTCCTTGAACCTCCTCAGGATCTCGTCCTCCTCCAGCGTCCCATAGCTCCTGTAAATGACCACCAGCAGGGCGAGGGCGATCCCCGTGGTGGCCACCCCCACCACGATGGCCGTGAGCATGAGGACATGGGGCAGGGGATTAACGTAATGGCTCGCCTCAACCAGGGCATGAGCTCCATGGGGCAGGATGGGCACATCTCCCCCCCGCTTGGCCCCTATGGAGATGAAGTAGAAGATGATCGACCACTGGAAGATGTTCATCCCGATCAGCTTCTTCAGGAGGTTGTTCTTCATCATCATGGCAAGCAGGCTCACCACCAGGAGCAGGGCATAGATCCAATAGTTGTATTTGGCGACGATCGCCTCCATCATGGCTCCTTCGTCCCACCGATGAGGTCGAGGAATATGGATACCATGATGGCCATCACCGTTATCTCCACCCCCGTCTCTATCCCTGCCATCCCGTAATAGCGGGCCATCACCGGGGTGGTGGGGAGGATCTTGCTCAGGATGCCGTAATCGAGGAAATTGCCCCCCAAGAAGATGCAGAGCCACCCTATCCCGGCATAGATGAAGACCCCCAGGGCGCAGAGGGAGAGGTTGACCTTCTCCGGCAACCTCCTCCTGGCCTCCCGGAGGTCATAGGCGATCACCAGCAGGAGGAAGGAGGCGGCAAAAATACATCCCCCTTGGAACCCCCCTCCGGGGCTCCCGTGTCCATGGGCCAGCACATAGAGACTATAGAGCTGAAGGAAGGGGACCAGGAGCCG
>CAYRAR010000102.1:0-6013 GCA_964422255.1 uncultured Thermodesulfobacteriota bacterium | reverse complement strand
GCCCGTAGCCCCCTCAAGGCCGCCCGGTAGGAGACAGTGTAGATGAAGTCCTGCACGCCGCTGAAGTCACCGGCCACCAAGAGGTAGCGCGGCTCAGTGCGGTCGGCAATCTCCTCCCAGGAGAGATCCCCTGGGGCCTTCCCTTGGCTCCGGAAGAAGTGGTAAAGGCAGGAGGCTACCGCGGCCGTGACCTTCAGGTGGTCGAAGAGGGAGACGTCGGGATAGGTGCGAGGGTCGCCTTCTTTGTAAGCGGTTTCGGAAGGGACGAAGGAGAAATGGGCCTCCAGGAGGTTTAAGAGGTGCTGGACAGGGTCAGAGGTCCTTTGCTCAAGACCCTCTTGGAAAGACTGCAGGAGCCTACCGTAGTCAGCGGGCGAGAGGTTAGAGGGCAAGGCGGGAAAGGGGATTTCCTCGCGATAGAGATCGTAGGCGGGATAAGCCTTGAAGCCCCTTTGTTGAAGTCCCGAGAGGAGCTCGATCTTGTTAAAGATGGAATACAGGGGCAGAGAGAGGTCGAAGGTCAAGTCCTTCCCCTCCTCGTCGGGGTCCTCTTTCCGTTCGCCGGCGGAGAGGTTATCCGCCTCGCAGACCAGGAGGAGGTCTCCCCGTCCCGGGACCGAGGCATCGAGGAGATCGCGCTTGGGATCAGCCCTGCTAAGGAGATGATGTCTTAGGATATAGTCTGAGACCTCATGACCGAGGTAATCTTTTGTGTCCTGGGGGAGGTCGTCGAACCACCCTTTTCCGAACTCCTGATGTCTGGCCCTTGCGGGGTCGTCCCTGGAGCGCTGCACTACTTTGCCAATATCGTGAAGGAGGGCCCCAATGACGATCTCCTGAAAGTGCTGGTCCTTCATGGCCGTCCCCCCTTAAAGGTTTCCCTTAGGCTGTCCAAGAGCTCCCTGAGTTTCTTCTCGATGCGCCCTCGGGTGACCCCTTCTTCGTGTCCAAGGTAACCGTGGCAGATCTTGTTCCGGAGGTCGCTCACCTTGTTGTAAAGGGTGGCGCATTGGAGGAATTCCTCATCGGGTATGACCATCTGTTTTCTTGCCACGGCATCGAGGGCGAAGGTCAACCGTTCCCTGTACTCCCTTCCGTTGATGACGCATTCCCCCTCGTTCTCGCATTTACGCTCGGGGCATCCACTCCAGCGATGGCATGCCCAACTCACAAGGCCCTCCCTCAGGTTAATGGCCGCGGAGGTGAGGCGCCCCAGTCTGAGGCAACGTTCGGCGTACTCCAGCTCCATCTCCCAGAGGGGGCGTTGGGAGAGCTCGCCCAGTGCCCCAAGGTCTGAGGAGATGGACTCCAGGAAGGGGACGAGATAGGGGTAGCTCTTGTCGACCTCGGGCAGCAGCTCCCTGGTCCTCTGGGAGATCTCTGCGGCCTTTTTGGCTATCCCCGGGGTGAAGTTGACCGAGAGCTGGGTATCCAGCTCCTCCAACCCTTTAAGGATCCCCTCGATGTGATATAGCGATGAAGCCTCCCTGATGAGGTTCCTTCTGCCCAAGTCGTTTCTCTCTTCCTCTATGGTGGACCTTATCTCGGAGATCCCGACGGCGTGCATGGTCCCCTTGAAAATCTTGGCGTTCATCACCGTGTCCAAGAGGACGAGGAAGGGCTTGAGGTTCAGAAACTCCGCCTTATCCTCCCCCCGAGGCAACATGGCGTAATAGACGGCTTCGAGTTCCAGACGGCCAAGCATGGAAAGGTAGACCCCCATCAGGAGGAGGAAGAAGGAATGGTGCCTGTAGCCGTGGGTGAGATCGAGGACCAGGGTGCATGGGCCGAGCTCGAGGAGGGCCTCCTTTATCGTCCTGAAGGCATCGTCCACCTCCCGCTGGTATTTGACCTCGGGAATGACCTTGCGTTTCGCCTCGGGGAGGTACTTGTCCACGATGGCCCAGGCCGCCGACTCCACCCCGAAGATGACCACGGTGTCGGTGGGGGTGCCCTTGTCATCGAGGAAGCGCTTGAGGGCATAGGTAGCGAAATCGGTCTTTACGGTGTAATGGGGCGGAAAGAGGTATTCGACTTCGGACCATTGTCCAGCTCCAATGACGCTACAGAGGACCCTTATCCCTTTTTCCCCAGCCACTCCTCCACCTCCCTTGCAAATTCCGGCAAGACTTCAAGGGCCTTGAGGAAATCTCAATATCGGGAAAGCTCCTCAAGCACCCGATCGAGCTCCCTCAGCCGTTCCCTGATCGCCTCAGGCCTCAGGACCACCTCGTCCTCAACCTCTCTTTGAAGATTTCATCCTGCCGTCTTCTGACCGGCTCCCGGTCCTGATACATCTTCACGACACGAAGCTCATAGTCGTTCTCGATATCAATGCTCTTGCGGTAGATCACCTTCCCTGTGCGTATGATCTCAAATGAAACCATAAGGGAGCACTTTTGAGGTTCACAAGATCGAACCTCTCGCTTCCGAGGTAATCCAGCACCGCCTCCCATATCTCGGGGAAGTTCTCACGGCCGGGCAGGACCGCCAGATCCAGATCCTCGCCCCTCTCGCCTCTCGCAAAAGAGCCGAAAAGATAGGCGAGGAGCACCCCCTCCTCTTCGAAAAGGCGGGGGAGCCCCTTGATCCTGGACTCGATGTCCTCAGGAAGGGGCCTCGTTTCCCTCCAGCGCTCCTTTGTACCCACAGCTAAAGCTCCCTTTCCAAATCTTCTGCCAGGGCCAGCCAGAAATGGCGGAACTCCTCGGGATCTACGGGCTTCCGCAATGAGTCCTCCGTTTCGGCGAGCACCTCCTCAGTCGCCTCGGCGATCCTCTCGAAGGCAGAGCTGACGTAAAGCAGGTCTTCAAGCAGGGCCTCTCGTCTCTGGGCCTCTCGAAAAAATGAAGGGAAAAGCCCTCTCTCATCCTTCAACAGGAAAAAGAGATCTATCACATCTCTCGGCTCGCTCCTGCTCACCACAGAGCAGATTTTGTTAACCGTTATGTTATCAAGCACATCCAGTTTTAAGAAGACTCCTTCTTCCAACTGGACCTTTGGGCGCGGCCCTTTCGCTGAAAGGTGATCCACCACAAAATCCACCTTCACCCCTTCGGCAGAGATATAGGAGACGAAGGTTGGGGACCGTTCCGCGATGATCTGAAGCGGATTTACCACGTCCTTTAACAGGTTGACGTATTCCATCAGACTTATCTCTTCGGTGGTGAAAAGGTCCAGGTCGTTTGAGACCCTGTGGTGGAGGTAGAAGACCCCCAACGCGGTGCCCCCTGTGAGGAAGAACTCCTCCGCCACTGGGACTTCGCGGCAAAACCGTATGAGGAGATCTCTCTGACCCTCGGACCCCCATAAGTTCCTATCTTCTGTGAAATCTTTCCGCATACTCCGCCGCCTTCTCCCACGCCCTGAGCCTCACGGGGTCGCAGAACTGCAAGGAGCGGGACGACCTCCTTATTTGCTCAAGGGCCTCTTTTATCTCCTCCGCTCTGAAGAGGGTAACACCCTCGGTGGCACTCCCCCATTGGACGAACCTCCTCACAATCCGAGCGAGCTCATCCCGACGCCCCTTTTGCCTCAGTTCCTCTACGTATCTTCTGAAATCCTGCGAGGACATGTCTCGAAAGGAGGGCCTATCCCAAAAGATAAATCTGTGGGATCTTACGTCTCGCTTCTCCATCTTGTTTAATTTTGATCCAATTTTCGAAGAAACTTTACGTATTGTCAACATTGGCTATATGGCCCCCTCTATCAGGGATGCTCCCTCCTCAGCGCCCTCAGGACCCCGCCCCAAGGCGAAGACCAAGCTCCGAGAAGGCAGGGGGTAGATCCGCACATCGTCCTCCGAAGGCTCTATCAGCTCTTCAATGGTCACCTTCAACGCCCCAAGCTCCCTCCAGCTGAGGCGACAGAGGAAGACCGAGTACTGCAGATGGAGCCCCATCCCCTTCATAAAGTTACAGATCCTTTGCAACCTTCTGTTGTCTGCGATGTCGTAACATACGAGATAGGTCGCCTCCATCTACATCCCTCATGAGGTCGAGGAGTTCATCTATCAGGGCCTGAACCTGGGCCTCCAAGTTCTCCTTGCCGTTTTCAAATCTGAGGACTATCTCCTGCATATCCTCCCCTTGAGGGAACCAGGGGAGATGGCCCCTTCTCGTGGGGTCCTTGAAGAAGCGAAGGGCCTGAAGATGGATCTCAGGTTCCAGGACGAAGCAGAAGTCAAGGCCCAATCCAAAATCCTCCGCCGGATGGAGGACCCCGCAGTGGGGATCAAGCCGCGCCCGTTGCAGCAGCGGGATAACGAACTCGAGCATCATCCCCCTCAGGACCCCCACCAGGACTTGCCACCTTGGGTTGCTCCTCCTCAGGGTCCGGAGGAGGGCATCGTAGTCCTCTTCGCGAAGGCCTTCTCGTTCGAACCTCTTCGCCAACCTCCGAGACAACCTCTTCAAGACCCTGACCACCGAAAGGCGCCTCTTGGAGCGGAGCCAGAGCCTTATGCGTTCGGAGGTTGGAGGACGCCGAAAGAGCAGGTGCTGGCGGCTGCGACGTTGTGGCCCTCGCTCTTCACACAGCAGCGTTATGGCCGGCCTCAAATCCCTCCTGTCGAAGAAGATCACCGGCGTCCCTTGCTGGACAAAGAGGGTCACTACCGCACTTTCCATAGGGACATTTCCCACGATTACTACCCTACCGATCAACCTCGCAGGGACCCTCCGCGGAGCCTTCCCCGGCTCGGTCACCAGCACCGAAGGACCATCTCTCCTCACCGAGATCCCTCTCTTCTCCAGCAAATAGAGGGTCCTGCCCGGCCATAAGCGTTCTGACAAGTCCCCTCACCTCCTCACGCCAAAGGGGTCTTCGCTCCCTCGCCCACCCTTCATAGAGGGGCCAGAGCATGCTCCGTCCCTCCTTCTTCAGATAGAAGGCCTCTCCCTCCTTTCTGAAGTGCCGTCTCGAGAAGCCTTCCTCGGCGAAGAGCCGCCAGACCAGCCGGTCCACCTCCGGCCGCCAGGGCTCCACAAGGTCGCAGGCCAAGGATTCACGGCCGTAGTCGAAGTCGTGGTAGAAACCGATGTAGGGATCGAGCCCTGCCAGTTCGATCTCCCTCACCATCTCCCAGTGAAGAAGCGTGTAACACAACGAGAGCATGGCGTTCACCGGGTCCCTGGGGGGCCGGCGGTTTCTGCCTCTGAAGCTGAGCCCCGCTGGGAAGAGCCGCGAGAGGGCCTCGAAATAGGCCGCCGACGCCGCCCCTTCATGGCCGCGAAGGGACTCCACCGACTGGGCCCCCTCTGCCTTCCCCCTCCCTTCCTCGATGCGTAAAAGGGCCCGTCGGAGGGTCGAGGTGAGGTCGGTCCGGAGGGAGAGGACCTCAGAGAGCAGATCCCTCATGGCCCCGAGCTTCCGCAAGACGAGGCTACGGGAGAAGGCGAGGCGGAAATCCTCTTGCAGACTCAGTCGATACTGCTCCACGCGGAGGGCACCATTTCTGTGGAGCCGCCCCTGCAATCGCGCAGAGAACCTCGGCCGTCTACCCCAGAGCAACAGCAGGCTCACCCCATGTCGGGCTAATCGATGGAGGACGGCTGCCTCTAAGGTCACATTCCCCACCACCACGAGCCTCTCCATGGGCCTTATGGGCAGGGTACCCTCCCTTTTGCCCCTTACGTAGAGCACCAGGGCATCCCCCTCGGCCTTCAGGTGCAGGTCGCGTCTGTCAAGATAGACCGCTCCCACCTCAGCCGAAGTAAAAGAAGTCCGGGTCCTTCGGGGGTACCGCGATCCCAAGGGTATGCACCCGGCTCCTGCCGTGGAGCCTGAAGCAGTGCACGCGGTCCTCCTCAGGGTCTATCAGCCCCTCGAGTTCCCGCCAAACCTCGTGCAATTCACCCTCGGTGAGGAAGCACTCATAAACGGATTTCTGCCCCCCGGTGCTGAAGGCCTTGAGGTACTCCCGTACCCGGTTGAGCCTGCGCTCCTCCGAGATGTCGTAAGCGATGATGTAGAGATCCCTCGGCAACTTCAGTAGTCAAAGACTGATCCATAA
>CAYRAR010000101.1:0-6070 GCA_964422255.1 uncultured Thermodesulfobacteriota bacterium | reverse complement strand
TAAGCGACAAGGGGGCACGGGGGGAGAGGGAGGACAGGAGCGGTGCCCTCATAGAGGAGCTCCTGGAGGGGATCCCCGCTCAGGTGGTCTTCCGGGAGGTGGTGCCCGACGAGGTGGAGGAGATAAGGCGGGTCCTCCTCTGGGGGTGCGACGAGATGAAGGTGGACCTGATCGTCACCACAGGGGGGACCGGCGTGGCCCCGAGGGACGTGACCCCCGAGGCGACCCGAGAAGTGATCGAGAGGGAGCTTCCCGGCTTCTCCGAGGCGATGAGGATGAAGGGGTTTGAGCGGACCCCCCATGCCATCATCTCCCGCGCGGTCTGTGGGGTGAGGGGAAGGACCCTTATAGTGAACCTCCCCGGAAGCCCCAAGGCGGTGAGGGAGGGGCTTGAGGTGATCCTTCCTGCCATCCCCCACACCATAGAGAAGATAAGGGGAGACGAAGGGGAATGCTGGAAGGAGGTGGAGGATGCCGATCTATGAGTACCTATGTAAGAGGTGCCGCAGGAAATCCACCTTCTTGGTCTTGAAGACGGAGGGGTTTGAGCCCGTCTGCAAGCACTGCGGCGGGACCGACCTCCAGAGGCTCATTTCCCGCGTCGCCTTCCTCCGCTCAGAGGAAGATCGCCTGGAAAGGCTCGCTGACCCTTCCTTCCTCAGCGGCCTGGACGAGAACGACCCCCGCTCCGTCGCCCAGTGGATGAAGAGGGTGGGGAAGGAACTGGGGGAAGACTTGGGTGAGGACTTCGATCAGATGGTGGAGGAGGCGATGGAAGAGGAGATAAAGGGAAAAGAGAAAGGGGAGGAAGAAGGGTCCTCGGAGGAGCTGGACTGAAAGGAGGAAAGGATGCCCTTTTTGCTACGCCTCATCATCAACATGGTAGCCATCCTCATCATCGCCCACCTTCTGCCCAGCCTCATAAGGGTCGAGGGGTGGATGGCGGCCCTGGCCGCCGCCTTCCTCCTGGGGGTGGTGAACGCCCTGCTGCGACCCCTCCTGATCCTGCTCACCTTCCCCCTCACCATCCTGACTTTGGGGCTCTTCCTGCTGGTGATAAACGGCATCATGCTCTGGCTGGTGGCGGCCCTGGTCCCTGGTTTTGAGGTGAACGGGTTCCTCGGAGCCCTGGTGGGCTCCCTGTTAATAAGCCTGGTGAGCTGGATCCTCTCAAGCATTATCTATTAGGCGGGACGAAGACGAAGCCTTAGGACCCTCCGGGTCCCCCCGTGGGCCTTAAAGCGCTCGTCCACCCTGAGGCCTCCCACCCAGCATATCTCCTCCCCCGAAAGGACCAGGGGCACCTGGGGCCTCCTCCATCGGGGGACCTTCAGGTCCACGAAGAAGTCCTGAAGCTTCTTCTCCCCCCTCATCCCTGAGGGGACGAATCTGTCCCCCTCCTTCGGCCCCCTCACCCGGGGGGGCAACCGCAATTTCTCGTAATCGAGGAGGGCCACATCAGGGGTAAGCCCCTCAACGGATAAGGGGCCTTCGAGCACCTCGGCCTCGATGACCGAGCCAATCTCCTCAAGGGGGGTTGCCCCCGGCACCTTCAGGGGCCTCTCCTTAAGGGGTGCGATGGTCCTCTCCTTTCCGATCCAGAGCTCCTCCCCCTCCCTCCAAGCCCTCAACCCCCCTGGAAGCCCGCAAGCCCTTCTCTTCCCACCTATCACCTCCTGCAGACGGCGGAGGTGCTCGAAGGATAAGGGGGATGGGTGGAGCCTCAAGAAGACCCTCTGAAGCAACCTCCCCCTTATGGCCGGCTTAATGGACTTCAGGAAGGGGAGGGGAAGGACCTTCACCCCTTCTCGTTCCTTTACCTCCCTTTCCGCTTCCTCGACGACCCCCTCCAGGAACTCATCCTCTTCCCTGAGGATCTCGCTCAGGGCAAAAAGACGCTCCTTTATGCGGGGGTTGTATCTTTCAAGGTAAGGGATCAGCTCATAGCGGATCCTGTTCCTGAGGAAGGCGACCTTCAGGTTGGTACTGTCCTCGAGGAAGGGGAGCCCCTGCTTCCTGGCGTACCCCTCGATCTCCTCCCTCCAGACCTTGAGGAGGGGCCTGACATAAAATTCCCTCACCGGGGGGATTCCCCTTAAGGCCTTGCTCCCCCCTCGCCTGAGCAATCCCATCAGCACCGTCTCCACCTGATCGTCGGCGGTATGGCCGAGGGCCACCTTCCCGAGTCCCAGGGCCTCCCGGGCCTGTTGGAAAAACCGGTACCGGAGCTCCCTGGCCGCCTCCTCCAGGGAAATCCTCCTCTCCCTCCGGTAGGAGGGGACATCTACTTTACCCCCGTAAAAGGGCAGGGAGAGTTCCTCCGCAAGCCCCCTCACGAACCTCTCGTCCCTTTCCGCCTCCTTCCCCCTTATGCCGTGATTGAGGTGAAGGACATGGAGGGAAATCCCCCACCGGGACTGCCGCTCACAGAGCAGGTGGAGCAGAACCACCGAGTCCACCCCCCCGGACACGGCAACCCCCACCCGCTCCCCCTCCCGGAACATCCCGAACTCCTTGACCGTCTCCTCGAAGCGGGCGATGAAGGGGAACTCAGTCCTCATCTTCCCCTTCGGCGAGGAGCTTCTTCAGCTCCTCGCCCTCGATCACCTCTTTCTCCAGCAGGATCTGGGCGACCTTATCGAGGGTCTTTCGCCTCTCGGTCAGGATCTGGCGGGCCTTGGCCCGGGCCTCTTCGATTATCTTCCTTATCTCAGCGTCTATCTCCCGGGCGGTCTCCTCGCTGTACTCCCTCAGGGAGGGATAGGTGCTCACCTGCAGGAAGAGGGGCCTTTCCCTCTCGAAGGCCACCACCCCCAACTTCTCGCTCATCCCGTACTCGACCACCATGCTGCGGGCGATCTCCGTGGCCTTGATCAGGTCGTTCTGGGCCCCGGTAGAGACCTCATCGAAGACGAGCTCCTCGGCCACCCTCCCCCCCAAGAGGCAGGTGAGCTTGTCAAGGAGCTCCGACTTGCTCATCAGGTAGCGGTCTTCAGTGGGACGCTGTAGAGTGTAGCCGAGGGCGGCTATCCCCCGGGGGATAATGGATATCTTCTGGACGGGATCTGCCCCCGGGAGGGCGGAGGCGACGATGGCATGCCCCACCTCATGATAGGCGACGATCCTCCGCTCCTTCTCGCTCATCACCCTGCTCTTCTTCTCCAGACCCGCCACGATCCTCTCTATCGCTTCCTCGAACTCGGCCATCCCCACGGCGTCCTTCCCCCGCCTCGCTGCAAGGAGCGCCGCCTCGTTCACCATGTTGGCCAGGTCCGCCCCGACAAAACCGGGGGTCATGGCCGCCAAGGCCTTGAAGTCCACATCGTCTGCCAGCCTCACCCCCTTGGCGTGGACCCTGAGGATCTCCTCCCTCCCCTTCAGGTCGGGGCGATCCACCAGGATGTGGCGATCGAAGCGGCCCGGGCGAAGGAGCGCCGGATCGAGGATCTCGGGCCGATTGGTGGCGGCCATGAGGATGACGCCCTTTTTGGTGTCGAAGCCGTCCATCTCCACCAGGAGCTGGTTCAGGGTCTGCTCCCTCTCGTCATGTCCCCCTACCGGGTTTATCCCCCTGGCCTTCCCCAACGCATCCAGCTCATCTATGAAGATGATGCAGGGGGCCTTCTCCTGGGCCCGGGCGAAGAGGTCCCTCACCCTGGCCGCCCCCACTCCCACGAACATCTCCACGAACTCCGAACCGCTGATGCTGAAGAAAGGGACCTTCGCCTCCCCGGCCACGGCCCTCGCCAAAAGCGTCTTACCACACCCCGGTGGCCCCACCAGCAGCACCCCCTTGGGAAGTTTCCCTCCTAGGCGGGTGAATTTCTGGGGGGTCTTGAGGAACTCCACGATCTCCTTCAGCTCTTCCTTCGCCTCATCGAGTCCTGCCACGTCCTTGAAGGTGATCCCTATCTGATCCTCGGCATAGATCTTCGCCTTCGATCGGCCCACCGACATGAATTCCGGCCCCCTGCCCATGCGGCGCAAAAGGAACATCCAGAACCCGATGAAGATGATCAGGGGGATCACCCAGGAGAGGAGCCCCCGCAAGAAGGTGTACTGTTGCTTCCCGGAGAAAGCCACCCCCTTCTCCCTCAGCTCCCTCACCAGGTCGGGGTCCTCCACCCGCACGACATAAAAGGCCTTCTCCACCCTCTTGCCCTTCTCATCCACGAAGATCCCCTTTCCTTCTATCGCCTCCTTCCCGATCACCACCTCCTTCACCTTTCCCTCGGCGACCATCTCCTTGAACTGGCTATAAGGGATCCTCATCGGCCTGGGGGCAAAGAGCAACGAATTCATCAGCACAAACCCCCAGAGCAGGAGCAAAAGCAACCATATGGAAAGGGGAATCTTGATCTTCCTGCCCTGCATCTCTCCTCTATGCCAGATCCGTGAAAGAAATCAAATATTTTGTTTAAAATATAGAAACTTCATGAGGAAAAGTCAATAGCTACCTTCAGGATAAAAATGCAGGATAAAAATGAAAAATTTCTCAAAATTCCCAAAGACAGGTTGACTTTCTTTGATGATTGTAATAAAAGGGTTAAGGCCTTTTGGAGCTGAAGAAGAAAAAGTAAGGAGGTAAGAGATGGAGATAAAGAAGATCGGGGTATTGGGTGCAGGGGTGATGGGCAGTGGGATCGCCCAGGTAGCCGCCCAGAGCGGTTTTGAGGTGGTGATGAGGGACATCGCCGACGAGTTCGTCCAGAAGGGCCTGAAGAACATCGAGGCCTTCTTGAGCAAGGGGGTGGAGAAGGGGAAGGTCACCCCGGAGGAGAAGGAGGCGGCCTTAGGGCGCATAAAGGGAACGACGGCGGTGGAGGACCTGAAGGATGTGGACTTCGTCATCGAGGCGGTGATCGAGGATCTGGAGCTGAAGAAGAAGGTGTTCAAGGAGATGGATGAGTTGACGAGGTCAGAAGTGATCCTTGCCACCAACACCTCCTCCATGTCCATCACCGAGATAGCCGCCTCGACATCGCGGCCGGACAAGGTGGTGGGGATGCACTTCTTCAATCCCGTGCCCCTGATGAGGCTGGTCGAGGTGATAAAAGGGCTTGAGACGAGCGACGAGACGGTGGATGTCACCTGGAAGCTCGCCGAGCAGCTGGGCAAAACCCCTGTCCTGGTGAAGAAGGACACCCCGGGCTTTATCGTCAACAGGATCATGCTCCCTCAGCTCATGGAGGCGATAAGGATCTACGAGGAGGGGATCGCCTCCATGGAGGACATCGATAAGGCGGTAAAGCTCGGTCTGAACTACCCGATGGGGCCCTTCGAGCTCATGGACCTGACAGGGCTTGATATCTCCTACTTTGTGAACGAGTACTTCAGAAAGGAGCTGCCCCAGGAGCTCAAGCACGTCACCCCCCATGCCCTGAAGGCGAAGGTCCGGGCCGGAAAACTGGGCAGGAAGACGGGAGAAGGGTGGTACAAGTACTAAAGGGGGGAATGAGATGGGGTTCGAGACGATCACCCTGGAGAGGAAGGAGAAGGTAGCCCTTCTTACCCTCAACCGCCCTCCCATGAACCCGATGAACCGGAGGATGTACGAGGAGATCCTCGAGGCCTGCCGTTCCCTCTCCGGCGACGGGGAAACGAAGGTCCTGGTGATAACGGCGGCGAGCTCCAAGGCCTTCTCCGCAGGGCTTGATGTCAAGGACGTGGAGGGGATGGGGCTCGGGGAGATTAGGGACTTCCTAGCCCTGGCCAGGGAGGCCTACATGAGCGTCGAGAGGCTGAAGATCCCGGTCATCGCCGCCATAAACGGGATGGCCCTGGGAGGAGGACTTGAGCTGGCCCTCTGCTGTGACCTCCGTTTCTGCTCCAAGGAGGCCACCCTGGGACAGCCGGAGATCAATTTGGGGATCATCCCCGGAGGAGGGGGAACCCAGCGTCTCCCCCGCCTCATCGGTCCATCCAGGGCAAAGGCCCTCCTTTTCAGCGGGGAGATAATAGACGCTGAGAAGGCACTCGAGCTCGGCATTGTGGACAGGGTCTTTGAGGGCTCAAAGCTGATGGAGGAGACCATGGATTTTGCCTCCAAGCTGGCGGAAAAACCGCGGGT
>CAYRAR010000100.1:0-6176 GCA_964422255.1 uncultured Thermodesulfobacteriota bacterium | reverse complement strand
GGGAGGGGGGCAGGACCGTGGGGGCAGGAGTGGTAACAGAGATACTGGACTGAAGGAGGGGACCTCTTCATGCCCGAGGAGAGGATAAGGGTCTGCCTTAAGGCCTTCGATCACAAGCTGCTCGATCAGTCGGTGAAGGAGATCGTGGAGACGGTGAAGAGGACAGGGGCGAGGGTAGCAGGCCCTGTTCCCCTCCCCACGCGGATCCAGAAGTTCTGTGTCCTGAGGTCCCCCCATATAGATAAGAAGTCGCGGGAGCAGTTCGAGATAAGGACCCATAAGAGGCTGGTGGACATCTTGGAGCCCACCCAGCAGACTGTGGATGCCCTGATGAGGCTGGAGCTCCCTGCAGGGGTGGAGGTGGAGATAAAGCTCTAAGGGACGAGGGATGTTTAAGGGGATCATAGGAAAAAAGCTGGGCATGACGAGGATATTCGACGAGAATGGGGACAGCGTGCCCGTTACGGTGATTCAGGCGGGCCCCTGTGCGGTGGTCCAGATAAAGACCGAGGAGAAGGAGGGGTACAACGCCCTGCAACTGGGCTTCCTCGAGAAGAAGCCCTCCCGGGTGAACAAGCCCCTGCTCGGTCACTTCAAGAAGTCGGGGAAGGGCCCCTTCTATGTGCTGAAGGAGTTCCGGGTGGACGATCCGAGCGAGTTCCAGCTGGGGCAGGAGATAAGGGTGGATGTGTTCGAGGTGGGGGATTACGTGGATGTTACCGGATGGAGCAAGGGGAGGGGTTTCGCAGGGGTGATGAAGCGTCACGGTTTCTCAGGAGCCCCTGGATCCCATGGGACCCATGAGTATTTCCGTCATGGGGGCTCCATCGGTGCGGCGACCGATCCGGGCAGGACCTTCAAGGGGAAGAGGATGCCCGGGCATTACGGGAACGAGAGGGTGACGGTCCAGAACCTGAAGGTGGTCGACGTGAAGCCGGAGGCAAACCTCCTTTTGGTAAAAGGGGCGGTTCCAGGGGCGGTCAACTCGATCCTCCTGATAAGGGAGGCGAAAAAGAAGAAGCGGTCTTCGGAGAAGGGGGATGGCGCAGATTGACCTTTACAACCTCAGCCGGGAGAAGGTGGGGGAGGTGGAGTTGAAGGACGAGGTCTTCAACGGACCGGTCAAGCCCCACCTCTTTTACGAGGTGGTCAAGTGGCAACTGGCCAAGAGGAGGAGAGGGACCGCCTCCACCAAGACCCGGGCTGAGGTAAGCGGCGGTGGACGTAAGCCCTGGAGGCAGAAGGGCCTGGGGAGGGCCAGGGCAGGGAGCATCCGCTCTCCCCTCTGGAGGGGAGGGGGGGTGGTCTTCGGGCCCAAGCCGAGGGATTACAGCTACCCCCTGCCCAAGAAGGTCAGGAAGGCGGCCCTGCGTTCCGCCTTGAGCCTCAGGTATAAGGAGGGGAAGCTGATCCTGCTCGACGGCTTTGATCTGCCCCAGATTAAAACGAAACTCTTCGTGGAGGCGATGGAGAAGCTGGGGCTCAAGGGGGAGAAGGTGCTGATCGTCACCGACGGGAAGGACGAAGTGCTGGAGAAGTCGGCGAGGAACGTCCCCTGGGCCAAGGTCTTGAGGTGTGAGGGACTGAACGTCTACGACGTGCTCAACTACCATCATCTCCTCATACTGAAGTCGGCCCTTCCCAAGATCGAGGAGAGGCTTGCGGTATGAAGGACATCTACAGCGTTATCATACGGCCGGTGATCACGGAGAAGGCGACCCTCCAGAAGGAGAGGGAGAACAAGGTGACCTTTGTGGTGGCGAAGGACGCCAACAAGGCCGAGATAAAGGAGGCGGTGGAGAAGCTCTTCAACGTGAAGGTCCTGAAGGTGAACGTGATGAACGTGAGGGGAAAGAGGAGGCGCTTCAGGTGGATTGAGGGGAAGAGGCCCGACTGGAAGAAGGCCATTGTGACCCTCTCCCCTGCGGACAAGATCGAGTTCTTCGAAGGGGCATAGGATGGGCATAAAGAAGTACAAACCCACATCGCCGGGCAGACGCTTCCAGACGGTCCAGACCTTCGAGGAGATCACCCGCACGGAGCCCGAGCCCTCCCTCGTGGTGCCGCTGAAGAAGACCGGGGGCAGGAACTGTTATGGGAGGATGACGGTACGCCATCGGGGAGGGGGCCACAAGAGGAGGTACAGGATCATAGACTTCGTGCGCCGGGACAAGGCCGGGGTGCCCGCAAAGGTGGCGAGTATAGAGTACGACCCCAACCGCTCGGCCCGAATCGCCCTGCTCCATTACGCCGATGGGGAGAAGAGGTATATCCTGGCGCCGGTGGGACTGGAGGTGGGCGACACCGTGATGGCCGGGGAGGAGGCGGAGATCAGGCCGGGGAACGCCCTTCCGCTTAAGAGTATCCCCGTAGGCACCCTGGTCCACAACGTGGAGCTCAAGATCGGGAAGGGAGGGCAGCTGGCAAGGAGCGCCGGCGCCTACGCCCAGATAATGGCGAAGGAAGGGGATTACGCCCACCTGCGCCTTCCCTCGGGGGAGGTCCGGCTGGTCCACTTGGAGTGTTACGCCACGGTGGGGCAGGTGGGTAACCTGGATCACGAGAACGTGACCATCGGGAAGGCGGGGCGGAGCCGATGGCTTGGCAGAAGACCCCATGTTAGGGGGGTGGCCATGAACCCGATAGATCACCCCATGGGCGGGGGTGAGGGGAAGGCCTCGGGAGGACGTCATCCCTGTAGCCCCTGGGGCCTTCTGGCCAAGGGCTACAAGACCAGGAGGAACAAGGCGACGGACAAGTACATCATCAAGAGGAGAAAATAAGGGGGTGATGAGCGGTGGCCCGTTCCCTTAAGAAAGGCCCTTATGTGGACCCGAAGCTCCTGAAGAAGGTGAGGAAGCTCAAGGAAGAGGGGAGGACCGACAAGGTGATCAAGACCTGGTCGAGGCGCTCCACGATCGTGCCGGAGTTCGTGGGGCTGACCATCGCGGTCCACAACGGCAGGAAGTTCATCCCCGTCTATATAACGGAGGAGATGGTGGGATTCAAGCTGGGCGAGTTCTCCCCCACCAGGACCTTTTACGGCCATGCAGGGGACAAAAAGACCCGGATAAAGGGGAAGAAATAGGATGGAGGTAGTGGCAAGGGCGAGATTTTTGCGGATCTCCCCGAGGAAGGCCAGGCTGGTGGCGGACCTGGTGAGGGGGAAGAAGGTGGATGAGGCCCTGGGGATACTGGCCTTCACCAAGAAGAAGTTCGCCCGGCAACTGACCAAGATAATCCAGTCGGCGGTGGCCAACGCCGAGCACAACACCAATATGGACGTGGACTCCCTGTGGATAAAGAGGATCTTCGTGGATCAGGGGCCGATGCTCAAGCGTTACCGCCCCCGGGCCATGGGGAGGGCCACGATGATAAGGCGCAGGACGAGCCACGTGACGGTGGTCCTGGACGAGATGAAAAGGAGGTGATCCTTTGGGTCAGAAGGTCCATCCCATCGGGTTTCGTCTGGGGATAATCAAGACTTGGAAGTCCAAGTGGTTTGCGGACAAGGGGTATGCGGAGCTTCTACACGAGGATCTGAGGATCAGGAAGTACATCAAGGAGAAGCTCTATCACGCAGGGATCTCGCGGATAGAGATAGAGCGGGTCGCCAACAAGGCAGGGAAGGTGAAGGTGAACATCTACACCGCCCGTCCCGGGATCATCATCGGAAAGAAGGGGGCTGAGGTGGAGAACCTGAAGAAGGAACTGGATGAGATGACGGGCAAGGAGGTGGTGATCAACATCAAGGAGGTGAGGCGGGCGGAGCTTGATGCCCAGCTCGTGGCCGAAAACGTGGCCTTCCAGTTGGAGAGGAGGGTCGGCTTCCGCAGGGCGATGAAGAGGAGCGTGGCCTCGGCCATGAAGCTGGGGGCCAAGGGGATAAAGATCGCCTGTGCGGGAAGATTGGGAGGGGCGGAGATGGCCCGAAGGGAGTGGTACCGGGAGGGGAGAGTGCCCCTTCACACCCTGAGGGCCGATATAGACTACGGATTTGCCGAGGCGAAGACCAAATACGGGGTGATAGGGGTAAAGGTCTGGATATTCAAGGGGGAGGTCATCCCCGGCAAGGAGATGAGGGAAGAGGAGGAAGGGTTTTAGATGTTACAGCCGAGGAAGACCAAGTACCGGAAGCAGCAGAAGGGCAGGATAAGGGGAAGGGCCTGGGCAGGTGCCGAGCTCAACATGGGAGATTATGGGCTTCAGGCCCTTAAGGGGACCCGCCTTACCAACCGGCAGATCGAGGCGGCCCGGGTGGCGATGACCAGGTTCGTGAAGAGGGCGGGGAAGATATGGGTGAGGATCTTCCCCGATAAGCCGGTGACCAAGAAGCCGGCCGAGACCCGGATGGGCAAGGGAAAGGGGAACGTCGAGGGGTGGGTCGCCGTGGTCAAGGCAGGGAGGATCCTCTTCGAGATGGAAGGGGTCCCCGAGGAGAGGGCCAGGGAGGCCTTCAGGCTCGCCTCCCACAAGCTCCCCATCCCGACCAGGTTCGTGAAGCGTGAGGAAGGGGCATGAAGGCCAGGGAGCTGCGGGAGCTGAGCGATGAGGAGCTGCGCCAGAAGGAGAAGGAGCTCAGGGAGGAGCTCTTCAACCTCCGCTTTCAGCTTGCCACGGGGCAGCTGGAGAATACAATGCGCATCACCCATGTGAAGAGGGATATAGCCCGGATAAAGACGATCCTGCGGGAGCGGGAACTCCAGAGGGAGAGAGGGAGATGAGGGGGAAGCGGAAGACGGAGGTAGGAACGGTAATAAGCGATAAGATGGACAAGACGGTGGTGGTCCGGGTGGAAAGATTGGTCCAGCACCCCAAGTACAAGAAGTACATAAAGAGGTACACCAAATACAAGGCCCATGATGAGAAGAACGAGTGCCGGGTGGGGGATAAGGTCCTGATCATAGAGACCCGGCCCCTCAGCAAGACCAAGCGGTGGAGGGTGATGCAGATCCTGGAGAAAGCAGCGGAGGAGGTGCCTGTGAGCCATGATTCGGCAGACGACAGTGCTTGATGTGGCCGACAACACAGGGGCGAAGAAGATCTTCTGCATAGATATCCTGGGGGTCTCGGAGAAGAGGTACGCCACCATCGGTGATGTGATCGTCGCCTCGGTGAAGGACGCGGTTCCCAACTCCAAGATAGAGAAGGGGGATGTGGTCAGGGCGGTGATCGTCAGGACCAAGAAGGAGGTGAGGAGGCCCGATGGCTCCTACATCAAGTTCGACGACAATGCGGCGGTGATCGTCAACCAGCAGAACGAGCCGATCGGGACCCGGATCTTCGGCCCTGTGGCCAGGGAGCTGAGGGCCAAGCACTTCATGAAGATCATATCCTTGGCGCCTGAGGTGCTTTAAGATGAAGAAGCTCCACGTGAAAAAGGGCGATCTGGTCCTGGTAATAGCGGGCAAGGACAGGGGGAAATCGGGGAAGGTGATCAAGGTGATGCCCAAGAAGGAGGCGGTGATTGTGGAGAGGCTCAACATGGTCAAAAGGCACCTCAGGCCTTCCCCTACCACGGGTAAAGGGGGCATCGTGGAGAAGGAGGCCCCAATTCATGTCTCCAACGTGCAGATCCTCTGCGGGAAGTGCAACCGCCCGACCCGGGTGGGCCACAGGTTCCTGGAGGACGGGACCAAGGTGCGGGTCTGCAAGAAGTGTGGGGAATCCCTGGATCAGTAGGGGAGGAGATGGCAGAGTCCTGGATGAAGGAATACTATAAGAAGGAGGTCGTCCCGGCCCTGATGAAGAGGTTCGGGTACCGGAACGTGATGGAGGTGCCCAAGATAGAGAAGATAGTGGTCAACATGGGGCTGGGGGAGGCGATCCAGGACATCAAGGTCCTGGACGCAGCGGTGGAGGACCTGGCGGCGATAACCGGTCAGAGGCCGATGGTCACCAAGGCCAAGAGGTCCATAGCCCAGTTCAAGCTTAGGGCCGGGATGCCCATAGGGTGCATGGTTACCCTGAGGCGGGAAAGGATGTACGAGTTCTTCAACCGCCTGGTGAACATCGCTCTGCCCAGGGTGCGGGACTTCCGGGGGCTCTCCCCCCACTCCTTCGACGGTCGGGGGAACTACACCCTGGGGATCCGGGAGCAGATCATCTTCCCGGAGATCAATTACGACAAGGTCTACAAGATCAAGGGGATGAACATAACCATCGTGACCACGGCC
>CAYRAR010000099.1:0-6523 GCA_964422255.1 uncultured Thermodesulfobacteriota bacterium | reverse complement strand
CTTTATGCCTTCGTTGACGGCGCCCTCTGCGGACTGGTCTTCGGCTGGCTCTACAACCGGCTCCTCGGCAAAAGGGAGGCTCCTTAAGAGATCCTCCCCTTGACACTGGGTTTTTCCCTCAACATCTTTGACTCAAAGCCCTGAAGGAGGACCATCCTTATGGATGAGAGAAAGGTTCCCCGATGCATGAGCACCCAGCACCCGGACAATGTCACCCAGCCCTTCTTCTCCGACAAGGCCTTGATCGAAGGGGAGACGGAGGTGGACGAGGCTTACTACAGTTACTCCCACTTGGGGATAGAGGAGCAGATGTGGGACTATGAGGGGAAGGAGGTGGACCCCCATGTGGTCAAAAAGCTCCTCTCCAAAAACGAGGCCTTCTTCAGGGAGCACAAGCTGGGGCGGGATTGTTTCCTCACCCTCAGGGTCCCCAATCCCTCTTACGAACGAAACGAGGCCAAGATCCTGATAGAGACCCTGGAGGGAATCCCCCGCAGCTACGATGTGGCCAGGGAGTTCTACGGCGAGGACATACCCCCTATATTTGAGGTGATCCTCCCCATGACCACCTCCTGGCGGGACATCGAGCGGGTCCTTTGCTATTACAAGAACTTCGTGGTCGGAAAGCAGGATAAGGCCGTCGCCAACGGCGATATCACCCTGGCGGAGTGGATCGGCCCCTTTCGCCCTGAATCCATCAATGTGATCCCCCTGATAGAGGACGTAAAACACATCGTTAATGCCGATGAGCTACTGAGGGAGTTTTTGCGCCGCCACCCGGTTCCCTACCAGCGGGTATTCCTCGCCAGGAGCGACCCCGCCCTGAATTATGGCTACATCAGTGCCTTTCTCGCCGCAGAGGTGGGTTTGGAGAGGCTCTACCGCCTCCAGGAGGAGATGGGCATTCCCATCTACCCCATCCTGGGAGCAGGCTCCGCCCCCTTTCGGGGGAACCTCAAGCCCGCCAACGTGGATAACTGTCTTCAGAGCTACCCCAGCGTTCAGACCTTCACCATCCAGTCCGCCTTCAAATACGATTACCCCTTCGAGCAGGTCCGCCAGGCCATAGAGCGGATCAAGGGTTACCCGAGAGGGAAGCCCCGGGAGGTGGACGAAGAGCGATCCTTAGAGATCATCCGCAAGTATGCCCCCCGTTACAGGAGCGCGGTGGAGTCCTTAGCGGGACTGATCAATCACATCGCCTCCCATGTCCCCCGGCGGAGGAAGAGGAAACTCCATATAGGCCTTTACGGCTACTCCCGCGAGGTGGGCAAGGTGCACCTGCCCCGGGCGATAAGGTTCTGTGCCGCCCTCTATTCCATCGGAGCACCGCCGGAGGTGATCGGACTGGAGGCGTTAGACGAGGAGGACATCGCCTATTTGTGCCAGGATCCCAACTTCAAGCGCGACCTCCGAGATGCCCTCACCTGGGGAAACGAGGACATCCTCTTTCACCTCTTCCCCGAGCTGAAGGGGAAGCTGGGATTTGTCGAGTACGAGACCTCAAAGGAACATCGAGCCATCACTGCCAAGATATACGAGATCTACTCCAAGAACGGGGAAGAGCTCACCCAGCTCATCACCGAGGCCGCCTACCTCAGGGGTTTTCTGGGTTGAAGAGGGCTCCAAAACCGATCTTCCTCGGCGACATCCTGATTTATCCCCTCTGGTTTGACTCCATGGGGGCAAAGTCAAGCTCCCTTTTGGTGGAGACCCCTGATATCAGGCTCCTCGTGGATCCTGGTGCATCCGAGATGCAGCCGAGCTTCCCCCTCCCTCCCGAGGAAAGGAAGCGCTTGAGGGAGGAGGCCCTCGGGGTGATAAGGGAGGCGGCAAAGGAGGCCGATACCGTCTTTATCTCCCACTATCACTACGACCACCATACCCATCCCCTTGAGGCCCCCGAACTCTATCGGGGGAAGGAGCTCTGGATAAAGGATCCCAACCGCTTCATAAACCGATCCCAGTGGGAGAGGGCGAGGGTGTTCGTTAAGGAGCTCTCGGAGATCTCGGGAGCCGATCTTGGGGACTCCCTCGGCCCCCCTCAGCCCTTCGAGGCGGACTTCAGCCCCTGGCCCACCAGGAGGAAGAAGGACAAAAAGTGGGTGGAGGACCTGGTATCCCTGTGGAGGGGAGGCGAGTGGGTCAGAGAGGGGAAGATAGGGGACATGAGGATCAGATTCGCTGACGGCAGGGAGTTCCGCAAGGGGGGAACGAGGGTCCTTTTCACCGAGCCCCTCTTTCACGGCGGGGAATACGATCGGGTGGGCTGGGTGGTGGCCCTCCTGATCGAACGCGGGGGCAAAAAGCTCCTCTATTCCTCTGACCTTCAGGGCCCTGTCATCGAGGCCTACGCCTCCTGGATCGTAAGGGAGTCCCCTGATGTGCTTATCCTCGATGGCCCTCCCACTTACCTGCTCGGTTACCTATTCGGGCAGGGAGACCTCCAGAGGGCCATAAAGAACGCTAAGGCCATCTTGGAAGGGACCGCCCCTGAAGTCATCATCTACGATCACCACCTCCCCCGGGACACCAAGTTCCGGGAGAGGACCCAGGAGGTGTGGGAGCTGGCGAAAAAGAGGGGTCGAAACTTCCTCACCTGTGCGGAGTGGTTTGGACGAGAGCCTGTAGTCTTCTCAACCCTTCAAGGCGCTTGAGCCGGCTGAGATTATCCTTAAGGATAACCATCTCCTTCTCTTCGTTTGCTTACTTTAATTTCTATCATATATAATTGGTATCTCACGATTTATGGAACATCAAAACAGAAAAACCATGAACAAGGTCAAAGAACAGCTTGAAGGACTTGCCGACAAATACGGCATCCAGATCATCTATGCCTTTGGCAGCAGGGCCAGGGAGGCCCTTGAAATGGTAGAAGGAAAGAGGAAATCCCTCTCCCCCGGACCATCTGATCTCGATATAGGTGTAAAGCCTGAACGGAAGTTGACCGTGGAAGAGAAAGTGGAAATTGCCCTGGCCCTGGAGGACATTTTCGACGTTCACCGAGTTGATCTCGTGGTCGTACCTGAAGTTGAGATCTATCTTGCGTTCAAAGCGGTAACGGGAGAACTCCTCTACGCCAGAGATCCGGTCTATGAGGCTGAGTATCAGCTCTATATCATGGGGAAGGCTGCCGACCTCCTTCCCTATGAGAAGGAGAGGCAAAGAATAATCTTGGGGTTCTAAAATGACGCCAGGGAAAATCAGCAAAAAAGTGGTGAGTGAAAGAACCTCTCTTATCAGGGAAATGTTAAGCGACGTTAAAGAACTGCCGCTCAGTAGCCTGGAGGAGTTCTTGGGAGATAAGCGCAATGTGGCATCGGCTGAATCATACCTTAGGCGTGCTTTGGAAGGTCTGCTCGACCTCGGACGCCATATATTGGCTAAGGCCTTCGGCCATCCGGTTACGGAATACAAGGAGATAGCCCGAGGGCTTTTGGAGAAAGAGGTCTTGAGGAAAAAAGAGGCGGACCTGTTGACCAAGATGGCCGGTTATCGAAACAGGATGACACATTTCTACCACGAAATCACTCCCGAGGAACTATATGAAATCTGCCGAGGCCATCTCGATGAGATAGAGTTGGTGTTGAACAGGTTGATTGAATGGTTAAGAGAAAATAAGGAAAAGATCGATGAAGGGGGCTGAAAGGGCCCTTCTCTCATAGATTCTCCTTCTCTCTTTGTTCTTTCCCTAACTTCCACCCCTCCTCAAGGCAGCGCAGGTTCCCCAGACGGTATCTTGGAGTGCTATACTCGGCGACCACGTCCTGAAAAGGAGCCGGGGAAAGAGGGGGATTGAACCGCGAGAGGGCGTAACCGAGAAGAACGAGGTTGCTTCCTCGGGGGTTGCCCAGGCGGTGAGAGATCCCTGTAGCGTTTACATAGTTGGGACCAGGAAGGGGAGCATTGACGATAAGAACTCCTCCCCTCCTGAGATAGGGGAGGTTCCTGTCGGCCTCCTCAGGCGATGTGGCCACCAGGAGATCCGCTTCCCCCAGGCGTATCATGGGGCTTAAGTACCCCCCTACCTTCACTTGAGAGATCACCGAGCCACCCCTCATGGCCATTCCGTGGGTCTCCGTGGAGATGACGGGATGGCCACACCGAAAGAGCCCCTCCGTCAAGATTCGGGTCATAAATATGATCCCCTCTCCCCCTCGACCGGCTAAAAGGATCTGAAGCCTCATACCTCTACCCTCCTGATCGCCCCCTGGGGACAGACATGGAGGCATAAGCCACAGTTGGTACAGAGGGCCCGATCTATAAGAGGCCTCCCCTCGGGCCCCTTCACCAAGGCCGGGCACTCGAACTTCTCAGTACAGAGACCACAGAGGGTGCAGTCATCAGCGATGATGATCTCCCCCTGCTCCCGCTCCCTCTCCCCATATATCAGACAGGGGGCCCTGCTGATCACCACCGCCACCCCCCTTCCCTCTTTGGCATAGCGATCCGCCTCCCTGATGGTACGGATCAGTTCAGGCACCTCATACGGGTCCACGACCCTCATGAAATCCACCCCACAGGCCGAAACCAGGTCTTCTATCCTCACCCTTTTTCCGGGCCCATCGGTCGCCGGGGTGGGCTGCCCCCCGGTCATGGCCACGGTACCGTTGTCAAGGATCACGAGGACAAAGGATGCCCCCTGGTGCACGGCGTTGATCAGGGCCGGCACACCGGAGTGAAAGAAGGTGGAATCGCCGATGGTAGCGACGATGGAAGGGGGGGACTTGCCCGCATTCCTGAACGAGTGATACAACCCCGCCGCCTGGCTTATGCTTGCCCCCATACAGAGGCAAGTATCCACCGCCTTGAGGTTCAGCCCCAAGGTGTAACAGCCGATATCGCTGGGATATATCCCCTGGGGGACAGCCTTCCTTATCGCCCAGAAGGCCGCCCGGTGAGGACAGCCCGGGCAGAGGCTGGGCCTCTTCCCTGCTGCAGGGAGGGCCTTCCTCTCCGTCACATCCTCACCCAGGAGCCCCGATAGGATCTGAGCCACCGCATCTGGAGTCAGCTCCCCCTCAGAGGGCACAGTGAGATCCAACTTGCCTCTCAATCCCTCCCTGTACCCCACTTGAAGCTCCATCAGGGGATAAGTCTCCTCCAAGATCAGGGTCTGGGGGTATCTCCTCACGATCTCGTCTATCCGACGATCGAGGGGGTAAGGCAGATCTACTTTGTAGAGGGCTATCCTCCCTTCCAGTCCCATCGCCCTTATCACATCATGGGCATGGGCATAGGGGACCCCCGAGGCGATGACTGCCAGATCGGCCCGCTCGGGAAGAAAGACTGGCTCAGGGGCATTCTGGGAGGCGATATCCCTTATCTTATCGTTCAGCTCCCGGTGTAGCAGATAGCGGAAACGGGGGGTGGCTGCCCATCTCTCCGGGGCCTTCTCAAAGGAGGGAAATCTGTCCACCGGCTCTATCTTACCCAAAGAGACCCCCTGACGGGCATGGCAGACCCAGGAGGTGGGTCTGACCATGACGGGCAGCTCGTAGCGTTCAGAGAGCTCAAAGGCCCTCTTTATCATCTCCTTGGCCTCCTGCGGGCAGCAGGGATCGAAGACCGGTATCTTGGCAAAGCTTGCCAGATAGCGGCTGTCCTGCTCGGTCTGGGAGCTGTAGGGGCCGGGATCGTCGGCAGAGATGAGGACGAATCCCCCCTTTACCCCGGTATAGGCAGCGCTCATCAGGGGGTCGAGGGCCACGTTCAGCCCCACCTGCTTCATCGCGACGGCCGACCTCCGACCGAGGTAGCTGTTGGTGAGGGCGACCTCAAAGGCCACCTTCTCATTGACCGACCACTCGACATGGACCTTCAACCGCTGCTCCTCTCTGATCCGCTGAACCATCTCCAGGATCTCTGAGGCAGGGGTCCCCGGATAGGAGGTCACCACCGTTGCACCTCCTTCAAGGATTCCCCAAGCCATCGCCTCGTTTCCCAAAAGCACCCTTTCCATACCTCTCCTCATAAAAAAATCGGGCCACGAACCTGAGTGGCCCGTGGCCCGATCAAATCCCTCTTGAGAGCGGCTCACTGAAAGACGGCAGGCCAGGCCACTCCCCCTATGTCCTTCCTCCACCACCAGCTGTTCTGGAGAGTCGGCCTGACCATCCTTCCTCCGGTCGCCCTTTATTTACATCCCTTTTGCTCCCATGTCAACTCCTCACCATGATCTACTCCTATCCAGGGGAAAAGGTTCGGTTCCTTTCTGTAGCTTTTAGCTTTCGTATATTATAATCCTTTACCACCAAGTAAAGAAAAACAGCAAAATGGCCACATTTTTGACTGAGAGATTTTGACCCTAAGCGCTAATTCTGCTACTCTCCTTGTAGATTAAAGTTATGAGAAGGATGAAGACGGCTACGGTGAGATACCCGAGGAAAAAAGGATGTTTTGAAGATTATCGCAAAATGGTCGGCTTTAGCGATATTGAGTACTTAGGAACGTGGTATTACTTTAGTAATACATGCTAATGCCAATAAGGTTTAGAATATTTATAATGAGTAAAGTTACATTC
>CAYRAR010000098.1:0-6536 GCA_964422255.1 uncultured Thermodesulfobacteriota bacterium | reverse complement strand
TGCGAACGTGATGCTCTCCCCCTGAGCTACATCCCCTTGTTTCAAATTATAAAGAATTTCCTTCTCGAACACAATAAGGAAGATGCCCTCGGCAGAGGCAGAGATATTGAGAATAGCGTCGAAGGGGGCGCCAACGAGCCCATCAAGGGCCTTGGAGATCCTTAGGGTGCACTCCTTTTGGCATGCGGCCCTGTTCTTCATCACGGGAGTGGAGTGGTGGGGATGTTTTCCTTCGCCGCCCTGACCCAGAGGTGGTTGATCGCCAAGACCCGCATCTACGAGATGGTCCTCTTAGCCCTGGTGACCCTGATCATGTTAAGGCCCGATGTCTTTATCTCCCGGCTCCACTTTGGCACGAGGTTCATTTGGTACCCTGATCTCAAAACCAGTTTACTTCCCTTTATAGGATCGAGGCCTTTATGTACTCGAGAAGGGACTGGAGGGCTTCGAGTTGCTTTTCCCTATTCTCCGGCAGCTCCTGAGGGATTATCTCCACGGTGAGGAACCCCTCGTATCCTATCCTCCTCAATAAGTGAAGGAAGCGGGTGAGGGGGAGGTGCCCCTTACCGGGGTAGAGGTGTTCGCGAAAGGGGCGGTAGTCGCTGAAGTGGACGTTCTTCACCCTCCCCGATCGATAAAAGAGGAGGAACTCCTCGATGAGATCGATCCTGCGGGTTCCCATATGGGTGCAGTCGAAGGTGAGAAAGAGGTTCTTCTCCTCGGCGAACCGAAGGAGCTTCCTGGTGCTGGACCAGAAGTAACCGCAGAACCGGATGTTCAAACCCACCAGGGGCATATTCTCTATGCTGACGGCCACATCTCCATCCCCTACCTCCCTCTGGAAGTCCCTGATCCCCTTCATCCACTGCCAGAACCGAAATTCGAGGTTGAGCCAGTTGGGGGGATGGAAGGTGACCACCTGCGCCCCCAACTGGTGGGCCCACTCGACGCTCTTCCGCAGGGAGGAGATCCTCCCTCGCCAGTGGCGAAAGCGGATAAAGGGGGCATGCAGAGCGCGAATGGGGAGGATGGCGGAAAGCTCCTTTAGCTGATCCAGGGGGTGGCGCTTGGAGAAACCCGGGGATATCAGGAGTTCTATCCCATCGAAGCCCGCAGAGGAGGCCATCTCGAATATTTCTTCCAGGGGGAGGGTGTAAAGGCTGCCTGTGGAAAGGAGGACTTCCATTTCTCCCTTGCTTTTTTCCGGGGTTGAAATTATAGTTTGCAGGCAACCCCTTTAAGCCATATCATAACTGCTGTCAAAAAGGAAAGGAGGGAGGATGGATCTGGCAAGGAGGCTAAAGGCGCTGCCCCCTTATCTGTTCGCTGAGCTCGACAGGAAAAAGGAGTCCCTGCTCAAAAAAGGGGTGGACGTTATAGACCTGGGGGTGGGGGACCCGGATCTACCGACTCCCAAAAGGATAGTGGAGCGGATGCGGGAGGCCGTCCTTGACCCCTCCACCCATCGTTACCCCTCCTATGAGGGGTTGCCGGAGTTCAGGGAGGCGGTGGCCCATTGGTACCTCGAGCGCTTCGGGGTGGAGCTGGATCCCTCCCGGGAGGTCATGGCCTTAATCGGCTCCAAAGAGGGGATCGCTCATATCCCCCTCGCCTTCGTCGATCCGGGGGATGGCGTCTTGGTCCCTGACCCCGGCTACCCGGTCTACTCTGCGGCAACGATCCTCGCCGGGGGGACCCCCCATCCGATACCCCTCTTAGAGGAGAGGGGCTTTTTGCCCGACCTTCAGGCGATCCCTAAAGATGTAGCCAGGGGAGCAAAGCTCCTTTTTCTCAATTACCCCAATAACCCCACCTCTGCCGTGGCCTCCAAAGAGTTCTTCGGGGAGGTGGTCTCCTTTGCCAAGGAGTTCGACCTCATCGTCTGCCACGATGCCGCTTACAGCGAACTTTACTTTGAGTCCCCTCCACCGAGCTTCCTCGAGGCCGAGGGGGCAAAGGAAGTAGGGGTGGAGTTTCACTCCCTCTCCAAGACCTATCGGATGACAGGCTGGAGGATAGGGTTTGTGGTCGGTTCTAAAGAGGTGGTAAGGGGCCTGAGGAGCGTCAAGACCAACGTGGACTCCGGGGTCTTTCAGGCGATCCAGCTTGCCGCCATAGAGGCCTTGGAGGGGGATCAGAGGGATGTGGAAGAGGGGAGGGAGATATTCAGGAGGAGGCGGAATTTGATGCTGAAGGGGCTTGGGGCCTTAGGCCTCGAGGTCTTCCCCTCTCCTGCCACCTTCTACCTCTGGGTGAAGGTCCCCGAGGGGCACACTTCCACATCTTTCTGTGAGCTCGTCCTCCTTGAGGCCGGGGTGGTCTTCACCCCCGGAGTGGGCTTCGGAAGGCACGGGGAGGGATACATCCGGATTGCCCTCACCGTGGGGGAGGATAGGCTGGAAGAGGCCTTAGAGAGGCTCAACAAGGTCCCCCTCTAAGCACTGAAGCTCCATCTCCTCCTTCAGGGCCTCAAGTAGGGAGAGGAGATCCCCTTTGAGTTCAGGGGGGACCATCAGTTCAAGGATTCCCTGCTGGGGATCGATAGTCCTCACGGAGGCGAGTCCCTCGTAGGACTCGAGGAGGAAATTGAAGTAGGCGATCTCTTGGCGAGGGATCTGGATCCTCACCCTGAGGGTATCCCTCACCTCACTTCCTCGGGATGGGCAATCCTGCCGAGGATGGCGCTCGCTGCAGCAACCGCGGGGTTGGAGAGGTAGACCTCACTTCCCTTATGGCCCATCCTCCCCACGAAGTTTCTGTTGGTGGTGGCCACTGCCCTCTCCCCTTCGGCCAGGACCCCCATGTGTCCTCCCAGGCAGGGCCCGCAGGTAGGGGTGCTGACCGCCGCCCCCGCCTCGATGAACACCTCAATGACCCCTTCCCTCAGGGCCTGAAGGTAAACGTTCTGGGTCGCCGGGATGACGATCAGGCGCACGTAAGGGGCGACCTTCCTCCCCTTCAGTATCTGAGCTGCCTCCCTCAGGTCGTCGAGCCTGCCGTTGGTGCAGGAGCCGATCACCACCTGATCTATCTCCACCCCGCTGAGCTCCCTTACCCCTTTCACGTTTCCCGGCGATGGGGGGCAGGCCACCTGGGGCTGAAGCCCTGATACATCGTACTCCTTGATCTCCACATAGTTGGCATCGGGGTCACTCTGGTATATCCTCACCTCCCCCTTCCATCTCCCCTCTCCGTATCTCATGGTGATCTCATCGGGGGGGAAGATCCCGTTCTTCGCCCCTGCCTCTATGGCCATATTGGCCACGGTAAAGCGCCCGTCCATCCCCAGCCCCGATATCGTTTCCCCTGTGAACTCCATCGCCCGGTACCGGGCCCCCTCCACCCCTATCTCCCCGATGGTGAAGAGGATGAGGTCCTTTCCCCCCACCCAGGGGGGGAGCTTTCCGTAATAGATGAACTTCATGCTCTCCGGGACCCGGAGCCAGATCTCCCCTGTGATCATGGCGGCCGCGGCATCGGTGCTCCCCACCCCTGTGGAGAAGGCCCCCAGGGCCCCATAGGTGCAGGTGTGGCTGTCGGCCCCAATGACCAGATCCCCTGGTTTGACCAGTCCCAGCTCGGGCAGAAGGGCGTGCTCTATCCCCATGCGGCCCACCTCATAGTAATGGACGACCCCCTGCTCCCTGGCGAACTCCCGGAGGAGCTTGCACTGCTCGGCCGAACGGATGTCCTTATTAGGGGTGAAGTGGTCGGGCACAAGGACCACCTTCTCCCTGTCGAAGACCCTCTTTGCCCCCACCTCCCGGAAGGCCTCGATGGCGAGGGGGGCGGTTATATCGTTGGCCAGGACCAGGTCCACCCGGCAGTTGATGATCTCCCCGGGGGATACCTCCTCTCTTCCCGCATGGGCGGCCAGGATCTTCTCCGTTATGGTCATCCCCATCCTATCCCCTCTCTGCCCCCTTCCTCTCCTTCAGGTGGCTCAGTTTGTTCAAGGCGTTCACGAAGGCCTTGGCACTGGCGATGATGATGTCGGTATGGGCCCCCTGCCCGATGGCGGTATAGCCGTCCTCCTCTATCTTCACCGTAACCTCTCCCTGGGCATCGGTCCCTCCGGTGATGGAGGCGACGGAGAAGTTAAGCAGCGTCCCCTTGAACCTGACTATTTTCTGGATCGTCTTGAAGGCCGCATCCACCGGACCGTTCCCAAAGCCGGCCTCCTGGACGAACTTGCCGTCCACCTCCATCTGCACAGTGGCGGTGGGGACTGTGACCGTGCCGCTTTGCACGTTCAGATTGAGGAGCTTGTACTTGTCAGGGGCCCTGAAGATTTCATCCTCCACCAGGGCGATGATGTCCTCGTCATATACCACCTTCTTCCTGTCGGCCACTTTCTTGAAGCGCTGAAAGACTCGGTTCAGTTCCGCACCGCTCAGCTCATACCCCAATTCCCTCAGCCGCTCCCTGAAGGCGTGGCGGCCTGAGTGCTTGCCCAGGACCAAGTGGCTTTTGGGAATCCCCACCGTCTCAGGGGTCATGATCTCGTAAGTGAGTTTCTCCTTCAGGATCCCGTCCTGATGAATCCCCGCCTCGTGAGCGAAGGCGTTGGCCCCCACGATGGCCTTATTGGGCTGAACGGTCATCCCGGTGATGGTGGAGACCAGGCGGCTTGTGGGATATATCTGCTCGGTGTTGAGTCCGGTGTAGTAGGGGAGGATGTCCTTGCGGACCTTAAGGACCATCGCTATCTCTTCTAAGGAGGCGTTCCCGGCTCGCTCCCCGATCCCATTGATAGTGCACTCCACTTGTCGGGCCCCGTTCTGGATGGCGGCCAGGGAGTTGGCCACGGCGAGTCCCAGATCGTTATGGCAGTGCACGCTGAGGACCGCCTTATCTATGTTGGGCACCCTCTCTTTCAGGGTCCTTATGATCCTTCCGAACTCCGAGGGAACGGAATATCCGACGGTATCCGGGATGTTCACCGTGGTGGCCCCTGCCTCTATCGCCGCCTCCACCACCTGGCAGAGGAAGTCTATGTCGGTGCGGGTGGCATCCTCAGGGGAGAACTCCACGTTATCGGTGTACTGCCTGGCATAAGAGACCGCGTCGGTCAGGGCCTCCAGCACCTGCTCCCTGCTCATCCTCAGTTTGTACTTGAGGTGGATGTCCGATGTGGCGATGAAGGTGTGGATCCTCGGCTCATCGGCGCCCTTTATCGCCCTCCAGGCCTTATCGATGTCATCTCTATTGGCCCGGGCCAGGGCACATATCTGGGGGCCATGTACCTCCTGGGCGATTGTCCTTACCGCCTCGAACTCCCCTTCGGAGGAGGCGGGGAAGCCTGCCTCGATCACGTCCACGTTGAGCTTTTCCAGCTGTTTGGCCACCTTCAGCTTCTCCTCTACGTTCATGGAGGCTCCGGGCGACTGCTCCCCGTCCCTCAGTGTGGTGTCAAAGATGATGATCTTCTCTGGCATCTCCCTTCCTCCGGAAAAGACTTTGAAAAGACATTATAGCAAACTCCCTCCGAAAGGAAAGACGAAGTCTCAACAGGAAAGGCATCAATTTTTGACGAGGGATCGAACTGCTCATATCGCTGCTGAGTTGGCAGGGCGACCCCGCCGGTAGGATTGAGAGGCTATCTCAATAGTTTTATGATCACAATTTTTGTTGACCGCTCGGAAGTAATTGCTTCAACTCATCTTCTGTTTAGGACGCCCAAAACCAGCCGCCGCCATAATTAAATTGTCTATGACCTTAAAAAGAGAGGTATCCCAAGGAAATTGGGATTGATTAGCCATCCAATTCTTTGCTTTGAGGATAAACTCTTCATTCTTTGCTACTGGAATAAAGAAGTTCTCTATAATCTCTCTCATCAGATTCCACTCGAAATCAATTCCATTCTTAATGTTTGTACTACCTTTTAAATACCTTAACGTATGTTTGCGGTCTATCGGAGGAACTATATTGGGAACCATATGGGCCATGGCTTTTGAGTTGCCAACAAGTCTTGATCCGCTTGCCATAACTCTAATATTACGAAATATCTCTTTAACAAGCTTCCAATCTGCGTCTTTCATGTCCCGGTAATCAATTTCTCTTGCCTGTTCGATTTGCTCTCTTATTCCAATTACACTATTCTTGAAAACGTCAAAACTTTGCATTTTGGGACCCCGTCCCATCGGTCCAATTCTATGCATTCCCCATGATGCTAATGTTGCATATATAAATTCTAAGTACAATTCAAAATTAGAAGAACCAATCATCTCCAGTGTTCTTCTGTGAAAATAAAGGGTTGGTCCACGAAGCTTTTCAACCTCATAAAATCTATCATGATATTTTTCGGCATTGCCGAGTATGTCTAAAATTTTGTCTTGGTAGCGGTTCATGCCTTTATTAGCTTAACATCGTCCTTTAAGGCTGTTCTAGCTTTACAAGCACTATAGGGAGACATATTCAGCTTGTCAACCACCACCGGAAGTCTTTCCCCGGTCCCCTTCAAAGGAAGGACTGTAATTCTTTCAGGATCAGGGATTTGGCCTTCCTGGATGGGGCCTTCTGGTAACTTTGGGCAA
>CAYRAR010000097.1:0-6735 GCA_964422255.1 uncultured Thermodesulfobacteriota bacterium | reverse complement strand
TCCCCTCCCTCTGTTTCCTCTGCAGCTCCTCCATGTAGCGCTTCCTCTCTTCCCGGTATCCCTCAAGCCTGTCCCTCTCATCGGCCAGGGCCCTCTTCAGGACGGCCAGCTCCCTCTTCAGGGTCTTGACCCTGTTCTCCTTCACCTGCAGCAGGGCATCCAGCGAGAACCTAAATCCCATCGGCGAAGATCTCCTTCAGCTCCTGCACGCTCTTCTCCAGGGGGACCCTCTCCCGGTAGTCCTGCCTCAGGTATGCCCTTATCCTGTCCATCTTCTCCAGGGCGTAGTCGAGCTTGGGGTTGCTGCCGCGGTTGTAGGCCCCTATGTTGACCAGGTCCTCGGAACGCTTGTAGGTGGCGAGGACATCTATGAGCTTCTGGGCATACCGCATGTGCTCCTCGTCCACCACGTTTATCATCAGGCGGCTGAGACTCGCCAACACGTCCACCGCCGGGTAGTGCCCTTCGGCCGCCAGGTCCCGGGAGAGCACGATGTGGCCGTCGAGGATCGCCCTCAGGGCGTCGGCTATCGGTTCGTTCATGTCGTCCCCTTCCACCAGCACCGTGTAGAAACCGGTGATGCTTCCCCGATCAGGGGTGGTGCCCGCCCTCTCCAGGAGCTTGGGCAGGAGGGCGAAGACCGAGGGGGTGTACCCCTTCGTGGTGGGGGGCTCTCCGATGGAGAGCCCTATCTCCCTCTGGGCCATGGCGAAGCGGGTGAGGGAATCCATCATCAGGATCACTTCACGGCCCTGATCGCGGAAGTATTCGGCTATGGCGGTGGCCACAAAGGCCCCCCTCATCCGGATCAGGGGTGACTTGTCCGAGGTGGCGACCACGAGGACCGACCTTTCCAAGCCCTCCTCCCCCAGGTCCCGCCTCACGAACTCCTTCACCTCCCTGCCCCTCTCCCCTATCAGGGCTATCACGTTCACGTCGGCCTCGGTGTGGCGGGCGATCATCCCCAGGAGCATCGATTTCCCCACGCCGCTTCCCGCCATAATCCCCACCCTTTGCCCCTTCCCGCAGGTCAGAAGTCCGTTTATCACCCTTACTCCCACATCCAGGGGCTCCTCAATCTCCCTCCTCTCCATCGGGCTTACCGGCTCGGCGTAGAGGGGGTAGTAATCTTCGGGGACCACCGGGCCCTTTCCATCGAGCGGCCTCCCCAGCGGGTCTATGATCCTGCCCAGAAGCCCCCATCCCACGGGCACTGAGGCCTCCCTTCCCATCGGCTCCAAGAAGTCACCGGGCTCAAGGCCATTGGTATCCCCCAGGGGCATGAGCAGTATCCTCCGATCCCGAAACCCCACCACCTCTGCCACACCCCCCTCCCCTTTCTTCGGGAGGAGACGGCAGAGGTCGCCGATGGCCATGGGAGGACCCTTCGCCTCGATCACCAGACCTATCACCTGGGAGACCCTTCCCCTCACCCGCAGGGGATCAGTCTCCTGGATCCTCCTCCTGTAAAGTTCCAGCTCCATCAGCCCTCTTCCCGCATCCCCTCCTCGATGGCCTCCAGTTGCCCCTCCACCCGGGCGTCTATGTGCCCGAACTCCGTCTCGATAAAACAACCCCCCGGGCTTATGTGGGGATCGGCCTTGAGCTCCACCCCCTTCAGCCCATGGGAAAGGATCTCCGCGAGATGTTCCCTCACTATTTCTATATCGTCAGGGGAAAGGTATATCTTGACCCTGTCTCCATCGGTGAGTTTTGAGGCCGCCTCCCTCAGGGTCCTGAGCACCGCCTCCTTATCGGAGTGAAGTTCGCGGCGGATCACCTTCCTCGCCACTTCCATCACCAGCTCCAGCATCCCGTCCTCCATCTCCGAGAGGACCTTCTTCCGAAAGCCTTCCAGCTCCTCTATTATCCGGTGAAACCTCCTCAGGGTCTCCTGAAGCTCCGCCTCCCCCTTCTTCCACCCCTCCTCCCTGCCTTGCTCAAAGCCTTCCCTGTAAGCCCTACTCCTCACCTCCCTCTCATCCTCAGGAGGGCCGATAGAGGGGAAGATGAAGGGCTTTGGTGCTGCGTTCCTGGGCTCAGAAGACGACATCCTCCTGCCCCTTCCCCATGATCACCAGCTCGCCCTTGGATTCGAGCTGCCTCGCCACGGCCATGATCTTCCGCTGGGCCTCCTCCACATCCCTCACCCTTACGGGGCCCATCGCCTCCATGTCCTCCTGGAGCATCTGGCCTGCCCTCTCCGAGAGGTTCTTGAAGATCTTCTCCTTCAGCTCGTCGCTCGCTATCCTGAGGGCGAGGGCCAGATCCTCCTTGGAGACCTCCCTCAGGAGCTTCTGCAGCCCTCGATCGTCGGCGTTGACCAGGTCCTCAAAGACGAACATCACCTCCTTTATCTCCTCGGTCACCTCCGGGTCCTTCTCCCCCAGTTTGTTCAGGATCTGCTCGGCCTGACCCCCCAGCTGGTTCAGGATCTCCGCCGCCACCTTCCTCCCCTTCTTCGCCCCGATCACGGGAGAGGACTTGGTCACCTTTATCTCCTGCTTCAGGACCTCCTCCATATCCTCTATCACCTCTGGATCCACCCTGCTTAGGTTGGCGATCCGGTGGACCACCTCCGGCTGGAGGGCCTCGGGGAGCTCTGAGAGGACCTCAGCGGCCTTCTCCCTCTCGAGATAGGAGAGGACGACGGCGATGGTCTGGGGGTGCTCGGTGCGGAGGTAATTGGCCAGGGTGAAGGAGTCAACCCGGTGCAGGTAGGAGAAGGGTTCTTCTTCCTCGGACCTGAGCATCTCCAGGATGTAGCGGGTCTTCTCCGCCCCCAGGGCCTTCGAGAGCACCCTCTCCAGATACTCCCTCCCGCCCGTTACCACCTCGTCCTTCTTCTCGTAGAAGGTGAGGAACTCCTCCACCACCTCCTCCACCACCTCCCGGGGCACCTGATTGAGCTCGGCCATCAGGGGGACGACCCTCTTTATCTCGCTCTCGCGGAGGTGGCGCATCACCTCCCCTGCCACCTCCTCGCCCAGATAAAGGAGGAGGATCGCCGCCTTCTGAGGACCACTCAGCTCCTTTGCCGACTTAGGAACCACCCCTCCTCCTCTCCTCGAGCCATCTCCTTATCAGGTGGGCCGTAAGCTGGGTATCCTCCCTTGCCGCCTGAAGGGCCAGCTCCCTGGGCAGGGGCAGTGATCTGGGACGGGCCTCCTCCTCCACCCCCTCCTCTTCCTCCACCTTCTGCTGGGCCGGCGCCGGATGAACCATCCCCTTCATCAGGGGCCTCACCACGAACATGAAGATCATCACCAGGAGCAGGGCCGGGGTCAGGTAGCGGAGGAAGGGGAGGGCCACCTCGAGGAGAGTAGGCTTCGCCTCAGCCACCACCCCTCCCTGGGCCCACTCCGCCGTCTCAAATGGGAGGTTGACTACCACCACCTCGTCCCCCCTGGAGGGGTCAAACCCCACCGCCTTCTTCACCATCTCCTCCATCTTCTTTATCTCCTCAGGAGAACGGGGGACGTACTCCCTCTTCTCCCCCCCCTCTCCCTTCACCACCTTGTAGGTCCCATCCACCAGGACCGCCACCTGAAGCCGCTTTATCCTCCCGGTGGGCTCCACCGTGTGGGTGACGATCCTCCCCACCTCGTAGTTGACCGTTTCGCTTCGGCGCTGCACGGCATTGGAGGTGGTCATCGTCTTGGCGGTCCGGGCCGCGGTGAGGTTGGAGGCGACCCCTGGAACCCCCTGGGAGACGGTGCTCGGGGCGTTCTCCTCCAAGCTCTGGCGGCTCCTGATCACCTGGGCCTTGGGGTCGTACCTCTCCTCGGTCATCTCCACCTTCCTCCACTCCATCTCGCTGGAGACCCGGGCCACCACCTTCCCCTGACCCACCACCGGGGTGAGGAGGGACTCAATCTTCTCCTCCAGGGCCCTCTCCCAGCGCCTCTGGAACTCGAGCTGCTCGGCGCTAAGCAGGGTCGTCCCCCCCCTCCTCAGGGGCGAGAGGAGCTTGCCCTTGGTGTCGATCACCGTAACCCACTCGGGGTCAAGGCCTTCCACACTGCTTGCCACCAAGTGGATGATCCCCCTCACCTCGTCCTCCGAGAGGTGCCTCCCCGAGCGGAGCTTAAGGACCACGGCACAGCGGGGCCTCCTCTCCTTCTCCACGAAGGGGCTCTCGGGCGGAAGGACGAGGTGTACCCGGCACTCCTCGACCTCCTCGAGCTTGCAGATGGTCCTGGCCAGCTCCCCCTGCAGCGCCCGCTGATAGTTGACCTTCTGCATGAACTCGGTCATCCCGAACCTTCCCTTGTCGAAGATCTCAAACCCCACGGCCCCTCCGCTGGGTAGCCCCTTGGAGGCCAGCTCGAGCCTGAGCTCATAGACCTTGTCCGCAGGGACCATCACGGCCCCCGAAAGTCCTTCCACCCGGTAGGGGACCTTCCTCTCCTTCAGGTAGGAGATGATGGCGCCCGTGTCCTCAGGGCTCAGCCGGGAGTAGAGGACCTGAAAGCCGGCCCTGCTCGACTGCTGAATGACGAAGTAGATCCCTCCGATGGTGACAAGCAGCACCAACCCTAAGGTGAGCTTCTTGCCCATGGGAAGGTCGGCGAAGAACTTCAGGAGCTGTGCCACGGCCCACCTCCTTTACACCTGCATCCTCATCACCTCTTCGTAGGCCTTGATGATCTTGTTCCTTATCTGTATCATCAGCTGGAAGGAGAGGTCGGCCTTCTCGATGGCGATCATCGTCTCGTGGATCCCCTTCTTCCCCACGGTGAAGTCCTTGATGGCCGCCTCTGCCTCCAGCTGCAGGCGGTTCACCTCGGAGATGGCCTCCTTCAGGATGCGTGAGAAATCGTCCGCCCCCCTGGGGGTCTTCCTCGATGGCTGAAGGGGAGAACTCGCCTCAAAGAGCCTGGGGTTGAGTTCGACCTTCATCTCCCTTACCTCCCGATCTCGAGGATTCTCAGGGCCATATCGCGGGCGGTGGCGATCACCGCGGCCGCCGCCTCATAGCTGCGGGCCGCCAGGATCAGGTTGGTCATCTCCTCCATCATGTTCACGTTGGGCATCCTCACGTAACCCTCCTCATCGGCATCGGGATGGGAGGGGTTGTACATGACGGGGAAGGGACGGTTGTCCTTGATCACCCCCACTACCCTCACCCCCTGAAGGGACCTGAGAACCCCCTCAAAGCCCATGGGCTGGGAGCGAAAGACCACGTCCCTCCTCCGATAGGGACCGCCCTCCGGGGTGCGGGTGGTGTGGATGTTGGCCAGGTTGGTCGCGATGACGTTCAGCCTGATCCTCTGGGCCGAAAGGGCCGAACCGCCGATCTTAAGTACCGTGAAGAAGTCCATCTCAGAACATACCTCCTTCCCTTATGGAATACCGGAGCATCCCCAGCTGGCGGCGGAGGAACTGGACCAGAGAGGTGTAACGGAGATAGTTCTCCGCCAGCTCCGCCATCTCCTCCTCCAGGTCCACGCCGTTCTCGTCCGGGGTGACGGCCCATCCCCTCTTGAGGAAGACCTGGGGAATCGCCTCCCTCAGGAGGGGAAGGTGGCGCGGGTGGGTCCTCAGGGGCCTCAGCTCCCCTTCGGAGAGGAACCTCTTCATCTCCCCTTCGAAGTCTATCCCCCTGGGCTGATATCCCGGGGTCTCGGCGTTGGCGATATTGGCGGAGATGAGGTTCTGCCTCAGCCAGGAGAGCTCTATCCCCTTCTGGAGGATGGCGGTGAGACGCTGAAAGATCCCCTCGATCATCGTCCTCTCCTCCCCGTTTAAGCAAATTCTTTGCCACTCACCCTGTACTCCTTCAGCTTGTTCCTTATCGTCCTGGTGCTCACCCCGAGGAGCTGGGCCGCCCTGGTCCGGTTCCCCTTCACCTTCTTCAGGGTCTCCAGGATCAGCCACTTCTCCATCTCCCTGAGGGAGGTCCCGGGCTCCACAGGAAGGAGGGGACGAGGGGCGAGGGCCTCGTCCATCACCAGGTGGCGCGGCTCCAGCACCTCCCCCTCGCAGAGCAAGACCGCCCTGTGGATCACGTTCTCCATCTCCCTCACGTTCCCCGGCCACGAGTAATCGGTGAGCAACCTCATGGTCTCCTCGGATATCCTCCTCACCTCCTTCTGATTGAGCTGGGCGTACTTGTTGAGGAAATAGGAGGCGAGGAGGGGGATGTCCCCTTTCCTCTTCCTGAGGGGTGGCAGGTGGAGGGGGACGACGTTGAGGCGAAAGAAGAGGTCTTCCCTGAACCTGCCCTCCCTCACCTCCTCGATCAGGTTCTTGTTGCTGGTGGCGATGACCCGGATGTCCACGGGCACGGGCTTTATCCCCCCCACCCGGTCTATCTCCCCGGACTGCAGGGCCCGCAGGAGCTTGGCCTGAAGGGAGAGGGGCATCTCGGAGATCTCGTCGAGCAGGACCGTGCCGTGGTTGGCGATCTCGAACTTTCCCCTTTTCTGGGCCACCGCTCCGGTGAAGGCACCCCGTTCGTGACCGAAGAGCTCCGACTCCAGCAGCCCCTCGGGAAGGGCCGCACAGTTGACCGCCACGAAGGGGCCCTCCCTCCCGCTCCACTCGTGGATGTAGCGGGCGAAGAGCTCTTTGCCCGTGCCGCTCTCCCCGGTGATCAGCACCGGGGCACAGCTCGGGGCAACCTTCCGGGCGATGTCCAGGAGCTCCAGCACCTCCGGGTCCTGGGTAATTATCTGCCACTGCTTCACCCCCTGCTGCCCCCTGCCGTTTCTCGAGAGGGCCCTCTTCACC
>CAYRAR010000096.1:0-6932 GCA_964422255.1 uncultured Thermodesulfobacteriota bacterium | reverse complement strand
GGTTTTATGCCTCCTTTGCTTTTCCTTGAGGGGCTTGAAGCGTGGATCAAATGGTGGGAGGGGTATGTGGCCACTTACATAGAGAGGGATCTGCGACAGCTCTCCCAGATAGACTCCCTCAGCAACTTTCGGGCGGTGATGGAGCACCTGAGCTTAAGGACGGGACAGGTGCTCAACCAGACGGAGGTGGCAAGAGACAGTGGTGTGAGCCAGCCGACAGTTCATAGATACACCACCCTCCTGGAGGTATCCCACCTCCTTTATCGGTTGCCTGCCTTTTATCGAAGCAGGAGTAAACGCCTCATAAAATCGCCCAAGGTCTACTGGCTGGATCCTGCCCTCCCTTCCTTCCTCATGGGGCTTCATGAGCAAGAGGCCCTCTTTCAGGCCCGAGAAGTGGGTGCCCTCTTTGAAAACCTAGTCTTCCTTCACCTTCAGGCATTGGTGCAACTGCTCGTTCCGAGGCCACGCCTTTACTACTGGAGGACGGTAACGGGGAGGGAGGTCGATTTCGTGATCGAATGGGGCAGAAGGCTTGTGGCTGTTGAGGCCAAATTCACCGAATCGCCCCGATACGATGATGCTGCCACCTTAAGGCTCTTTCTGGAAGAGTATCCCGAGACGGCCTTCTGCCTTCTCATTCACCGGGGGACCGAGGTGAGGTTCCTCCATGAGAAGATCCTCGCCCTCCCCTGGGAGGCCCTCTGTGAGGAACCAGGAAATGACCTTCCGTGATGTCTTCGTCTTCGTGGTGGGGAAGACCCCTCAGGTGGTCACAGAGACCATCTACGGGCTTCTGGTGAAAGAATCGCCTGTTCTCCCTGACGAGATCTACATCCTCACCACCGAGGAGGGCAGAAGGGAGATAGAAGAGGGCCTGATGAGGAAGGGAAACCTGCGGAAGGTGTTCGAGGAATACGGTTTTAAGCCCCTTCCCCCTGAAAATGTCCACATCACCGTCATCCCCGGGGCCGACGGCTCCCCCCTCCGGGATATCCGCACCGAGGAGGAGAACGAGGCCGTAGGGGATTTCATCACTGATTTTATAAGGCGACTTGCCGAAGATCCAGAGGTGCGCCTTCACTGCTCCCTGGCCGGAGGAAGAAAGACGATGGGCTTTTACCTCGGGGCAGCCCTTTCCCTTTTCGGCAGGCCGTGGGACAGGCTCTACCACGTGCTCGTAAGCCCTGAGTTCGAATCCCACCCCGATTTCTACTTCAAGCCGAAGGAAGACCGGGTACTGGAGCTAAGGGACAAGAAGCTTCACACCTCCGAGGCGAGGATCTTCCTCGCTGACCTTCCCTTCTTGCGACTCAGGGAGAAGGTCTCCCTCGGGGAGAAGCCCTTCCGGGAACTGGTGAAGGAGGGGCAGAGGGAGGTGGAGTTGGCTCTCTTCCAGAAGGAGGTCATCCTCGATCTCAGGGGGCTTTCCCTAAGCATCGGAGGGATCTCCGTGAAGCTCACCCCGATGGAGCTGATCCTCTACCGCCTTTTCCTCCTCAAGAAGGCTCAATGCCCCGAGCCCTCCAGGGCCTATTGCGAGGGCTGCACTGCCTGTTTCCTCCCGATATCTCGGCTCTCCTCCCCTGAAACCTTCCAGGAGATCTGCCAGGCCCTCGCCTCGATATACGGCGAAGGGTCGGGAAGGGTTGAGGCCTTTCGCCTCAGGTGGGAACGTCAAGGAGGCGTCGCCCAGGAGGTCCTCCGTCAGAGGATCGCCAAGATAAACCGTTCCCTAAAGGAGCACCTGGGAGAGGATGCCTCCCTCTACCTCATCTCCCCCGTAGGCAGATATGGCACAAAGCGCTACGGGGTGAGGGTGGATAAGGGGAAGATCACTTGTTTCTCATAGAGTTGCTTTACACAAAATTTGTCGCTAATATGTGTATAGGAGGTAGAAAATGAGGACAAATATTGTACTGGATGACGAACTGGTGAAAGAGGGTTTAAGGTTGACTAAACTAAAGACGAAAAAGGAATTGGTCAATCTGGCCCTCAGGGAACTGGTTCAGAGAAGGAAAAGGAAGAAGTTGCTGGAAATGGAAGGCAAAGTGGAGTGGGAGGGTGATCTGGAGGAGATGAGGAAAAGGAAAGGTGATCCCTAAAAGCAAAGAGAATCCTCTCTTCGCAAAGAGAAAGGCCAAAGAAAGGGAGTTCCTGGCCTTAAGCCCCCTCGAGCGCTTGGAGAAGATGTTTCGCCTGAGAGAGGAATTTTTAAAGCTGAGGCAGAAAAGAGGAAATGCTGGAGGAAAGACTCAAAGAGGTTGATCAGCTTTATCGAGAGTTTCTGCAAACCAGGGGTTTCTCCAAAGGGATGATTGCCCTCATAGGGGGAGGTTGTGTGATCGCCCATGGGGTCGAAAGGACGACAGAAGACCTCGATTTTCTTATTTACGCCGAACCTTATGAAAGGCTCTTTCCCGAGTTCACTCAATTTTTGCGTGAAAGGTTTGCAGACCTCAAGGCCTATGTAGCTTCAAAGGATCCAGCAGATCCTGTAAGACACGATGTAATCCTCCTCGAAGGTCTTCCCATAAAGGTGGATTTTCTAATCTGTGCATATCGATGGGAGATCGAGGGTCTCCAACAGGCCAGACAAACGCCTCCCTTCGTTGAGGGAACGGAAATCCGCCTTTTCCCGAAGCCTCATCTTATCGCCCTAAAGCTTCTTGCCGCAGGACCTCAGGACAGGGCGGATGTGGCCCGGCTTTTTGCCCTTCTGTCAGAGGAAGAAGTGGCCGAGGTTCACTCCCTGGCAAAGAGAATAAAAAGAGAGAAATTGTTGAAGGAAGTGATTGGTAAAACCCCTACGGATCTCCCTCCTGTTCCGGAACCGGATTTATAGGCCAAAACTTAGCGCTTCTTTCTCTTTTCGATCTGCTCGTAAACCTCCTTTCGATGAATGATCCCCAAGATATGGATCTCATCACCGGATATCTTGAAGACAACCCGATAATCCCCCACCCTCAACTTCCAATATCCCTTAAGGGTCCTCTGTAATGGCTTACCGTAGATCTCTGGATGAGAGACCAGGCGCTCCTCAATGGCCCTCCTTATCATGGCCTTCGCTTTCGCATCGATTTTAGGAAGATCTACCTTCTTCACATCGGGATGGTAGGACAGCTTGAAAGGCATAGGATATCAGGACCAAACTTCCTCATGAGCAAGAGCAGAGGAGGAATCCCACGAGGCCTCCCTCTCTTCGGCAAACTGGGCCAAGTAAACGTCCTCCTGGATCTCCAGGGCCTCTATAACCAGGTCCCTTACCTTGCTGGAAAGGGAAACCCCTTCCCTTTGAGCCAGTAATTGAACCTTCCGATAGAGAGCGGGTTCAAGCACTACATTGATCCTCGGATTCTTTGCCGGCATGATTCTCCTCCCTCAATGCAGTATCCTACAAAGGAAGGTAACACCAGTAACGCACCCTGTCAAGAGAGGGAAGGAAATCTTTCCGCAATATTTCTCTTGTTTAAATCCTTGACCCAATGAGGTAAGAGATAACCCTTCGGTGAAGAGAGGGCTCTACATCGTCGCTTACGATATCTCCGATGAGCGGAGGCTCAATCGGGTGCGGGAGTACCTTAAGGCCTTCAGCACCGGTGGGCAGAAGTCGGTCTACGAGTGTTTTCTGACGGAGGGAGAGCTCCTCGAGGTCTGGAGGGGGCTTGAAGGGCTGATAGACCCCCAGGAGGACCGGGTCCACTGCTTCAGGCTCGACGGTCGTAGTCGGGTCCACACCCTGGGGATAGCCGTGCCACCTAAGGATCCCGAGTTCTTTTACTTCGGCTGAGGGATGGGGACGGTCTATCTTGACAGGCGCAACCTTCAACTTAAGGCCGAGGGAGACGCCCTGATCCTTTACGTCTCGGGGAGGAGGGAGGGGACCCTCCCCATAAAGGCCATGGAGAGGCTCGTGGTGGTGGGAAACGTCACCCTTGAGGCCTCTGCACTTCACCGGCTGGCCCTCCATGGGGTGAGCCTCCTTCTTCTCTGGGGCAGGCGGCCGCGGTTTTACGCCCGGCTCCAGGGGCGCCTTCACAGAAACGGCGCCCTTCGCCGGGAGCAGTACCGCCTGAGCCTCAACGAGAACTTCTGCCTGAGGTTCTCCCGTTCCTTGGTGCTCAGGAAGCTTCAGGGGATGGTGGGCCTGCTCGAGGAGGCCCTCTCCCGCAGAGCAGACCTCACCTCTCCCCTCCGCCGGGCCTCCCTCCAGATACAGTCCGGGATGGATAAGATCGCCGATACCCCTTCCTTGGACTTCCTCAGGGGTCATGAGGGGGCAGCCTCGGCGGCCTACTTCAGGGCCTTCCCCAGGCTCTTCGCCCCTGAGCTCGGCTTCGAGGGACGCAATCGCCGACCCCCTCGTGATCCCGTAAACGCCATGCTCTCCCTCTGTTACACCTTGCTCCACTGGGAGATGGTGAGGGAGGTGGAGCTGATAGGCCTTGACCCCTATATCGGCTTTTACCACGAGTTTGAGTACGGCAGGGAGTCCTTGGCCTGTGACCTGGTGGAGCCGTGGCGCCCGGAGGTGGACCGCTTCGTCTGGCGACTCTTCGCCGAGGAGGGGTTCTCCAAGAGGCATTTCCGCAAGGAAGGGGAGGCCTTTTACCTGAAGAAGGAGGGACGGGCCCTGCTCTGGCCCCTTTACGAGGGGTGGGCAAGGGAGCGAAGGCCCCTCTGGCAGAAGGAGGTGAGAGAGCTTGCCAGGGAGATCATGGCCGGGAAGGACCCTCTATCTCCTGGAGAAGGAGGGGATGGAGGTGAGGAGGGATGGTCCCTCGGTGCTGGTGACCGAACCGGGGAAGGCCCCGCAGAGGGTCCCTGCGAGGCTGATCGGTAGGGTGGTGATCGTGGGCAACGTGCCGATGGAAAGCGGGGTGGTGACGCTTTTCGCCGAACAGGGCACCCCGGTACTCTTCCTCGACTCCAAGGGGAGCCGTCCTGCCATCACCCTCCTTGCCGATGAGCGAGGACCCCAGAGGTGGCGCCGCCAGCACCTCCTCTTCCGCCGCCCACCCACCTCTGAGCGGTTGAGGCTCTGGTTGAAGTCCCGCCGCAGGGCGACCACCATCCGGGTCATCCGCAGGCTCTCCCCCCGGCTGGGGAAGGCGTTTCAAAGGGAGGGCTTCAGGGACGAACACTATGAAGCCATCCTCAGACCCCTCAGGAGAAATAACCCCCGCTGGCACACCCTGGTGGGAATGCTCAGGGCCATGCTCCTCGAATTGGTGATCCCACTGCTTGAGCGGGCGAAGTTCGACCCACATTGTGGGGTGCTTCATCGGGGCGATGACTTCGGGCTGGCCCATGACTTCTGCTGGGTGCTTGAGCCAGAGCTTCACCTTCAGGCCCTCAGGTTCTTCAAGGACCCCTCCCGCCGAGGGGGGCTTCCCTGGAGGCCTGAAGGGGAGGAGATGAAGGAGGTGATCCTCAGGTTCGAGAACCAGAAGGAGCACCTTCAGTCCGAAGTGCGGTCCCTGCTTGACGAACTCGTGGAGCTGATGAGGCAGGCCGATGGAGACGAACTATCTCGTATGTTACGACATCGCCGACGAGAGACGGCTGCAGAAGGTCTGTAACTTCATGAAAGGGATAGGGGTGCATCTTCAGTACTCCGTCTTCCTCTGCCGCCTTACCTGGCGGGAGCTCGGAGGACTGAAAGAGGCCCTGGAGCAGCTGATCGAGCCCTCGGAGGATGACGTGAGGATCTATCCCCTGCCCTCCCGGAGCCTCATCTTCGCCCTGGGCCGGGGACCTGAGGCGGCCGAGGAGGGAAAATCCTTAACCGAGGAGGTCATATAGACCAGAAAGATGTTGACAAATGCGAAGAGTTTTTGTAAGGTTGGGGCACCGAAAGGGTAAGGTTGGGGTAACGAGGCGAAGGGATAAGGCTTTAAAGAGCATTAATTTCCTGAGGTTGTTCTTTGATGCTATTGCCCCAGACTGAGAGGATTTTTGGGTGATGAAAGAGCGGGAACTTAGATCTCACAGACTTATTTTCTGGGACAGACCCTCCCTCCGGAAGATGTCCTCGGAGGATTTTCGCAGCTACATAGAAGAACTGAGGCAAAAGGGGCGCCGGGATGAGCTCGGTCGAATCATAAGGAGGTTCGTCCAGTGGGGAAATGCCACCGAAGGGTTGACCCTCTTCAGGGGGGAGGAGATAAGGGAAGCACTCGAGCAGATAAGAAAGTCTTCCCGTTCCCTGCAGTTTTGTGACCCTGTGAGGCTCAGGGCCTGGGAGAAGGCAGCGGAGTATGCGGAGAGATTTCAGAGAAGATAGGAGTCTATGGGGATCCGAGGGCCAGCGAAATCTCCTCATACGATTTTGCCGCACCGTTCCTGTGGCGGAAAAGTTCTTTCTTACAGGGGGTACTGCGTTGGGGGTATTCTATCTTCACCACAGGATCTCGAACGATTTGGACCTCTTCACCACCGAAGAGATAGATCTAATGGAATACGTCAACCTGTTAAAGGACGTGGTGAGGCCTCTTCAGATCATCGCAGAGCGATCCCCAACTTTCGCCTCTTATATCTCGGCCGAAGGGGTAAAGGTAGATTTTGTGGTGGATCACCTTTCAGCGAAAGGGCCACGTCCAAAAGTCCAACTGGAAGAAGGGGTTTTCTTGACCCTCGATGTGCTTGATAACATAACGGTTAACAAAATCTGCTCTGTGGTGAGCAGGAGCGAGCCAAGAGATGTGACGGATCTCTTTTTCTTATTAAAGGATGAGAGAGAACTTTTCCCTTCATTTTTTCGAGAAGCCCAGAGACGAGAAGCCCTGCTTGAAGACCTGCTTTACGTCAGCTCTGCCTTTGAAAGGATTGCCGAGGCGACGGAGGCAATACTTGCAGAGATGAAGGACGCACTGCGAAAGCCCATGGGCCCCGAGGAATTCCGCCATTTCTGGCTGGCCCTGGCCGAAGAT
>CAYRAR010000095.1:0-6975 GCA_964422255.1 uncultured Thermodesulfobacteriota bacterium | reverse complement strand
GGACCCCGGGGTCCGGTTCATCTCGATCAACTGGAACTATCTGCCCATGTCCGGAGGAAGCGTTATCCATCCCCATCTGCAGGCCATGGGAGGGGAGCTTCCCACAAACTACCAGGGGAGGATGATAGAGGCGAGCAGGAAGTTTTATGAAAAAAGGGGCAGGGTCTTCTGGGAAGAACTGATAGAAGAGGAGAGGAGGGCCCAAGAGAGGTATCTGGGGGCGGTGGGGAGGGTGGAGTGGCTTACCACCTTCGCCCCCAGGGGGTATGCGGATATAACAGCGGTATTTCCCCATAGGAGTTCGATCCTTGACCTTGAGGAGGATGACCTGCGGGATTTCTCCCGGGGGCTTGAGCGGGTCTTCCGGTATTATGTGGACTACAACCACTACAGCTTCAATCTCTCCATCTATTCGGGGGAGGTGGGGAGAGAAGACGGTTTCTGGGTAAATGCCCGGATGGTCACGAGGCGTTCCCTTCCCCCTGTGGGGGCAAGCGATGTGAACTATTTCGAGAAGCTTCACGGCCAGGCAGTGGTCTACAAGATGCCTGAGAGGCTGTGTGAGGAATTGAGGGGGTATTTCCCATAGGGCCATGATATCGTTACCTGCGCCGCACAAGAAGGGAAGGATCTCGGTGGAGGAGGCGATCGTCGCAAGGAGGACTGTTCGCTCCTTCTCCCCGCAGGCCCTCAGTGAGGAACAGCTCTCCCAGCTCCTCTGGGCCACCTGGGGGGTGATCGATCCTCGGGAAGGGAGGAAGGCAATCCCTTCGGCAGGGGCCCTCTATCCTCTGGAGGTTTATATAGCGGTAGGTGCCGATGGAGTCAGGGGGCTGGAAGAGGGGGTATATCGTTACCTGTCCGAGGAGCATTCCTTAGAGCGGATCGCCTCCGGGGACAGGAGACGGGAGGTGGCCGAGGCGTCGCTGTGGCAGATGTGGATGGCCTCCGCCCCGGTGATCTTCGTGATCGCGGCAGAGTACGGGCGGACCACCCGCAAGTACGGCGATAGGGGGGTTCGCTACGTCCTCATGGAGGTCGGCCACGCTGCCCAGAACCTCTTCCTCGAAAGCGTCGCTCTGGGATTGGGGGCAGGGATCGTGGGGGCCTTCTACGACGATAAGGTGGCAGAAGTGCTTGACCTGCCTGAGCGTCACGAGCCGCTCCTTATCATGCCCGTAGGGTATCCCCGCTGATGAAGCTCCTCCTTACCGGAGTACCGGGGGTGGGGAAGACCACGGTGATCCAGAGGGTCCTGAAGGAGGGAGGGCTTCGGGCAGGAGGGTTTTACACCCAGGAGATGAGGGAGGGGGGGAGGAGGGTCGGCTTCCTCATCAAGGGACTTGACGGGAGGGAGGCGGTCCTCGCCCATGTGGACTTCAAGAGGGGACCGAGGGTGGGGAAGTACCGGGTTGACCTTAAGGCCTTTGAGGAGATAGCCCTGGGGACGGTCGAGCAGGCCCTTAAGGAGCGAAGGCTCGTGATCATGGATGAGATTGGGAAGATGGAGCTCTTCTCCTCGGCCTTCAGGGGGCTGGTCCTCAAAGTCCTGGAGTCGGATGCCGATCTCCTGGGGGTGATTACCAAGGCCTCCGATCCCTTCGTCGAGGAGATCAGGCGGAGGGAGGGGGTGGAGATATGGGAGGTCACTTACGGCAACAGGGCAGACCTCCCGGCGAAGATCATCGAGAGGCTTAAGGGATGAAGGACTATTACCAGATCCTGGGGGTCTCCCCCGACGCCTCCCCTGAGGAGATAAAGAGGGCCTACCGGAGGTTGGCCCTTCGGTACCACCCTGACCGCAACCCCGGGGACAAGGGGGCGGAGGAGAAGTTCAAGGAGATAAGCGAGGCCTACAGCGTCCTCATCGACCCGGACAAAAGGGCCCGTTACGATGCGGCAAGGCGCCTCGGCTTTGAATCCCCCAGGGCCCATGGCTTCACCTATTCCCAGGAGGAGATCTTCCGGGACCTCTTCACCAACCCTTATGCCAGCTCCATATTCGAGGAACTCCTCAGGGACTTCCAGAGGCAGGGCCTGCGCTTTGACGAGCGTTTCATCGAATACCTCTTCTTCGGGGGGAGGGGTATGGGAGGAATGTGGATCTTCAGCCCCTTCTTCACCTTCAGGGTGGGGCCGCAGAGGTCGAGAAGGGGGTTCCTCTCCCGCCTCCTGGAGAAGGGGGTGAGGTTCCTTGGGCGGAAGTTCTTCGAGAACATCTTCTCCTTCAAGAAGGGGGAGGACCTCTACTTTCGCCTTCCCCTCGATCCCGAGGACCTGAGGAGGGGGGAGGTGGTCATCTCGATCCCGAGGGAGGGAAGGGTGGAGACCCTGAAGGTGAAGATACCCCCGGGGGTGAGGTCAGGGACAAAGCTCAGGCTGAGGGGGAAGGGGCAAAGCAAGGGCGGAGTCCCTGGGGATCTCTTCCTCATCGTCGAACTGGAAGGGACTTAGTCGAGGTGGGCTTCATAAGAGAGGTCTTTCTTTCGACCTCCCTCGAGAGGACCCCTTACGTGGAGGGCATCTTGAGGAGGCTCTCCGGGATCCCCCAGCGGGAGGTCGCCGATCCAGAAGCCCTCAGGGAGGAGGTCCTCCTCCGGAGCCCTGATCCCATAAAGGAGGGGAAGTCGATCCTTTTCATATCCAACTACCCGGGGGAACTGGTCAAGGGATGTCCAGGCACCAAGGGGCATATCTGCTGCGGTTACAGGGTGATAAATCTCTTGGTAGGATGTCCCATGGACTGCACCTACTGCATCCTGCAGTCCTACATCAACAACCCCTATATCGCCCTTTACCCCCGGATCGAGCTGATATTCGATCGGGTTAGGGAGATGGTCGAGGCCACCTCGGATCACATCCTCCGTTTCGGCACGGGGGAGCTCTCCGACAGCCTCGCCCTGGACGACCTGGTAGGTTTTTCCCAGGAGGCGATTCCCTTCTTCGCCTCCTTGGGGAAGGCCCTGCTGGAGCTGAAGACAAAGGCTGCCCAGGTGGATCACCTCCTTCGCTTAGAGCACAGGGGAAGGACGGTCCTTGCCTGGTCCCTGAACCCAGAGGGGATCGTCCTGGAGGAGGAGTCGGGCACCGCTCCTCTCGAGCATAGGCTTTCCGCGGCCCGCCTCTGCCAGGAAGTCGGCTACCCTCTCGCCTTCCACTTCGATCCCATCATCGAGTACCCGGGCTGGGAGGAGGATTACCAGAGGCTCATAGAGGCCCTGGCCCGCCAGATCGACCCTTCCGGGGTGATCTGGATAAGCATGGGGTGCCTGCGTTTCCCTCCCCCTTTGAAGGGGATTATCACCGAGAGGTTTCCCCGAAGTCGGGTCCTTCTGGGGGAGCTCTTCCCCGCGGAGGACGGGAAGTTCCGGTACCTTAAGCCCCTGAGGATTCAGATCTACAGGAAGGTCCTCGGCTGGCTCAGGGAATGGGATGAGGGGCTTTTCGTCTATCTCTGCATGGAGCGGGACGATGTCTGGAGGGAGGTCTTCGGGAAAAGCCCCAGGAGCACCGCGGGGCTTGTCGCCGCCTTCGACGAGAGGGTGAGGGAGTTCCTCAGGAGATGGTGAAGGCCATAGGGCTCTTCTCGGGGGGGCTCGACAGCCTCCTCGCGGTAAGGGTCCTTCAGGAGCAGGGGATAGAGGTAGTGGCGGTCAACTTCGTCACCCCCTTTTTCGGCCCCCGGAGGGCCTCAGAGGGGGCGAGGCGCCTCGGGATTCCCCTTCGGGTAGTGGACATCACCGAGGAGCACCTGCGGATGCTCCGGCGCCCCAAGCATGGGTACGGCTCCCAGATGAACCCTTGCATCGACTGCCACAGCCTGATGCTGAGGAAGGCGAGGGAGCTGATGGAAGGGGAGGGGGCCTTCTTCCTCTTCACCGGGGAGGTCCTGGGCCAGAGGCCCTTCTCCCAGACGAAGGAGGCCTTGAGGACGGTGGATGAGGAGGCAGGGGTAGTGGGCCTGGTCCTTCGCCCCCTGAGTGCTCGTCTCCTTCCCCCCACCCTTCCAGAGAGGGAGGGATGGGTTCGGAGGGAGGCCCTCCTGGGGATAAGGGGACGGTCCCGCAGGCGACAAATGGAGCTTGCGAAGAAATACGGGATCGAGGGATACCCCTCGCCCGCCGGAGGATGCCTCCTCACGGACCCGGTCTATGCCCGGCGCTTGAGGGACCTCTTCGAGCATCAGGAGGAGGTGAGCAGGAGGGACCTCGAACTCCTCAAGGTGGGTAGGCACCTACGCCTCTCCCCCCGAGTGAAGGCGATCGTGGGGAGGAATCGGGGGGAGAACGAGAGAATAGCCTCCCTGGCCACCTCAGAGGACCTCGTCCTTCAGGCGAGGGATTATCCCGGCCCAGTGGTCCTCGTCCCCTATGGGGGAGACGAGGAGCTACTGCGGGCAGCAGGGGTTTGTCTTCGTTACAGCGACGCCCCCCTTCAAGAAAGGGCGAAGGTCATCTGGCAGAAGGGAAACAGATCAGGGGAGGTTGAAGCTGCTCCCCTTTCTCCTGATGAATGTGAGAGGCTACTCCTTTGATCCGGGAATAGGTCGGGTCGCATCAATGCGGGACGATGATCACGTCGAAACCTTCATGGGCGAGCCTTCTGGCGGTCTCTTCGGCCCGGAGACGGCTCGGAAAGGGACCTACTCGAACCCGCCAGTAACGGGATTCCCGGGTCTTAAGGACCGTTATATAAACGTTATCATAATGAGCTTTAAGCCTTTCCCTGAGCCGTAGGGCGTTCATCCTCAGGGCGAAGGCCCCTACCTGAACGGCGTAGAGCCTTCCCGCCGGCCCCCTCTCGTAGGGAGGAGAAAGCACTTCCACCCTCACCCAGGTCACCCCTTCATCTACCATCTTCAGGATACGGGCCGCAGCGTAGGAGAGGTCTATGATCCTGTCCTTTACGAAGGGTCCACGATCGTTGATGGTCACCGTCACTGAACGGCCATTCCTCATATGGGTGACCATCACCCGGGTGCCGAAGGGAAGGGTCCTGTGGGCGGCGGTAAGCTCATACATGTCGTATATCTCGCCGCTGGCAGTGCGTCTCCCGTGAAATTCCTCCCCGTACCAGGAGGCCCATCCGTACTGAACCCTCCTCTCAGGAGGGATGAATTTTGGCGGAGGTGGAGGGGGAAAGATAACCCGCCTCCTGGGAGCACAGCCTGCCGAAATCGGCAAGATGAGAAAACAGAGGAGAAGGTACTTCCTCATGCTGCAGCCAGCCCGAGTCCTCCCCGCTCGATCGATGGATCAGGGATCACCTTTATCATCCTGAGGGCGAAATCCTCCTTCAGCCTCCTCAGGTTCTCCTTCCTCTGCCCCAGGAACGAGGAGAGGTCCCCTGGGGATACCCTGAAGGTCACCTCCTCGCCCCTGTAATCTTTAAGAAGCCCCCTGGCCTTCTCAAGGAGAAGGGCAGACCGCACCAGCTGCCCGAAGGCGGGGTGGTAAGGGCCGGCGACCACGCTCTTTTGCAAGGAGGGGGTCGGCTGAAGGCCGATTCTGATCACCGTTATCCCGGCCTCCTCTAACCTCACGACCATCTCCTTCACCAGCTTGACGGCCTCCTCCAGCCTCAGAGGCCTGTATTCCCCCCGCTCAAGCCACCTCTCCAGAACGGTCCCCCGGATCACCAGCGTAGGGTATATGCGGACGAAGTGGGGTCTGAGCCTTATCACCTCATCGACGGTCAGGAAGAGCCCCTCGGGGGTCTCCCCCGGAAGCCCGACCATGAGCTGAATCCCTATCTCAAATCCCCCTTCGTGAAGGAGCATGACCGCATCCCTCACAACTTCAGGGCCGTATCCCCTGCGGGAGATCCGCAGGACATCCTCGTCCATAGACTGGACCCCCAACTCCACGGTCTCCACTCCGTGGTCGTGAAGTTCCGCTAAAATCGTCGGATCAAGGGAGTCAGGACGGGTGGAGAGACGCAAGGAATCTACCTCCCCCTTCTCCAAAAAGGGCCTTGTAGCTTCGAGGAGGCGTCCCCGGACTTCCCTCTGGAGGGCGGTGAAGCTTCCCCCATAGAAGGCGATCTGGGTCTTTTGGTATTGCGGTCCCTTTGTCCGGAGATGCTGTCTTATGATCTCGACGATCTCCCCCTCCTCAGGCATCTTGGGAGTGCCCGTGATGCGGGACTGGTCACAGTAGACACAGCGGTGAGGACATCCCTCATGGGGAATGAAGATGGGGATAATGAACCTACGCTCCCTCTGCATGGATCCTCTTACAGGCCTCTTGGGCGGCCCTCTGTTCCGCCTCCTTCTTGCTCCTCCCCTTGCCCTTCCCCCAGACCTTGCCCTCAATCGTCACCGCCACCTCGAACAACTTCCTGTGATCAGGCCCTTCCTCTTTAAGGAGGATGTACCTGGGCACGGTCTTATAACGCCCCTGAGTGTACTCCTGAAGCTGGGTTTTGTAGTCCCTGTCCTTCCACCCCTTCTCCTCGATCAAGGGGAGGAAGAGCTCCTTTATCACCCGTTCCGCCTCCTTATAACCGCCGTCCAGGTAGATAGCCGCAGCCACCGCCTCCAGGGCGCTCGACAGGATGGAATCCTTTTCCCTTCCCCCGGTCCGCTCTTCCCCCTTCCCCAGGATGAGGGCCTCCCCCAGGTCTATCTTGCGGGCCAGCTTTGCCAGCGATTCCTCGTTCACCAAGGAGGCCCGCATCTTCGATAAGTCGCCTTCTCTCCTCTCCGGGAACCTCTCGTAAAGGAGGTGACTCACCACAAGCTCGATCACCGAGTCGCCGAGGAACTCCAGCCTCTCGTTATCCCTCCCCCTCCCCTCTTTGGGAGAGAGAGAGGAGGAATGGGTCAGGGCCTCTTTGAGGATCGAGGGATCGCGAAAGCTGTAGTTGAGCTTTTCCTCTAAGGCCTTCTCGTCCATTCTCTCCCCAAATTTACCTTTCTCAATCTTACATGTTTTCGTTAAATGGGCAAGGGGTAAAGGCAAGGCTTGACGACGG
>CAYRAR010000094.1:0-7128 GCA_964422255.1 uncultured Thermodesulfobacteriota bacterium | reverse complement strand
ATATCTCGTTGGCGATCTCCTCGATCTTCTTGTAATCCCCGGCGATGAAGGCCTCAAGCAGAGGACGAAGCAGATAAACGCATTCCTTCACTTGCTCGATATGTTTGAGGAGGGGTTTGAAGGGGGTCTTACCGAAGAGATCTCCCAGGGGTATCCTTTCAAAGATGGGCATCTTCAATCCCTCATTCGAGATCGCTAAGCGACTTATAACAGCAGATAAACCTCCTGTCAACGAGTAAAATGGCTGATATCACCGGGTCTTTGACTTTGAGAAATTATTCATTTACCATCAGGGGGAGCTTATTCCAGGAGGAGGACGATGAGGAGAAGTTGGTGGTTGATCCTACCCATCGTGCTTGTGGCCATATATCTCGGGATCAATCTTTACGCCAAAAGAAGGGTTCAGAAGGAGGTGGATGCCGCCATCGCCGAGATGGCCTCCTTTGCCGACGTGCAGTACGAGGATGTGGACTTCAATCTCTTCACCCACAAGACTTCCGTAAAGGGGGTGGTCATATCACCAGTGGGTGAGGAAAGGAAGCTGTTCATCGACGAGATAGTGGTGTTCAAGGCCGAAGAGGGGAGGAAAATTTTCACCCGCCTCCACATGGCCTTCAAGGGCATACGGGTTGAGGGACAGGAAGGGAGGGTAACGGAGTTATTGGAAGAGCTCGGATATGAACCGGAGGAAACGAGGGCAAACGTAGAGCTGGATTACAAGTTCGACCCGGAGGGGAAAGACTTCTACTTGAGGACCCTGAGCTATCGGGTGAGGGGAATGGGAGAGATGAGCTTAAGCCTCCACCTGAGCAACGTGGATCTCGAATCCGGTGCCCTCTCCCTGCTCCTCTCCTTCCCCCAGATTCTCATCCATGAAGCCAGATTGAGCTACAGAGATGACTCCCTGGTCCCCAGATTGCTCAAGGTGACGGCGGAGAAAAGGGGTATTTCCGTAGAGGGCCTCATCGAAGAAATCACGGCAGAGATAGAAAGAGAGGTCTCCCGAACTGAGGATCGGATCACATCGGAAGCCCTAACGGCCTTCAAGGAGTTTTTGGAAGACCCCAAGGAGATCTCCGTCATCATATCTCCCCGTAGACCTGTGCCCCTCGGGAGGCTCAAGCGGGCCAAGGACCCGGCTCAGCTCATGAAGACCTTGAACCTAAGGGTCGAATCATGATCGTCCGGTGAATCGGGCGGAGGTCGTGATCATAGGGGGAGGACCGGCAGGACTCCTGGCAGGCATCACCCTGGTGGAGGGCGGAGTGGAGACGATCATTCTGGAGAGGCGCCGGGGGGACACCATCCCTCTGGCCTGCGCCGAGGCCGTGAGCTTAAGGCTCCTTCACCGTTTTGGGTGGCCAAAAGATGCCCCTTGGGTGAAGGCCGAGGTGAAGGAGGTCCGGATCATCATGCCCAATGGAAAGGGGTTCTACATCCCGGATGAAGGGGTCTGTCTTGACAGGAGGGGGTGGGAGAGGTGGCTGCGTTCAATGTTTGAGGGGCGAGGAGGGACCTATCGATGGGGAGAGAAGCTCCTTGAGGCGGCCCCCGAAAAGGAGGGCTGGAGAGTGAGGACTGAAAGGGGAGAGTGGCGTTGCCGGTACCTCCTCGGATGTGATGGGGCGCGATCAAGGGTTGCCCAGACAATTCACGGAGGGGAACGCCGTTGGCTTTTGGCCATCCAGTATAAGTTCCCCTTCAATCCTTTTCAGGACAACGCCCTCAGGTTCTACCTGCGCGAGGGGTTCCCGGGAGGTTATCTTTATGCCTTCCCCAGGGGGGACGAGGTAACGGTGGGGGCTGTGGCCTCAAGGGCGGGAAAGGAACTCCGCTCATCCCTCCATCGATTTCTTGGGGAACTCAGAATGGCGCCCTCCCAGAGGAAGGAGTTCGTGGCGGGACTCATCCCCAGCTCCCTTCTCCTCCCCCCTGGTGGAAAACGGTACCTTCTCTGCGGAGATGCCGCCGGGTTAGTCCATCCCATGACCGCTGCCGGGATCCACCTCGCCTGCTACAGCGGCCAGATGGCCGCAAGAGCGATCCTCGAGGCGAGGGAAAAGAAGGACCCCGATGGTCTTCTTCCCCTGAGAGTATACACCAAGTCCCTGCCCCTGAAGACCATAAGGCCCCACTGGTACGGAAGCACCGTCCATTTGAGCTACCTTCCGGACCGGATCCTGGAGCTCGTCGGAGAGTGTCTGGAAGGGAGACCCTTCTCCGCCCATCCCCTGAAGGAGTTCCTTCGCAGAAGACCCCTCTGGCCGTGGACCCTGACCTTTCTCGTGATGAGGAGACGATATCAAAAAAGTAAGGAATGGACCTGGTAGGTCATCTCCTCTTTCTCATCTCCACCTTCTGGTAAAGGTAAAGGGAACCGAAGATGAGGAGCCCGAGGACCCTCCACCTCATATCGGGCCAGAGGAGTCCCAGGGTGGCAACTCCCACAAGGACCCTCTCCCAGGGGAAGAGTCTCCTCAGGAAGAACCCCTCGGTGGTCACTGTGAAGGCCAGAAGGCCCAGGGTGGCGCTCACGGCGGTGATGAGCACCTCGCTCACAGGCCCCTCGAAGAGCAGGGGGGTGTAGGCGAAGAGGAAGGGGATGATGTAAAGCCCCTTCGCCAGCTTCCAGGCGGCAAGGCCCGTCTCCATGGGCCTGGAGCCCGCTATCCCCGCGGCAGAGTAAGCGGCAAGGCATACAGGGGGAGTCACGTTGGCGTCCTGGCTGTACCAGAAGATGATCATGTGGGCGGCGAGGAGCGAGACCCCGAGCTGCTTGAGGGCAGGGGCGGCGAGTATGGCCAGAAAGATGTAGGAAGCCGTAACCGGAAGTCCCATCCCGAGCACCAAGGAGGCGAGCATCACCAGGATTATGGCCCAGAAGAGACTCCCCCCAGAGAGGTCTACTACCATCCCCGAGAACTTCACCCCCACTGCGGTGATCCCCACGATCCCGATGACGATCCCGGCGCAGATCAGGATGGCGGCGGTGGAGATGCTATTCCTTGCCCCGAGGTAAAGGGCATCGAGGATGTCCCTGAGACCCATCCGGGTCTCCTTGCGGAACCAGCTCACCACCACGATGGAGAGTATCCCCATACAGGCGGCATAGGTGGGGGTGAACCCCTTAACGAGCAGGACCACCAGCAGCACCACCGGGATGAGGAAGTTGGCCCCCTCCCTTAGCACCTTCCCCAACTGGGGGACCTCCTCTTTGGAGAGGGGTCTCATCCCGAGCTTAAGGGCCTCAATATGGACGAAGAAGCCCACAGAGAGGAAGTACATGATGGCGGGGATGACGGATACGGCGATGATCTTAAGATAAGGTATTCCGGTCCACTGGGCCATGATGAAGGCCCCGGCCCCCATTATGGGGGGCATGAGCTGTCCTCCCGTGGATGCAGCCGCCTCCACCCCTCCCGCAAAGGCCGGCGAATAACCCATCCTCTTCATCAGGGGGATGGTGAAGGAGCCAGTGGCCACGGTGTTCGCCACTGCACTTCCCGACACAGACCCCATGAAACCGCTGGAGACCACCGCGATCTTGGCAGGCCCCCCGACCCTCCGGCCAGTGAGTGCCTGGGCCAGCCTTATGATGAAGTCCCCTGCCCCTGACTTCAGGAGAAAGGCCCCGAAGAGGATGAAGAGATAGACGTAGGTGGCAGAGACCGTACAGACTATCCCGAACATCCCCTCGTCAGTGAGGTACATCCTGTAAAGTAATCTTCCTAAGTTAATGCCGCGGTGATAAAAAACACCGGGAATAATCCTACCGAGGAAAAGAGCATATGCAAGGAAGAAAATGGAAAGGACGGGTATAATCCAACCAGCAGCTCTCTGAGTTCCCACTAAAAGCACCACAATAGCTATTGCTGCGAAGATATAATCCCTCAAAATAGGTACGGAGGCCCTTTCTAAATGGAGTTCTTCTTCAAACAACAAAATATACAAAGCTACAATGATTGCCAGAGAAGCAAGAAAGATATCGAAATAAAAACCCTTTTTGGGGTCTTTCTTGGACATTGGATAAAAAAGGAAAGTAAGAGCCATAATAAACCCGAGGTGAACGGCGTTACGATAAATGCCTGGCATCACTCCAATAGTGTTCACCCATATGTGAAAGAGGGACGAGGCAATCCCGAGAAGGTAACCGACTGTCCTCCACTTCCCATGGAGCTCCCGAAAGGTGGTGGTGACCTCACCCGTATCTTCTAAGTCTCTGATTTTTCTCACCTCTTCGGCCAAGAGACTCCCTCCCTATGATTAACAAAAAACTCGGGGGCCATGACCAAAAGGTTGAGCCATGACCCCCGGGTCGATCCTTAACTCGCCTCAGGCGGGATCAGGTTCTTAGGTATCTTCAGGCCTTTCTCTTTGTAGTATTTATAGGCACCAGGATGGAGGGGTGCAGGAAGTCCACTTAAGGCGTTCTTCAAAGTTATAAAGGCCCCCATCTTGTGGACGTTTCTTAGATAGTCTGGGTTCTCAAAAAGGGTCTTGGTGAGGAGATAGACCACTTCAGGATCTACACCAGCCCTCACTGCCAGGAAGTTGGGCTGGGCGATGGAGCGAACAGGCTTCGTCTGGCCGGGATAGGTATTGGCAGGGATGATGTAGCGGAAACCAGGATAGGCGGTGTTCTTGTTGATCTTTTCCAGCTGCTCGTCGGTGAACTCCAAGATCACCACATCCTTCCCGAGAGTAGCGAAAATATCGGTCACCGCAGCAACAGGAGGCCCAGCGCAGAGATTCGCTCCGTCTATCCTCCTATCCTTCATCGCTTTCGCTGATCCAAAGTAATCCAAGTATTCTGGTTTAATATCTTTGATAGACATCCCCAAACCCTTCATAATGGTAAGACCCGACCTCTCGGTGCCGCTTCCAGCCCTACCAATGGAGAATCTGAGTCCTTTTATGTCGGTAACAGTTCCGGTTTTCACCTTGCTCTTAAAGATCACAAAGTGCTCTACGTTAGGCCAGAGCATAGTAATAGCACGAAGTTCTTTATATGGCTTGCCTTTGTAGACCCCAATACCATTCCACGCCATCTTTCCAAAGAGCCCTTGGAGTATCGCTAAATCAACCTCCTTCCCTCTGAGCATGTTTACGTTCTCGCCAGAGCCAGCCGAGGTGATCGCCTGGACCTGGATGCCGTGCTTCTTCACCAACCTGATCGTCCAGAGGGAGGCCATCCCGACGCCCATGGGATAGTAAGTACCACCCGTTGTGGCCGTGGCGATCACCAAGGAGATGGTCTTCTTTTTCCCCTTAGCGGATGCCCCGGTGGGGAAGGCGATAACGGTCAGCACAAACAGAAGAACGATGGCCAATGCCATAAAACCCTTCTTTTTCCTCCAAAACATCTCAACCCCCTCCTTTCTTGTTTTTTGGCTCCCCAGAGCCTCCCTCTTTATATGGGAATACCCGTTTTCTGTCAAGACGGGGAAAGGGGGTGGAATTAACCAGTTTTGTTGACGTAAAGATGGGAAGAACATAAAATATTTTTTGAAAAAACTTTCGGGAGGGTGGCGATGGTCCCCCGAGAGATAGAGGAAAAGGTGAAGAAATTGAGGAAGGAGATCGAATACCACAATTACAGGTACTATGTCCTGAACGACCCGGTCATCTCCGACCCAGAGTACGATGCCCTGATGAGGGAGCTGGAGGAACTGGAGCGGCAGTACCCCGAACTCGTCACCCCGAACTCTCCCACCCAGAGGGTGGGGGCTCCCCCGGTGGAGGAGTTTGGCACCGTGATCCACACCATCCCCATGCTCAGTCTCGCCAACGCCTTTGACGAACGGGAGGTCATAGAGTTTGACCAGCGGGTAAAACGGTTTCTCAGGACCGAGGAGGATATAGAGTATGTGGCGGAACCAAAGATGGATGGGGTGGCGGTGGAGGTGGTATATGAGCGGGGGGAACTCGTTGTGGGTTCGACCAGGGGGGATGGCTATCAGGGGGAGGATATAACGCAGAATATCCGCACGATAAAGACGATCCCTCTCATCTTAGTGGATGAGGAAGAGGAGGTGCCAGAAAAGATCGCCGTTAGAGGGGAAGTCTACATGGAGATAGAGGACTTCAAGAAGCTGAATCGAATGAGGGAGGAAAGAGGAGAGCCCCTCTTCGCCAACCCCCGGAATGCCGCTGCCGGCTCCCTCAGACAGCTCGACCCCTCGATCACCGCCCAGAGGCCCCTGAAGGTCTACTTCTACGCGGTGGGGGAAGTGGTGGGGAGGGAGTTCGAGAGCCAGTGGGAGGTGCTTCAGACCCTTCCCAAATGGGGCCTGCGGGTAAATCCGATGGTGGAACTCTGCCCCAATATCCTGAAGGCGATCGATTATTACCGCCGCATCCTGGAGGTAAAGGACGAGGTACCCTATGAGATGGACGGGGTGGTACTGAAGGTCAACAGCTTCGAGCTTCAGAGGCGCTTAGGGGAAGTCTCTCGCAGCCCTCGCTGGGCGGTCGCCTTCAAGTTCCCCGCCCATGAGGCGACAAGCCAGATCCTCGACATCGTGGTGCAGGTCGGCCGCACCGGGGTCCTCACCCCTGTGGCGGTCCTCAGGCCGGTGCAGGTGGGAGGGGTGGAGGTGAAGCGGGCAACGCTGCACAACCAGGACGAAATAGAGCGAAAGGACGTCCGCATCGGAGACTACGTGCTCGTGCGCCGGGCAGGAGATGTGATCCCGGAAGTGGTGAAGGTGATAAAGGAACGCCGCACAGGAAAGGAGCGGAAGTTCAGGATGCCCGAGAGGTGCCCGGTGTGTGGTTCGGAGGTGGTGAGACTGCCCGGGGAGGTGGCCTACAGGTGCGTGGGCCTCTCCTGCCCTGCGCAACTCAAAGGGCGCATCCGCCATTTCGCCTCCCGCAGGGCGATGGATATAGAGGGCCTGGGGGTGAAGCTGATTGATCAGCTGGTGGATAAGGGCCTGGTGAAGGACCTCTCGGACATCTACTACCTCACCAAGGAGGAACTGGCAGGGCTTGAGCGGATGGCCGACAAATCGGCCCAGAACATCATCGACGCCATCGAGAGGAGCAAGAAGACCACCCTTGCCCGTTTCCTCAACGCCCTGGGAATAAGGCTCGTGGGGGAGCATCTCTCGCAGGTCCTGGCAGAGA
>CAYRAR010000093.1:0-7204 GCA_964422255.1 uncultured Thermodesulfobacteriota bacterium | reverse complement strand
ATACCCCCTCTGAGGCGGGAAAGCTCATCATCGTGGACGGGCTCTTCAGCATGGAGGGGGACATCGCCCCCCTGCCCGAGATCATCGCCCTGGCCAGGAAGTACGACGCCCGGGTGATGGTGGATGATGCCCATGCCATAGGCGTGCTGGGAGAAGAGGGGAGGGGGACGGCCGAGCACTTCCACGTGGAGGGAGAGGTAGACCTGATCATGGGCACTTACAGCAAGACCCTGGCCACGATCGGCGGCTTCATCGCGGGGCCAGAAAGGGTGATCAATTACGTGAAACACTTCGCCCGATCCCTCATCTTCTCGGCAGCCATCGCCCCTCCCCTGGCCGCGGCGGCAAGCGCCGCCCTGGATGTGATCCTGGAGGAGCCGGAGCTCAGGGAGAGGCTCTGGAAGAACACCCGCAAGATGCTCAAGGGCTTCAAAGAGCTGGGCTTTGACACCGGTGAGAGCTGCACCCCGGTGATACCCATCATCATCGGGGATCAGTGGAAGACCTTTCAGATGTGCGGCCTGCTGCAGGAGTACGGGGTCTTCGTCAACCCGGTGGTCCCCCCTGCTACCCCTCCCGGGAGGGAACTCCTGCGCACGAGCTTCATGGCCACCCATACCGAGGAACAGCTCGATAGGGTCCTCGATGCCTTCGAGCGAGCCGGTAAGAAGCTGGGGATAATCTGATCGCGGAGGGAGGCCAATCGCTGTAAGGGTAAAAGCGGTCAGAGGCAAAAAGGACCTTCAGGCCTTCTTACGCCTCCCCTGGCGCATATACAGGGACGATCCCCTCTGGGTCCCACCCCTCCTTAGAGAACTCGCTCCCTTCTTCACGGGGAAGCATCCCTTCTGCCTTCACGCCACCGTTGAGCCCTTTCTGGCCTTCAGGGATGGGGAGCCGGTGGGGAGGATCGCGGCCATCGTGGACCAGGCCTACCTCTCCTACTACGGGGAGAAGGTGGGATACTTCGGCTTCTTCGAGGCACCAGATGATCGGGAGGTGGCAGCGGCTCTCATCAAAAGGGCGAAGGAGATCCTGAGGGGGAGGGGGATGAGGAGGATGATAGGCCCCATGAACCCTTCCACTAACTACGAGTGCGGACTCTTGGTGGAGGGTTTCACCACCCCACCCTATATCATGATGCCCCATAACCCCCCCTACTACGGGGCCCTCCTGGAGGGGGCGGGGTTGAGGAAGGCGAAGGACCTCTATGCCAACATGATCGTCGGCGATGGGACCATCCCGGAAAGACTTCAGCGGATCGTCAGGAAGGTAAGAGAGAGGATGCCCGCCCTCAGGGTACGCCCGGTGAATGTCAGGGACTTCAAGGGGGAGATCCAGAGGGTCCTCACCATATACCATGAGGCCTGGGGGAGGAACTGGGGGTTCGTCCCCATGAGCGAGGAGGAGATCTCCTTCATGGCGAAGAAGCTCAAGCCCCTGATCGTCCCCGACTTCGCCCTCTTCGCCGAGGTGGAGGGGGAAGCGGTCGGCTTCGTCCTCGCCCTGCCCAATTACAACCAGGTCTTAAAGAGGCTCAACGGGCGGATAGGCCCCATAGGGATCCTCAAGTTCCTCTATTACGCCCGGAGGATAGACGAACTGAGGGTCCTGCTGCTGGGGGTGCGACCCGCCTACCAGCGCCGGGGGATAGAGACCCTCCTCTACTTCGAGGTCTTCGAACGGGGATATCGCCGGGGGTACAGGAGAGGAGAGATGTCCTGGATCCTGGAGGACAACCGCCTCATGCAAAAGGGGATAGAGGCCTTGGGCGGGAGGAGGTACAAGACGTACCGCATCTACACCACCGAGCTATGACCCCCTCAAGCATCAGAGTGACCCCAGCGAATGTCACCCCTGCCATCACATCTATCAGGTAGTGGTAACGCAGATAGAGGGTGGAAAAGATGAGGGCGATGACGATGGGCAGATAGACCCAGAAGAGGACCCTGAGGTGACGGCGGGCAAGCACCAGGCAGAGGAGGGCGATCTGGGTGTGGCCGCTGGGGAAGCAGTCCCTTGGGTTGTGCTCCAGGGAGTTGAGCAGGGCAGTCACCTTCGTCACGATGCCCCCTTCAAGGGGGCGCTGGAAGAGATGGGAGAGGGCAAAGCGGGGCCCCAGGGTGGGAACGAAGATATAGCCCAGAAAGGAGAGATAATACCCCAGCACCAGAAGCAGCAGTCCCTCCTGGAAGACCTCCTCTCCCTTGAAGTAGAGGAGGAAGATGAGGAAAAGCGGCAGGAAATAATAGGAAAGATAAGCGAGGGAGAGGAGATCGGTCAGGAGGGGATGGGTGAAGCGTTCGAGCCATACGCTCGGCTGCAGGCCGAAGATCCTGGCCTGCCAGTGGATGATGAGGGGATCGGCTCCTTCTATAAGGTAAGGGGTGATCTCCCCGAGGCTTTCGTAGATGAGGATGATGTAGGGTATGGGATAGAAGTCATAAAGGATGCGAAAGGCCCTTTGCCCCTTGAGGGAAGGGAGAAGAAGGAGTAGAAGAAAGAGGGTGAAGTAGAAGAGGAAGAGGGGCTTCCAGGAAGGGAGGTTTTTTCGGGAAAGGACGGTGAGAAGCAAAAGAAAGATAAGGAAAGAGAAGGTGAGGAGATCCACACAGGAGAAACGCTTCCTCATCCCCTTCCGCTATATCATTCCCATCCTGATAAGTCAATTTCTCCTCGTCCTTGCCATCTCCTCCCCGGTTTTGGCTGAAGAGGAGGGCCCCTGTTACGGGGACACCATCGTCGTCGGCTCCATAGGGGACGCCTCCAACCTCATCCCGATGCTCGCCTCAGACAGCGCCTCCCACGAGATCTGCGACCTCATATACAATGGCCTGGTCAAATACGACAAGGACCTGAACTTGGTGGGGGACCTGGCCGAGGGGTGGGAGATATCCCCCGACGGCCTCACCATCACCTTCCACCTCCGTCGAGGGGTGAAGTGGCACGACGGAAAGGAGTTTACCGCCGAGGACGTGCTTTTCGGCTTCAAGACCATAACCGACCCCAAGACCCCCACCGCCTACTCCGGCGACTACCTGGAGGTGAAGGAGGCGAGGGTTCTCGATCCCTATACCTTTCAAGTGGTCTACAAGCGCCCCTTCGCCCCGGGACTTGCCAGCTGGAACTACCTGGTGGTTTTGCCCAAGCATCTGCTGGAAGGGAAGGACGTAACGAAGAGCGAGCTTACCCGACACCCCATAGGGACCGGCCCCTATCGCTTCAAGGAGTGGGTAACGGGGGAAAAGATAGTCCTTGAGGCCAACCCGGACTACTTCGAGGGAAGGCCCTATATAGACCGCTATATCTACAGGATCATCCCTGACCCTGCCACCATGTTCCTGGAGCTTAAGGCCGGAGGGATAGACTGGATGGGCCTCACCCCCTTGCAGTACCGCCGCCAGACCAACTACCCGGCCTTCGAAAGGGAGTTTCGCAAGTATCGCTACCTCCCCTTCGCCTATACCTATTTAGGGTATAACCTCCTCTGCCCCCTCTTTAAGGACAAGAGGGTGCGTCAGGCGATAAGCTACGCCATCGACAAGGAGGAGATCATAGACGTGGTCCTCCTGGGGCTGGGGGTGGTGGCCACAGGACCCTATAAGCCCGGCACCTGGTACTATAATCCCCGCGTGAAGCGTTATCCATATGACCCGGAGAAGGCGAAGGAGCTCCTCCGGGAGGCGGGGTGGAGGGACAGCGACGGGGACGGCATCCTGGATAAGGACGGCCGACCCTTCCAGTTTACCATCCTTCTTAACTGGGGCAACACCAGCAGGCTGAAGACCGCGGAGATCATCCAGTGGCGCCTCCGGCAGGTGGGGATAAAGGTGAAGCTGCGGGTCCTGGAGTGGGCCGCTTTCATCAACGAGTACATAGATAAGAAGAGGTTTGAGGCGGTAATCCTCGGCTGGTCCACCGGGGTGGACCCCGATCAGTACGACATCTGGCACAGCAGCAAGACCGGCTACAAGGAGCTCAACTTCATCTCCTTCAAGAACAAGGAGGTGGACGAGATCCTGGAGAGGGCGCGCCGCACCTTTGATAGGGAGGAGAGGCGCAGGCTCTACTTCCGCTTCCAGGAGATCCTGGCCGAGGAGCAGCCTTACACCTTCCTTTATGTCCCCTATGCCCTCCCCGTGATCCACGCCCGCTTCCACGGCATAAAGCCCGCCCCTGCAGGGATCACCTACAACTTCATCCGCTGGTGGGTGCCCAAGAGGATGCAACGGTACCGCTGAGGCCCATCGGTCCGTTAAATCACGGGCCTACTACTGCCGGTTTTCAGGGAAGTTCTCCTCCAGTTTACCAAGAAGATCCCCGCGGATACCAAAGGCAGGGCCACCAGGAGGGACCAAGTGAGTTCCTCCTGTAGGAGGAGCGTCCCGAACAGGACCCCGAAGATGGGAGTAAAGAAGGTGAAGGCAGAAAGCCTGCTCACGGAGTAGCTGTGTATCAGCTTGAACCAGAGGAAGTAGCTCATGAAGGCGACGATGACCGACTGATAGAAGAGGGATGCCACTATGGGGAGGTCTATCCTGTAGATCCATCGGGGTTCGAGGATGAGGCTCACCATGAAGAGGATGGGGATGGAGAAGGTCAGCTGATAGAGGAAGGTGTTTATCGGATGTATCCTCTCTGCCATGAACCTCTTGATGTAGAGGGTTGTTGCACCCCAGAGGAAGGCGGCCATGATCTCCAAGAGGTCCCCGATCCACATGGTCGGTTTCGCCGTCTTCGGCCTCCCGTGAAAGACCAGGACGATGCCCGTGAAGGCCAGGATAAGGCCGAGGGTCTTGAGCGGCGTCAATCTGTCCCCCTTCAGGAAGAGGTGGGCCCCCACGGCCACGACAAAGGGGCTCAGGTATACGAAGATCACGGAGCGTGCCGCATCGGTCCAGAGCATGCCGAAGTACAGACAGGCGAACTCCAGCCCGAAGAGCAGCCCCACCATGAAGCCGTGAAAGAGCATGACGTCGGTGTGAAACAGCCGCTGCCCCCTCCTGAGGCAGTAGATGACCCCACATAAGGAGGCCACCAGGGAGCGCAGTGCCGAGGCGAAGACGGGGGAGACCCCCTGGTTAGAGTACTTGATGGCGGTGTAGTTGAAGCCCCACAGCAAGGTCAACATGAGGATCGTGAGGATGGCCTTCATGTCCAAGTATTCTTTGCTGGCCGAAGGGTGACTTTTACCTGACATAACTTTCAGGCAGTTCTCGGATTTTTGACATATTTACTATTCTAAAGGAAAAATTTCCCTTGTTTTTAAGGAGCGGGCTTCCAATTTGATCAAAGGCCATGCCGCTGAGAGGGCTAATAGTTGTAAACGACGAGGCTTCCTAAGGACAATCGGTGTAGACTGCAATAGGGGTAACATTTGGCCCGAAAGAGGAAGGTGACCTTCCCCTTCAGTCTTCCCTCCTCTGTGAGGGAATCGTAGTTCCCTCCCCCCTTGGAGATGATGAGGTCGGCCCCCTCCATTAGGGTCCTGACCTGGGGTGAGGCCTTCTCCAGGATTGTGCCGGGAAGAGGCTCGGGGATCCCATTCTCCACGACGTGAGCTACCTCTTCCATGCCCACAGAGATGGCATCCTGGAGGGTGGCATCGTTCAAGACCGGTAGAGTCCTGGTGACGAAGGCCACATCCAGGTCATATCGGTCCCTGATCGTCTCTATGAGGAGCCTGTCGAAGACTATCTCACCGCAGTTGTCCCCGAGGTATACGAGCATGCGGGCCCTCTTCAATCTTTCCTTCAGTTGCCTCATCTCGAAAGGGTCTATCTTATGTCCTTGCAGGATTTCAAATATTTTCTCCGGCTTCTCTCTCCGGTTGACCATGGCGTCTATGGAGTTGCCAGCTATGGCGAACTTCACGGCTTCCTCAAGGGGATCGTGGCTCCTGAGAATCTGTTCTCTAACCCGAGGGAGAATCTTAAGGGCCCGGCGATTTTGCTCCTCCTTGACCCATCTTAGGGGGTCTGCTTCTCCTGAGATCTGCTCCATTATGATCCATACATCCCTTATCACCTCGGGGGAGGTCACGCCCCAATCTTCCCCCTTGAGGGGCCTGAATTTTAGTATCTCCCCCGTAAATCTCCTTACGCCCTCTTCGTCCTTGATGGCCAGGCGTGCCACCTCTAAGGACATCCTCAGGATGCAGGGGATGCAATCGGGCCAGATGAGCATGGTCCAAAGTTTAACTTTAAAGATGGCGAGATGTCCACAAGGGGAAAATGCCCCTCGAGAGGTGCGCAAAAGGATGCTTCGTTTAGATAAATTTGACGCCATTATCGAGGTGTGCCCTGTATCAGAGGGCTGCGGATTCCGGTGGCTACCGTTCTCAAAATGGTAGCCGAGGGGAAGGGATCTTGTGAAATTATCGGTTGCGTTCTTTTTGAGCTGTCCTATTTGTGTGAAGGAAGATTTGTCTCAGAAAGCTCCAGAGACCGAAAGTTTCCGCCAGGCCCCCTCGAGCCGCTCATCGAAGGTGACCAGCGGGACCCCCATTGCCCGGGCCAGGTAAAGGTAAGTCGCATCATAAGTGGTGAGACCTGTATCCAGTGAGAGCTCCACCGCGGCAAGATGATCCACGTCCACCCGCCTGATGTCCAGCGACAGGGCCAGCTCCAGGGCCTGAAGCAGCTCCTCGCGCCGCCCCGGATAGCGGGCTATTTTCTTCCGTGCGATACTGGCCAGCTCGTAATCCAGGAGCACAGGGGCATATAACTTCGCCCCTTCCATGAGCGAAAAAGCCTCCTCAGCCCGGGGCTCACCGAAGACCAAAGCGGCAACCACGGAGGCGTCCACCACCTTCGCCTCAACGCCCATCCCGGTCCTCCCTGACCATCTCCACGGCCTCGGCCCCTGTTCGCAGCCCCAGCTCCCTCACCCGCCGATAGACCTCTTCCGGGCTCAGTCTTTTCTGATCTCCCCAGACCGCTTCCTCAAGGATGGCCATCAGTTCGCCCTGGAGTGAGCGGTGATGGCGCCTCGCCCTCTCCCGGAGCTGCCTCGCCAACTCCTCAGGCACGTTCTTGATCGACAGATTCACACCCATAGTAGTTCCTCCATTATAGATCTATTTTAGATCCAAAAAGGGAGTGAAGCAAGGTTGTAGTTGAACAAGAGGGGTGGCATTGAGGGGAAAACGCCGGAGTTTGACAAATTGCGTTTATTGTATATACTAACTTCAATAATGTGATAC
>CAYRAR010000092.1:0-7366 GCA_964422255.1 uncultured Thermodesulfobacteriota bacterium | reverse complement strand
AAAAAAGGCCCTTTTGTCAACCAAAATTTAACTTTTTTCTTCAAATGGACGACACCTCCTTCGGCGGGTGCTGCTGACGAGTTTTTGATTTTTTTCATCCTTTGATCTATAAAGGATAAAGAAGGATGAGATACAAGGACGCAGGGGTCGATATCGAGAGGGGGGAAAGGTTTTCAGAGGTGGTGCGCTCCTTGGCGAAGGAGGTATATTCCCCCCGGGTGAAGAGGGGGATAGGGGGGTTTTGCTCATTGGTCGAGTTCGACCCCTCCGAATATAAGAGGCCCCTTATAGCTGCTGCCACCGATGGGGTGGGAACAAAGCTCAAGATCGCCTTTGCTATGGGACGGCTCGACACAGTGGGGATTGACCTTGTGGCCATGTGCGTTAACGACCTCATCACCGCAGGGGCAAGGCCCCTCTTCTTCCTCGACTATTTCGCCACCTCTCGCCTGGATATCGAGAAGGGGAGAAAGGTAATGGAGGGGATCCTCAAGGGATGTGAGGAAGCGGGCTGTCCCCTGGTGGGGGGCGAGACGGCGGAGATGCCGGGCTTTTATCGGGAGGGGGAGTTTGACCTGGCCGGCTTCGCCGTGGGGGTGGTGGAAGCCGAGGAGGTGATCGATGGGAGGGGTATCTCTCCCGGGGATGCGGTGATCGGACTCGCCTCCAGCGGCCTTCACAGCAATGGCTTCTCCCTGGTGAGGCGCCTGTTCCTTGAGGAGAAGGGCATGAGGCTTGAGCAGTGGGTGGAGGAGCTGAGATGCCCTTTGGGGGAGGAGCTCCTTCGGCCCACAAGGATATACGTGAGGTCCGTCCTCGGGCTGATAGAGTCCTTCCCCATAAAGGGGATAGCCCATATTACCGGAGGGGGAATTCCGGGAAACCTCTCCCGTATCCTTCCTCCGGGACGGAGGGCTGTGGTGAAGAAGGGGAAGTGGCCCGTTCCTCCCATCTTTTCCCTCATCGAGAAAGCGGGGGTGGAGGAGGAGGAGATGTGGAGGACCTTCAATCAGGGGATCGGGATGATCCTGGTCTGCCCCCCGGAGACAGTAGACCCCATTATAAGGGAGGCCGGCAACAGGGGGGAGAGGGCCTTCCTTATAGGCGAGATAACCGAGGGGGAGGGGGTGGAGATTGAAGGGATGTGAGAAGGTCCTGGTGAGCGCCTGCCTCCTCGGGATAAGGTGCCGCTACGACGGGGGGAGATTACCCCCTCTCCCCAGGAATCCAGAGGAGGTCTGGATCCCCGTATGTCCAGAGCAGTTAGGGGGACTTCCCACTCCCAGGTCTCCGGCCCGGATCATGGGGGGCGATGGGGAGGCGGTCCTCGAGGGGAAAGCGAGGGTGATGAACGAGACGGGGGAGGACGTGACCGATCGCTTCCTTCTCGGGGCGGAGGAGGTCCTCCGTATAGCCCAGGCCCTTCGCGTGGGGAAGGCGATCCTCAAGGAGAGAAGCCCTTCCTGCGGCGTGAGATGGACCCATAATGGGGAGGGGCTGGTGGAGGGGATGGGGGTGACGGCGGCCCTCCTGCACCGGGAGGGTATCCTTCTGGTGAGCGATGAGGAACTGAGAGGTTCTCCTCCAGATGCGCGATCTTAGGGGAAAGAAGGTTCTGTTCGTCCGGCTGAGCTCTTTGGGCGATCTGATCCTGGTTCTGCCCACCTTCCACGCCATAAGGGAGCGTTACCCCGATGCCTATATAGCGTGGCTCGTTCAGGACTCCCTGCGAGAGGTGATAGAGGGAACCCCAGGCCTGGATGAGGTGATCCCCGTGAAGCTCATCTCGGTCACGGACAAGTACGCCGATTGGCGAAGGGTGCTTCAAGGGGGGATTTCCCTCCTCAGGGCCCTCTTTCATGCGAGGCGCCTTTTCCGAGAGAGGGGCTTTGACGTGGTCCTCGATTTCCAGGGGCTCTGGAAGAGTGGCCTTTTCGTATTCCTGAACCGCCGGGCTGAACGTTACGGCTTCAAGAACTCGCGGGAACTTAGCCACCTCTTCCTCACCCACCCCATCTTCATCCAGGACAGGAGTCGCCATGCCATCAAGAACTATCTGGAGTTTGCCCGATATTTTGGATGCGAGATCGATCGGGTCTCCTTTCCCCTCCATGTGCCCCCTGAGGCCCAAAGGAGGGTGGATGTGCTGCTTCGACAGAAGGGGATCGGGCCGATGGATCCTTTGGCCTTCATCTGTGCGACGGCTCGGTGGCAGACCAAGTTTTGGGACCAGGAGGGGTTCGCCCAAGTGGCCGACGGACTCTGGAAGCTCGGTTTCAGGGTTATCCTCTCCGGCCTGCCCCAGGAGAGGGGATATCTCGAGGGGATAAGGGAGAAGATGAGGGGAGAGGGGGTGAACGTGGCAGGGGAGGTGGGGATAAAGGACTTCTTCGCCCTCCTTCAGAGGTCAAGTCTCTACGTGGGGGTAGACAGCGGCGCCATGCATGCCGCCTCTGCCTTAGGGGTGCCGGTAGTGGCCCTCTTCGGGCCCTCTAACCCACTATGGATCGGCCCTTATGGCGAGAGGACAGAGGTGGTGAGAGTTCCCCTGCCCTGCTCTCCCTGCAACAAGAGGAAATGCTCAGACCTTCGCTGTATGAGGGCGATAACCCCTGAGATGGTCCTTGAGGCGGTGGACCGGGTCCTCAAAGGCTCTTCAAGGAAAGCCTCCGGGAGAGGAGCCGGTAGTTCCTGAGGACCCTTTCGGCATATCGGGTCGGGACGGGCTTGCCCCTCCTGAGTCGCTCCCTCACGTAGGAAGGCCCATAATTGTAAGCGGCTATCGCCAGCTTCAGGTCCCTGAAACGCAAAATCAATTTAGAAAGGTAATAAAGGCCAAGGCGGATATTAGTAGAGGGATCTAAGATGGTCGCCTTCCCCTCCCAGGGAATGCCCATTTCCTTTGCCAGAACCCGGGCCACAAAGGGACGGAGTTGCATCAATCCCCTGGCCCCCTTGGCGCTTTTGGCCCGGTGGTAGAAAGAGCTCTCCACCAGGATCATGGCCAGCACCAATTCCGGATCAAGCCCGTACCTCCTCGACTCATCCACTATGATCTTTGCCAACTCCCATTCCTCCTGATCATCCAGCCCGGTGTGAAAACCCTGAATGAACCGATATATCTCCCTCTTTTGGGTAAAGGAGGGATCCACCACGACCTCCTCTCCTCCTGGACAAAATGCCCCTCCCATCGAGAGGATGACTACCGTGAGAGAAAAGAAAATCCACCCTCTTAGTATCTCTCTCATCTTTTCCTTGTTCCAAATCTCACTTTTTACAGATCATAATCCTTTTCAGCATCAAGGTCAAATCAGATTGCTTGAAAAAGCTCTCCCCGGAATCTAAAATAACCTCAATTTTGGTGAAGAAAATTGAGGGCGACGAAATTACATGTGGAGCTCCTGGAAGTCAGTCACGATCCGGAAAGGCTGCTGTATGCCGCCTACAAGCAGTGTTATTCCTCTCGCTTTGCTGCCGAGATCTGGAGAGAAGGGGGGGATAGGGAGAAACGGAGGGCCTTTCTCAGGGAGATGATGGCCAGCGGCCATACCAGCCCTTTGGAACATGTGAAGTTCACCTTTGCCATCGAAGGGGTCTCCAGGGCCTTAACCCATCAACTGGTCCGTTACCGGATCGCCTCCTACAGCCAGCAGAGCCAGCGTTACGTGAACATGGAAGACTTCCGTTACATAATTCCCCCCTCCATTGAGGGGGATGAAGAGCTTAGGGGGGAATTCGAGAGGATCCTGGAGGAGATAAGGAAGGGGTACAGGAAGATCGTGAAGCGGCTTCGGGAAAAGGGGATCGTAGGGGAGGAGGCCCACCAGGACGCCCGGTTCCTGCTCCCGCAGGCCGCCGAGACGAAGATCGTGGTGACGATGAACTGCAGGGAGTTGCTCCATTTTTTCAGCGAGCGATGCTGTCAGAGGGCTCAGTGGGAGATAAGGAGGTTGGCCGAAAGGATGCTCGAGATCTGCAAAGAGAAACTTCCCGTGGTCTTCGAAGGGGCAGGGCCGAAGTGTGAGATCTTGGGCTACTGCCCCGAGGGGAGGTTCAGCTGTGGCAGATACCCTACCCGCGAGGAAGCCTTGAAGTGAAGGGGATATACTCTTTACTCTGTGACTTCTTCTCCTGGGCGGTCCGCTTTGAGGGAAGAAAGTTCCTCGCCCTGGGGGAGGGGGTTGACGATTCACTTCTCGTTCCCAGCCCGGAAAGGGGGAATCCTGCCCTTTATATCCACATCCCTTTCTGCAAGCAGCTCTGCCCTTACTGTTCCTTCAACCGCTTCCTCTACCATGAGGATAAGGTGAGGAGGTATTTCCGGTCCCTGAGGAGGGAACTCGACTTCTACCTGGAGAGGGGCTTCCGCTTCTCGAGCTTTTACTTTGGAGGGGGAACCCCTACGGTCCAGATGGATGAGCTGATATCCTTCTTCGACTACCTGCATGCCCGGCTGCCCGTCGAGGAGATATCCCTGGAGACCAACCCGCGGGACATAACCCCCGAGAACGTAAAGATATTGAAGGATTTAGGGGTCAAAAGGTTATCGATGGGCGTTCAGAGCTTCGATGACGGGATGTTGCGGGCCATGGGACGACTCTCCCATACCGGGGCCGAGGCCATAGAGAAGGTCCGCCTCGCCCAGGGGCAGTTCGACACCTTCAACATAGACCTCCTCTACAACTTCCCCTCGCAGAGCCTGGAGCAGTTTCACAGGGACATCCTCTGGGTAAAGGAGCTGGGGGTGGATCAGGTCACCTTCTATCCCCTCATGCCGGCTCCCAAGAAGAGGGAACTCATGGAGCGGCGCTTCTCCCGCGTGGACACCGCACGGGAGAGGCGCTTCTACGACTTGATCCTCGAGGAAATCTACCACGATGGCTATCACCCCTCCACCGTCTGGTGCTTCTCACGGGGAGAGAGGATGATCGATGAGTATATCATCGATTACGAGGACTACATTGCCATTGGGAGCGGATCTGTGGGGCTTTACGAGGGGCTATTCTATGTGAACTCCTTCTCCTTGGAGAACTACGATCAGATGATATCCGAGGGGAAATTCCCCATAGTGATGTCCCGGATCCTGCCCAGAAAGGATCTCCTCCGTTACTACCTGCTCACCAAGCTCTTCGGGATGAAGATAGACAAGGTGACCCACAGGAGGCGCTTCGGCAGGGATATACACCAGGACCTGGGGTTTGACCTCTGCCTTTTCCGCTTCCTAGGGATCGTGGAGGAGGATGAAAGGTGGGTGAGGGTCACGGAGAGGGGGATGTACTTCGTCAGCGGGATGATGAGGGAGTTCTTCACCGCCCTCAACCGCCTGAGGGAGTACTGCATGATGGGAGGCATATGAGATGAAATCGAAAGGGGCCTTATTTCTTCTCCTTCTTCTGTTTCTGCTGCCCTCGTCTTCTTTCGGCCAGGAGGGAATAGAGAAAGAGGTGAGGGAGTTCATCAGGAAGACCCTTCCGAACCGGAAGATCAAAGTGAAGGACCTGAAGGTGGCCTTCGACCAGGAGGCGGACCTCTACGTGGCGAGCTTCATCATCAAGGACAAGCGGGGCCAGCGTCCGATGATGTTCTACATCTCGAAGGACAGAAAGCTGGTATTCGTCGGCAAGGTCTATCAGCTCAAAAGCGGAAAGGACCTCACCTTCCGTTTGGCAGCCCGCTACCTCCCCCCACCGCCTCGTCGGGTGAGAAAGATCAAGAAGGACCTTCTCACCCTGAGGGGACCCTCCTTGGGTTCGGGAGACAAGAAGGTGGTGATAATAAGCAGTCCTACCTGCCCCCACTGCCGGAAGCTCGTCTCGGAGCTGATAGAGCTGGTGAAGAAGGACCCCAACTCCTTTACCCTCTTTTACAAACACTTCTCCTTGAGTTCCAAGGAATTGGCGAGGGCCTTGGAATATGTACGGGAAAAGCACCCGGATTCCTTCTGGGAACTGGTCCAGATCTGTTACCAGAAGAAGAGGGATGAAGCCATCAGGTGGGTGAAGGAAAAGTGGGGAAATGACTTCCTCGAGGGATCTAAGGAGATGGATGAGCGGATAAAGGAGGACGTGGAGGAGGCGGAAAAGATAGGGGTTGACGGAGTACCGGCCGCGGTCGTGGATGACACCCTGGTGATCGGGGAAAGGAGGATAAGGGAGTATTTGAAGCTGGGCAAAAGATGAAAGAGAAAGGGGCGATAACCGATGTGAAGGGGATAAAGGTAGGCCACGCCACCGACCTCGATGCCCTCACTGGGTGCACCGTCGTCCTCTGCGAAGAGGGGGCAGTGGGAGGGGTGGAGGTGAGGGGATCTGCCTCGGGCACCCGGGGGATCGATGCCCTATCCCCCTTTCACATCGTCCAAAAAGTCCACGGGATCCTGCTCACGGGGGGGAGCTCCTTCGGCCTTGATGCCGCAGGGGGGGTTATGGAGTACCTGGAGGAGAGGGGGATAGGGTTCGAGGCAGGGGCCGTTAAGGTCCCGATAGTGGCGGCAGCGGTGATCTTTGACCTGGGCTTAGGGGACCCGAAGAGGAGGCCTGACAGGCGGATGGGATATGAGGCCTCCAAGGGGGCCTCTGACGGTGAAGTCGCCGAGGGAAGTGTGGGAGCCGGCACCGGGGCCACAGTGGGAAAGCTCTACGAGCTCCGGCGGGCCTCCAAGGGGGGCCTCGGAACGGCGAGCCGAAGGGGCCCAGGGGGGCTGGTGGTGGGGGCACTGGCCGTGGTGAACTCCTTCGGCGATGTGCTCGACCCTGTAACAGGATCCCCCCTCGCTGGGCTCAGGGACTCACCTTCGGGACGCCGTCTCACAAGCACGATGGAGCTCTTGAGGAAGGGGATCAGGAAGGAGAGGTTTGGGGCCCTTCCCCTGCAGAACACCACACTGGCGGTCGTGGCCACCAACGCCTCCCTCACCAAGACCGAGGCCACAAAGCTCGCTCAGATGGCCTCAGGGGGGCTATTTCGCACCCTCTCCCCCTACGGGTCCCTCTTCGATGGCGACGTGATCTTCGCCCTCTCGACCGGAGAGGTCGAAGCCGATCTGCACAACATCGCCCCCCTTGCCCAAGAGGCAGTGGCCGAGGCGGTAAAGAGAGCAGTGGTGAAAGCCGATGGCTTCGGCCTCCTTCCAGCGTACCGGGACCTGGAGAGATAAAAAAAGCGGCCTTTCGCCGCTTCCCTTTCACCTGGTGGGCGGTACTGGGATCGAACCAGTGACTTCTACCGTGTGAAGGTAGCGCTCTCCCTCTGAGCTAACCGCCCTCAACTCTTTAGATTAATCGGGATCGTTCTCCCTGTCAAGCCCAGTTTCCAGTGGTGCTTCTGGAAGCCCTGCTGAGAAAGGTCAACCCAAAACTGCTCACCT
>CAYRAR010000091.1:0-7417 GCA_964422255.1 uncultured Thermodesulfobacteriota bacterium | reverse complement strand
ATCACGAAGAGGGTCTTATCAGCCTTGGCAGGAATCACCTCCTCTTTGAAGAAGGCCTTTATCCCATCGGCTATCGGTTGCAAAAGCCCAAAGGGACCCACGCGGTTAGGGCCATAACGGACCTGGATATGGCCCAAGACCTTCCTCTCAGCCAAGGTCATGTAGGCGACAAAGAGCAGCACCACTCCAAAGACAACCACTACCTTCACCAAAGTCTCTATGAGAAAGTAGAAAAGCTCCATCCGTCTCCCCTTACTGCCGCTCGACCCTGACAGGGATCTTTGCGAAAGAGGGAACCTTGGAAGAGGAATCCATCTCCCCCACCAAGGCACATCCATCTACATCGTAGAGCCCGACAAAGAGGACCAAAACCCCCTTCATCACTTCCGAGGAGGACTTCACCTCCACCGCCAGCTCTCCCCACGGGCTTATTACCTTTACCTTCTCGCCGGTCTCAACCCCCAACTCTTTGGCATCCTCCTCGTTCATCTCCAAGTAAGCTCCAGGCACGATTGCTCCCAGACCTTTGTCCCTCCTCTCTCCCCCCAAACCCAAAAGGTGGTTGTGGAAAAGCCCCTCTATCATGAGTGTGTAAGGATACTCCTTCTCCCCCCCTTGGGCATTGGTTGCCTCAATCGGTTGAAGGACCGCCTTGAGCGGCTCATCCGATCCCCTAAGCCCCCCTTCCGAGGGATCCACATGGGCATAAGGAGCCCTCTTCCCCTTTATCTCTGCGAAGACCTCCTCGGAGGATTTGGCCTCCCATTCCTTCCCCATATAGGAGGCAACCTCCCGAAGGAGAGTGCCTGCCTCCATCACCCCCTCTGGGGGTTCGAGGGCTTTTCTTACGGCCTGAACCCTCCCTTCGCAGTTGGTATAGCTCCCCTCCTTCTCGGCGGGAGTTAAGGCGGGAAGGACAACATGGGCCTTTTTCGCTGAAGGGGTGAGGTATACATCCTGAACCACCAAGAAATCGAGGGCAGAGAGGGCCTTCTCCGCCACCGAACCCGGAAAAGTGCAAAGGAGATCCTCTCCCCACAGGAAAAGGACCTTAAGTCGGCCTTCGGCTGCCGCCTCGAGGATCTCCACCCCGCTTAAGCCCCCGTCGCCCAGGGCCATCTCCGCTACCCCTACCATGTTGCTTTGAGGCCCCACCAGGTGGAAACCACCGCCCCCTTCCGAAGCAGCCCCTACAAGAAGGGCAAGATTGAGCAGGCCCTTTACGTTATCCAACCCTTGGGGCTGTTGAAAGAGGGAGGAGGTGAAGATGAAGCCCACCTTTTCGGCCTCCATCAGGTAGTGGGCCGTCTCTTCTATAATCTCCTTTGGGATCCCTGCTCTCTTTTCCACAACTTCAGGGGTGTATCTCTCAACGGCCTTTCTCAACTCCTCAAACCCCTCTATATCCTTCCCTTTCCCCTTCTCGATAAGGGCCCTACAGATCCCATTGATCCAAAGGAGCTCATCACCCGGCCGAAAGTGGATGAAGCACTCCGCCTCTTCGGCCAGATGGACCTTCTTGGGATAGGCGACGATAAGCCTCGCCCCTTTCTTGGTGAGGGCCTCCCTCACTAAGTTAGCGGCGATAAGATTGTCCCTATCCAGATCACCTACAACGACCAAACAATCACAGGAACGGATCTCCTCCAGGGAGATGGGAAGGTAAGGCCTTCCCACACCCCCTTGCAGGGCGATCCGGTAAGGTTCGAGATTGAATCGGGCGGAACTATCAAGGTTAGAGGTCCCCACTACCTCCCGCATAAAACGCCCAAAGAGGTAGGCCTCCTCGTTGGTAAGGCGCGCTGAAAGGATACCTCCCACCGCCTGGGGGCCATCGGCAAGGAGGACTTTATTCACATTTGCCGCAATAGCTGCCAAGGCTTCAGACCACTCTACCTCCACCAACGAGCCATCCCTCCTCAGAAGGGGCTTCCTTATCCTTTCGGGATGGTTGAGGAAATCGAAACCGAAAAACCCCCTCTGGCAGAGGCTTCCCCTGCCCAGCCCATCCTCAGGGGCGCAAGTCCCTATCACCTTCCCCTCGAAGACCTTAAGCCGTAACTGACATCCCAGGGAACAGTGGGAACAGGTGGTCGTTATCTCCTCCCTTTGCCAGGGCCTCGCCCGCACAGGACTGACCCTTTCGGTTAAGGCCCCCACGGGACAGACCCTCACACACTCTCCACAAAGGATGCAAAGATCCTTATCCTTTACCCCTATCCGCGCCTCATAACCGTTCCCCTCGAGCTCTATCGCCTTCGCCCCCACTATCTCATGATCGGCCCTCACGCAGCGAAGACAGAGAATGCATCTGGACGGCCAGTGCCTTATCAAGGAGTTGGTGAAATCCTTCGGCCCCCTCTCTTTGACCTCACGGAGGCTATAGTCCTGTTTATCCAGCCCCAGCTCGAAGACCAGGTTCTGGAGCTGGCACTCACCTGCCATATCACATTGGGGACAATCCAGGGGGTGGTTTATCAGGATGAGCTTCAAGGCCTCCTGCCTTAGCCTGAGAAGCTCCTCCGATTGAGTGCGCACCACCATCCCCTCCTGCACATAGGTAGTGCAGGCAGCAACAGGGCCCTCCACCCCCTCCACCTCCACCAGACAGATACGGCAGGAACCTATAGGGGCAAGGCGGGGGTGGTAGCAGAGGGTTGGGATATGGATACCATTGGCACGAGCCGCTTCAAGGATCGTGCTCTCAGCGGGAACCGTGATCTCCTTTCCGTCTATCGTTAGCTTGACCATATCCTTCCTCATAGGGCCACAAGGCCGATGCGGTAACAGCGAAGACACCTCGCCGCTTCCCTCACCGCCTGATCGGTCCGATACCCCTTCTCCACTTCATCGAAACTCTTTTTACGCACCTCAGGGGGAAGGACCTCCATCTTCTCCCGCATCCTCCCCCCTACCCCGGGGACCCTCTCCTCGGGATCAAAGACACCGATGGCGCTGAAGACCTTCTCCATCAGATGGTCGTCGCTCGGAGCGACCTCCTCTCCCCGAAGGAATAGATCTATCATCTCCGCGGCAAGCCTCCCGTTTCCAGCAGCCCGCACGAGGACATCGGGTCCGGTGACGCAGTCCCCGGCCGAGAAGACCCCCTCTCGGGTGGTCTGCAGGGTGTCCTCATCTACAACAACCGTGGACCAACGGCTCTTTTCCACCCCGTCCTTCTCCTCGATGAAGGAAAGATCAACCCGCTGACCGATGGCAGGGATGAGGATGTCGGTATCCACTACGAACTCCGAACCGGGGATGGGCACAGGACGGCGCCTTCCCGACTCATCCGGCTCACCAAGCTCCATCCTTATCAGTTTCACTCCCACTACCCTGTCACCCTCGGCGATGATCTTGGTGGGGGCGCAGAGAAAGGTGAAATTCACCCCCTCCTCCTCCGCCTCGTGGATCTCCACGTCATCCGCTGGCATCTCCTTGCGGGTACGCCGATAAAGCAGGTTCACCTCCTCCTTTCCGATCCGGAAGGAGGTCCTGACGCAGTCCATCGCCACATTCCCCCCTCCCACAACGGCCACCTTCTTTCCCTCGGGATAGGGGTCATAGCCCTTGTTGATGGCGAAGAGGTATTTGATCCCCGGGATGAAACCCTTGTAACCCTTGTCCTCCCCCTCCACCCTCATGGGCGTCGAGCCCTGAGCCCCCACGCCGATAAAAAGCGCATCGAACTCCTCCAAGAGCTCGGAGAACTTTACGTCCTTTCCCACATCGACGTTATATTTGATCTCCACTCCCAAGGAGGTGATCAGCTCCACCTCTCGGCGCAGGATATGGCGGGGGAGCCTGTAATCTGGTATCCCTACAGCAGCCATCCCTCCTGGCTCGTCAAGCCGCTCAAAGATCGTGACCTGATACCCCTTGGCAGCCAAGTAGTAGGCACACGAAAGCCCTGCCGGACCCGCTCCAATAACCCCAACCTTTTTGTCCTTCTTCTCCTCTGGGGTAGGGAGAAGGGGTTTCTTTTTCTTCCAGATCTCGTAGTCAGCCACAAACCTCTTCAGGTGCTTTATCCCCACCGATTCATCTAAGAGCATCCTTCGGCAGTGGAACTCACAGGGGCGCACACAGACCCTTCCCAAGGTACCAGGGAGACAGGTACCCTCCCTTATTACTTGAAGAGACTTTGTGAAATCACCCTCCTTTATGCACTCTATATAAGTGGGGATATTGAGATGGGATGGACAGGCGTTAAGACAAGGTGCCGTCACCTTCGCCTTGTAGGTCCCTTTAGGGACGGCCTTCTTCTGGGTTATCACCTCCATGAACTCATCTCGGAAGTGCTCCAAGGCCACAAGCAAGGGCACCGGAGCAGTCTGGCCCAAATTACATTTGGAGCTCTTCCTTATGGCCTTGGCCAGCCCCTCCATCAAGGAGAGGTCTTCCACCCGTCCCTCCCCTTGACAAATCCTGTTTAGGGTCTCGGCGATGACCTTCGTCCCTACCCGGCAGGGGAAACACTTTCCACAGGACTCCTTCTGTACCGCCTCCATATAGGCCCGGCACATATCTACCACACTCACCGCCGGGTCCCTCACACAGAGGCCATCCCAACCCATAAAGGCCTTTATAGGGACCCCTGGGCGGTACTCCTCAGGTACCCTCAGCTTCTCGGGCTCCTTCCGCTCCTCCGGCCCCTTACCCCGGTTGTCCACCAGCTCCCCTGCCCAGTAGCTGAAGATGATCTCCGCCATCAGCGATCTATCTCCCCCAGGACGATGTCTATGCTCCCTATCACCGCCACTACATCAGCGACCAGGTGCCCCTTCACCATCACAGGCAAGGCCGCAATGTTGAGGAAACAAGGAGGCCTCACCCGGTAGCGATAGGGACGGGGTGATCCATCACTCACCAAATACCAACCCAGCTCCCCCTTCGGCCCCTCCACGCTCGCATAAGCCTCCCCTGGAGGAGGGGTGGGACCCTCGCTGAAGTGCTTGAAGTGACGAGTGAGGGCGTGGATCTCCTTCATCACCTCCTCCTTCTCCGGAGGGGTTATCCTGGGATCTTGCACCCTTATATCCCCAGGGGGGAGTTTATCAAGCACTTGCTCGATGATTCGGGCCGACTGTCTCATCTCCTCAAGGCGCACCAGGTACCGATCGTAGACATCACCGTTTTGGCCCGTGGGGATATCGAACTGGAAGTCCTCATAGCTGGAGTAGGGCATCGCCTTCCTCAGATCCCACTCCACACCAGAGCCTCGAAGCACCGGCCCCGTCACTCCGCGGTTTATCGCCTCCTCAGCGCTTATCACCCCTACGTCCTTGGTCCTCTTGAGCCAGATGATGTTCTCGGTCAGCAGCCTCTCGTACTCGTCGACCCGGGAAGGAAACTCCTTTAAAAACCGCCTGATTTTCTCCTCTATCCCCTCGGGAAGATCGGCGGCCACCCCGCCGATACGCAAAAAACTCGGGGTGAGCCTCGCCCCGGTTATCTCCTCGATGAATCCAAGGACCGTCTCCCTCTCCCGGAAGGCGTAGAAATACACGGTCATCGCCCCTATATCGAGGGCGTGGGTGGCTATCCAGAGGAGATGGGAAGTGAGCCTGCTGAACTCGGCAAGCATCACCCTGATATATTGAGCCCTCTTCGGCACCTCCACACCGAAAAGCTTCTCTACCGTCATCATATAGGCCAAATTGTTGGACAACGCCGCCGCGTAATCGAGCCGGTCGGTAAGGGTGAGGGCTTGGGTATAGGTCATGCTTTCAGCGAGCTTCTCTACCCCCCGGTGGAGATGACCAATGTAGGGAACGGCATCCACGATCGTTTCACCCTCCAGCTTCAGCACCACTCGCAACACGCCGTGAGTCGCCGGATGCTGGGGGCCCATGTTGATGACCATATACCTCTCATCCCCCTCCTTGAGGAAAGGAGGCGGCTCCATATCAGGGGGTTCTGCCGGAAGCTCGTATCTGCCGAAGTCCTCTCCTTGCAAGGGGAAATCCTTCCGCAAAGGATGCCCCTCGTACCCCTCCCAGGTGAGGATGCGCCGAAGGTCACTATGGCCCTCGAACCGCACCCCAAACATATCGTACGCCTCTCGCTCAAGCCAATTGGCCGCCTTCCAGACCCCCTCTACAGAGGCAATACTCTCACCCTCTCCTACATCGGCTTTGAGCCGAAGCCTCTTATTCCTCTTCATCGAATGGAGCAGGTAGACGATCTCGAAGCGTTTTTCCCGCTGCGGATAGTCCACCCCACAGAGGTCGACCAACATGTCAAAGCTCAAATCAGGGTCGTCCCTCAAGTACTCGCAGACCGAAAGGATCTCCTCCTTCTTCACCCGCACCGAGACCTCATCCCCATAGGTCTCCACACTGAGGATCGCCTCAGGGAACTTCTCTTTTAACTTGTTGGGAGCAACCTCACCGTCCCACATCTTTACCGAATCTCACTTTCATCGAGGGAACGCACCTCATCCTTGCGGTCGAGGAGGCTTTCCCTCGATATTTTCTCCTGTAGTTTTATCAAAGCCGCCAAGAGAGCCTCAGGTCTGGGAGGACATCCTGGGACGTAGACGTCCACAGGGACTATCTGATCCACCCCTTGAACCACGTTATAGGTCTGAAAAATACCCCCCGAAGAAGCACAGGTTCCATAGGCTATCACCCACTTGGGCTCCGGCATCTGGTCGTAGATACGCCTAACCATATAGGCCATCTTCTTCGTGACGGTCCCCGCCACGATCATCAGATCAGCCTGCCTGGGAGAGGGTCGAAATACCTCAGCTCCGAACCGGGCGATGTCGAAGGCCGCCGAACTGGTGACCATCATCTCAAGGGCGCATCAGGCAAGCCCAAAGGTCACCGGCCAAAGGGAGTTCTTCCTCGCCCAGTTGACCAGTTTGCTCAATGAGGTGACGAGTATACCCTCCGGTAGCTTGCTCTCTATTCCCATTCCAACGCCCCTTTCTTCCAGACATAAATGAAACCGACAAGGAGTATGAATATGAAGACCATCATCTCCACAAAGGCAAACCCCCCCAACCCCCGGAAGACCGTAGCCCAGGGATACATGTATACCACCTCCAGGTCGAAGACCAGAAAGAGCATCGCCACTATGTAGTACTTTATCGGGATCGTCTCGTGGGTAGGACCAAGCGTGATCATTCCGCATTCATAGGGGGAGGCCTTAACCGGATGGGTTCTCTTGGGACCCAGGAGGTGGGAGATCCCTACGGCGAAGACCGCAAAGAGAACCGCTACCCCCAACATAAAAAGGATACCCACATATTGTGAAAGCATCACTCCCTCTCAGGGACTTTGTGAGAAACTACACAGGTCGCTTGACTAATACAACATCCCCCTTCCCTTGTCAAGGGGAAAAGGCAAAGACTTCGGTGCATGGGTATAGACATAGGTACCACCCCTTGGAGGTGGGGGCAGGTATAGAA
>CAYRAR010000090.1:0-7563 GCA_964422255.1 uncultured Thermodesulfobacteriota bacterium | reverse complement strand
TGATAGGGATCCATCTGCACGACGCCCAGGGAGTGGACGACCACCTTCCCCCGGGAAGGGGTGGGGTGGATTTCGAGATGGTAGGGGAATTCCTCAGAGAGGGAGTCCTCAAGGTGATGGAGATCCATCCCCCGGCTACGGGCGAGGAGATCGTGGAAGGTCTTCAGTTTCTGATGGAGAAGGGGATCTCATAGCCCTGTGATCCCTTCCCTTTACGCTTCGCCCTTTTCAGGGTAAAATTCTGAACAGAAGAAAGGAGAAGGAGGTCTGTGGAAATGAAAAAGGGAATCCATCCGGAGCTTTATGACATCACCATAACCTGTGCCTGTGGAGCCACCTTCAAGACAAAATCGACCCGAAAGGACTACAAGGTGGAGATCTGCTCCCGCTGCCATCCCTTCTTCACCGGGAAGGAGAAGCTGGTGGATACGGCAGGAAAGATCGAGAAGTTCTCCCGCAAGTACCGGAAGTTCTTCGAGGCCCAGAAGGAGAAGGAGGGCGGCGGGACCTCCTAAGGGAAGGTGAAGGTGCAGGAGGGCGTCTACAGGAAACTGGAGGAGGTGGAGGGTCGGTACGAGGAGCTGGAGCGACTCCTCGCCTCCCCTGACGTGATCAAGGACATCACCCTCTACCAGAGGTACGCAAAGGAGCATGCGGAGCTCAGGGGGGTGGTGGAACTCTTCCGCCGCTTAAAGAGGATCGAGCAGGAGCTCGCCGAGGACAAGGCCCTCCTCGAGGACGAGGACGAGGAAGTGAGGAGGATGGCGAAGGAGGAGATCGCCCGCCTGAGCAGGGAGCGGGAGGAGGTGGAGAGGGAGTTGAAGGTAGCCCTTCTACCCCGGGACCCCAACGACGAGCGGAACGTGATCCTGGAGATCAGGGCCGGGACCGGAGGGGAGGAGGCGGCCCTCTTTGCTGCCGATCTCTTCCGGATGTACGCCAAGTACGCGGAGAGGAAGGGCTGGAAGGTGGAGGTCTTGAGCCAGCACCCCACGGGTGTGGGAGGTTTTAAGGAGATCATCGCCCTGATAAACGGCAGGGGGGCCTACAGCCGGCTCAAGTACGAGAGCGGGGTGCACCGGGTCCAGAGGGTCCCCATTACCGAGTCCCAGGGGAGGATCCACACTTCGGCGGTCACCGTGGCGGTCCTGCCCGAGGCCGAGGAGGTGGAGGTGGAGATAGACCCCAAGGACTTGCGGATAGATGTCTTTCGGGCCTCGGGGCCTGGAGGCCAGCACGTGAACACCACCGACTCGGCGGTGCGCATCACCCACATCCCCACCGGGATCGTGGTGAGCTGCCAGGACGAGCGATCTCAGCACAAGAACCGGGCAAAGGCGATGAAGATATTGCTCGCCCGGCTCATGGAGCTGAAGAGGAGGGAGCAGGAGGAGCGGATCGCTGCTCAGAGGAGGAGCCAGGTGGGTACAGGGGACAGGAGCGAGCGGATCCGTACCTATAACTTCCCCCAGAGCAGGGTGACGGACCACAGGATAGGGCTCACCCTCTACCGTCTCGATGAGGTGCTCGAAGGGGACCTGGACGAGATAATCGATGCCCTCGTCGCCCACCACCAAGCGGAGGCCTTAAAGAGGGCGGCCCTCTCATGAGCGATCAGCCCTCTCCACGCAAGGAAAAGTGGACGGTGCTGAAGGTGCTCAACTGGACGACCCAGTATTTTCAGCAGAAGGGGATCGCCACCCCGAGGCTTGACGCCGAGGTCCTCCTCGCCCACCTCCTTGGGACCGACAGGGTGGGGCTTTACCTCAATTACGATAAGCCGCTGAAGGAGGAGGAGCTCAAGGCCTTCAGGGAGATGATCCAGAGGCGCTCAGGCGGTGAGCCCATCGCCTACATCACCGGGTACAAGGAGTTCTGGGGATTGAGGTTCCGGGTCACCCCTGCCTGCCTCATCCCCAGACCCTCCACAGAGCTCTTGGTGGAGGAGGCCCTGAAGGTCGCCCGCACCATCCCTTCCCCCAAGATCCTGGAAATCGGGACGGGCTGCGGGGCAGTGGCCATCGCCCTGGCCAAGGAGCTGGAGGGAGTCCAGGTAGTGGCCACAGACATCTCCCCTTACGCCTTGGAGGTAGCTGCAGAGAACGCTAAGGAACACGGGGTCGAGGTCGTCTTCCTACAGGCAGATCTCTTCCCGGAGGGGGAGGTCTATTCCCTGGTGGTATCCAATCCCCCCTATGTGCCCACGGAGAAGATCTTCGAGCTTGAGCCCGAGGTGAGGGACTACGAGCCTCCGGAGGCCTTGGACGGGGGTGAGGACGGGCTCAAGTACTTTCGCGCCATCGCCAAGGAGGCTCCAGAGCACCTCTCAGAAGGGGGGTGGCTGATCCTGGAGATGGGAGAGGGCCAGCATGAGCAGGTCCTGGAGATCCTCAAGGGGGAGGGGTTCTCCTCCTTGGAGCTGGTGCCGGACTTGGGGGGGATAAAGCGGGTGGTGAAGGCGAGATGGCAAGGGTGAGGGGACTACTCATCGAGGGAGGGGAAAGGCTGATAGGAGAGGTGACGATCAGCGGGGCGAAGAACGCCGCCCTTCCCGCCATGGCCGCCTCCCTCCTCCTTGAGGGGAAGACGGTCCTGGAGAACGTCCCGCAGGTGAGAGATATAGAGACCTTCAAGACGCTGCTGGAGTGTCTGGGGGCGAAGGTGAGGTGGATCTCCAAGGGGGTGCTGGAGATAGACGCGAGCGCCCTCACCGATATCACCGCCCCCTACGAGCTGGTAAAAACCATGCGGGCGTCCATCCTGGTGCTGGGCCCTCTTTTGGCCCGAGCGGGCAGGGCGCGGGTCTCCCTCCCCGGGGGCTGTGCCATCGGCGCAAGGCCCATAGACCTGCACCTGAAGGGGCTCGAGCAGATGGGGGCCTCCGTCACCCTTCGCCACGGCTACATTTACGCCTCCGCAAAGAGGCTCAAAGGGACCCGCATCTACCTTGACCTCCCCACGGTCACCGGGACCGAGAACCTGATGATGGCCGCCTCCCGAGCCGAGGGGGTCACCGTGATCGAGAATGCCGCCCGGGAGCCGGAAGTGGAGGACCTGGCAGAGCTACTGGGGAAAATGGGGGTCAGGGTGGAGGGGGCTGGAACCAGCGTCCTGAAGATAGAAGGGGTCTCCCAGCTTCGCCCGGCAGCCCATCGGATCATCCCCGATCGGATCGAGGCAGGGACCTTTATGGTGGCGGCAGGGATAACCCGGGGGAACCTCCTTCTGCGGGGGTGTCGCCTCGATCAGATGGAGGCGGTCGTCGAGAAGTTGCGCCAGACGGGGATAGAGATCATCCCCCAGGACAGCGGCATCCGGGTGGTGGGTCCCACGAAGATAAGGAGCGCAGACGTGAGGACTCTTCCCTACCCCGGCTTCCCCACTGACATGCAGGCCCAGTTCATGGCCCTGATGACCCTGGCCAACGGGCTGAGCGTGATAACGGAGACGATCTTCGAGAACCGCTTCATGCACGTGAGCGAGCTCCGTCGCATGGGGGCCGATATCCGGATCGAGGGCTCCAGTGCCATCGTCACCGGGGTCCCCTCCCTGAGCGGCGCCCCGGTGATGGCTACGGACCTCCGGGCAAGCGCCTCCCTGGTCCTGGCAGGGCTTGCCGCAGAGGGCAGGACGACCATCTCCCGCATATACCACTTGGAAAGGGGCTACGAGGCTTTGGCGGAGAAGCTTGCCTCCGTGGGGGCCAAGGTGCAGAGGGTGGAGATCGATGAGGGTACTCCGTAGCAAGGAGAGGGACTTCCCCCAGAGGTTCCAGGAGATTCTGGAGCGGCGCCGTCAGGCCCTCGAGGCCGCCGAGGAGGTGGTGAAGCCCATCCTTCGGGCGGTGAGGGAGGAAGGGGATCAGGCACTCTGCCGCCTCAGCGAGGAGTTGGACGGGGTAAGGCTTGAGCCCTCAGAACTCGAAATAAAGAGGGATCTTTGGGAGGAGGCCTGGGAATCCTTGGACGAAGGGATGAAGGAGGCCTTGGAGACCGCTGCCTCCAACATCTCCTCCTTCCACCAGAGGGAGATCGAGCGTTCCTGGGTGGACTCCTCCCGGGGGAGGATCAGGGGTCAGTTGATAAGGACGGCCGAAAGGGCCGGGGTCTACGTGCCCGGGGGAAAGGCCACCTATCCCTCCTCCCTCCTCATGGGGGTGATCCCCGCCCGGGTGGCCGGGGTGAAGGAGGTAGTGGTGGTGACCCCTCCGTCCCCCGAGGGGGTAAACCCCCTGGTCCTCGCGGCGGCGAAGGTCAGCGGCGCCGACAGGCTCTTTCAGATAGGAGGGGCTCAGGGGATTGCTGCCCTGGCCTACGGGACAGATACCGTTCCCAAGGTGGAGGTGATCGTGGGGCCGGGGAACATCTACGTGGCGGCGGCAAAGAGGCTCCTTTTCGGTGAGGTGAAGGTGGAGGGGATCGCCGGTCCCAGCGAGATCATGATCCTCAGCGACGGGAGCACTTCCCCTCGCCACGTGGCGGCAGACCTGTTAAGTCAGGCCGAGCACGACGAGGAGGCCTGGGCGGTGCTGGTAAGCACCGATGAGGAGTTCGCCCGGGAAGTAGAGGATGAGATAGCAAAACTCCTCCCCTCCTCACCACGGAGGGAGATCATCGAGCGCTCCCTCGAGCAGCACGGCCTCATCATCCTGGTGAGGGACATCGGGGAGGGGATGGAGGTGGCAAACCGCTTCGCCCCCGAGCACCTGGAACTGGCGGTCGAGGACCCCTTCGCCCTGCTCGGAGAGGTGAGGGCTGCAGGGGCCGTTTTCCTCGGCGGGAACTCCCCTGAGGCCCTGGGAGACTATATCGCAGGGCCCAACCACATCCTCCCCACAGGGGGGGCGGCCCGCTCCTTCTCCCCCTTGGGGGTGGAGGTCTTCTGCAAGAGGACGAGTTTCATCGCCTACACCGCCTCTGCCCTCCGGGAGGTGGCCCCACAGGTGATAAGGCTCGCTGAGGCAGAGGGGCTGTTCGCCCATGCGGAGGCGGTAAGGGTACGCCTGGAAGGAGGCGAGGATGAGGGAGGCGAGGGTAAGGAGAAAGACTGAGGAGACAGAGGTGGAGGTCCGGATAGGGCTCGACGGGAAGGGGAGGTCCGAGATCTCCACGGGGATCCCTTTCTTCGACCATATGCTGGAGCTCTTCGCCATGCACGGCCTCTTCGACCTGGAGCTGAGGGCGAAGGGAGACCTGGAGGTGGACTTCCACCATACCGTGGAGGACATAGGTATCTGCTTAGGGGAGGCGCTGAGGAAGGCCATCGGTGAGGCAAGGGGGATTAGGAGGTTCGGGGATGCCCTTGTCCCGATGGATGAGGCCCTGGCCCAGGTGGCCCTGGACGTATCCGGGCGACCTTTCCTCAGCTATCGGGTGAAGGCCAGGGGGAAGATACGGGAGTTTGACCTGGAGGTGGTGGAGGGGTTCTTCAAGGCCCTCTGCGATCATGCCGGTCTTACCCTCCACATCTCCCTCCTTCAGGGGAGGAACCTCCATCACATATGCGAGGCGATCTTTAAGGCCGTGGCCCGGGCCCTCGACGAGGCGACCCAGAAGGACCCGCGCCGGGACATTACCCCCTCCACAAAAGGGGTGATATGAGGAGGGACCATGACGCTTAAGAAGATCCTATCTGCAGTAGCCCCCTGCCTGATCCTACTCCTTCTTCCCTCCTTGGGGGATGCCGCCGGAAAGGTGGCAGTACTTCCCTTCCTTTCCAGGGGTTCTGAAGGGGGAGAGAGGCTCGTTACCTCCCTTGAAGGGAAGTCCTTTTTCCGCTCGGGGGAACTGCCCCCTTACGCCCCTTCCCTCCTGACCCGGCTCCTCTGGAGGAAGTTGAGGGAGGCGGACGTTGATCTCCTCCCCCTCAGTGTCTCTGAGGAGGCCGTAAGAGAAGGAGCCCTCCAGAAAGATCCCCTGGGTGCGGCCCTGGCCATGGGGAGGAAGATGGGAGCCTGGGGGGTGGTAGTAGGGGCGGTCTACCGTTTCCAGGAACGGGAGGGCAGCTCAGTGGGGGTGATCAAACCCGCCTCGGTCGCCTTTGAGGCCCTCCTAATCCGGGTCGCCGATGGAAGGGTGATCTGGAGGGTGCAGGCCGATGAGACCCAGCGCTCCCTCAGCGAGAACCTCCTTCAGGCAGGGACCTTCTTCAGGAAGGGGATAAGGTGGCTTAAGGCCGAAGAACTGGCGTCCCTCCTCATAGAGAAGGAGATGGAGGACTTTCCCTTGAGATGACCTTCCTGGTCATCCCGGCCATAGACCTGAAGGGAGGGAGGTGCGTCCGCCTCCGACAGGGGCGGATGGAGGAAGAGACGGTCTACTCCTCCGATCCCGTCGCGGTGGCTAAGCGATGGGAGGAGGCCGGGGCCTCTTGGATTCACGTGGTGGATCTGGACGGGGCCCTGGAGGGGAGGTCGGTGAACGAGGAGGCGGTAAAGGAGATACTGAAGGGGGTGGGCTGCAGGGTCCAACTGGGCGGTGGAATAAGGGATCTGGAGGCGATAGAGAGGTGGCTCTCGGTAGGGGTCAAGAGGGTGGTCCTGGGGACTGTGGCCTGTGAGAGGCCTGAGGTGGTGAGGGAGGCGGTGCTCGAGTTCGGGGAGAGGATCGCCGTGGGGATAGACGCAAAGGAAGGGGAGGTGATGGTTAGGGGGTGGACGAAGGGGACGGGATGGAGCGCCCTGGAGCTCGCCAAGGAGATCGAGGGGTACGGGGTCTCGCTGATCATATACACCGACGTGAAGCGGGACGGGATGGGGACGGGGTTGAACCTGAAGGAGGCTGAGAGGATGGCCCGGGAACTCAGCATCCCCCTCATCCTTTCCGGCGGGGCCTCAAGCCTCGAGGAGATTAGGAGGGCCAGGGAGCTCTCCCCTTTGGGGGTAGAGGGGGTGATAGTGGGTAGGGCCCTCTATGAAGGGATCCTCGACCTGAAGGAGGCGATCCGGGTGGCCCAGGGATGAAGCGGATCACCCTTCTCCTGGCCACCTGGGGAGGGATGGGATACCTCCCCCTGGCTCCGGGCACCTGGGGGACCCTGGGGGCGGTTCCCTTAGCACTGCTGCTCGGCTATCTGGGAAAGACCTTCACTTTCCTCTTCCTCCCCCTCTTCTTCTTCCTTTCCGTCTGGTCGGCAGGGGTGGCCGAAAGGAAGCTCGGGGCAGAGGACCACCCTGCCATCGTCATAGACGAGGTCATCGGGTTCCTCCTCGCCACGGCCCTGCTGCCCCCTCGCCTCCCCATCCTGATCCTCTCCTTCCTCCTCTTCCGCCTCTTCGACATCCTGAAGCCCTTCCCCATAAGGTGGATCGAAGGGAAAACCTCGGGAGGCTTGGGAGTCGTCCTCGATGACTTGATCGCAGGTGTCCTCACCCAAGGGGTAATGAGAGGGCTCTGCCTTGCGAAATTTTTAACTTGTTGACCTCATTATTTATGCTTTTCTTGATCAATCTGCCGATTTTGTGAAATGTTTTTCATTGACAAAGGATGACCCTTTTGATATAAGTGAGCGGCGGGGGAGGCAATGAGAGGGGTCTTAGGGGATTTTTTCTATGTCCTTCTTTTT
>CAYRAR010000089.1:0-7678 GCA_964422255.1 uncultured Thermodesulfobacteriota bacterium | reverse complement strand
TCCTTCAGCTCCTCCCTTTTTTCCTTCGCCTCGTTGACCTTCTTCGCATACCGAGAGGTCGCCAACCTGATCTCTATCTCTCGAAGCTCCTCCTGATACCTCCTGTACCTCTTTGCCCTCGATGCCTGACGCCTCATCTGGTCGAGCTGCCTCTTTACCTCCTCCAGGACGTCCTCGAGCCGGAGCAGGTTCTGACGGGTCCTCTCCATCTTCTGAAGGGTTTCCTTCTTCTTCTCCTTGTATTTGCTCACCCCTGCGGCCTCCTCCACCAGCTGCCGCAGGTAGAGGGGGGAGGAGTTGATGAGGGTCTCCACCTGCCCCTGCTCCACGATGGCGTAACTGTTGGTCCCCAACCCCGTGCCGAGGAAGAAGTCCCTGATGTCCTTCAGACGGCAGGGGGTTCGATTTATCAGGTACTGGCTTTCTCCTGAACGAAAGAGCCTCCTGGTAACTATCACCTCATCCCCTGAACCCTCATCGGGGGAGAGGACTAAAGAGACCTCGGCCATTCCTGAGGGCTTCAGCTCCTCGGTCCCGTTGAAGATGACATCCTCCATGGAGCGCCCCCGGAGATGGGTGGTGCGCATCTCCCCGAGGGCCCAGAGCACCGCGTCCACAAGGTTGCTCTTTCCGCAGCCGTTAGGGCCGACGATGGCGGTGATGTTCTCCGGGAAGGTCAAGACGGTCTTATCCAGGAAGGACTTGAAGCCTACAAGCTCAATCCGTTTAAGGCGCATTACCCTTCGCCTTGATGTGCTCTATGGCCCTCTTGAGCCTCCTGGAACACTCCTCCCTTCCCAGGACTGCCATCACCTCGAAGAGCCCCGGGCTCACCGTCTTTCCCGTGAGAGCCACCCTTATGGCCTGGGCCGCCTGGGAGGCCTTAAGGCCAAACTCCTCTATCATCCCCCGAAAGAGCCCCTCAAGCTCCCCCTCCTCAAAGGGGACTTGATGAAGTCGATCGAGGAAGGCCTCAAGGAACGGAAGAACCTGCGGGACGAGGAACTTCTCGTCCCCCTTCCTCTCATACCCTTCCGGTTCCCTGAAGTAAAAGAGCATCCCCTCGGCCATCTCCACCAGGGTCTGGGAGCGGGGCTGAAGGGTCTTGACGGCCATGACCAGGCGGTCATCGAGCTCCGCCTCCACTCCCTTCTCCTTCAGGAAAGGAAGGACCATCCTGGCTATTTCCTTCGGGTCGGTCTCCCTTATATAATGGGCGTTAAGCCAGAGGAGCTTCTCGGGGTTGAACACCCCGGGGGACTTCCCCACCCCCTCAAGAGAGAATTTCTCCACCAGCTCATCCAGGCTGAAGATCTCCTGATCGCCATAGGACCACCCCAACCTCACCAGATAATTGACCATCGCCTGTGGGAGATAGCCCATCTCCCGATAGGAGGAGACGGCGGTGGCGCCATGGCGCTTGCTCAAGCGGGTCCTGTCCGTGCCCAGGATCAGGGGGAGGTGGGCAAACTTGGGGACGGGATACCCCAGGGCCTCATAGAGGAGGATCTGCCGAGGGGTGTTGTTCAGGTGATCGTCGCCACGGATCACATGGCTTATCCCCATTAAGGCATCGTCCACCACCACCACGAAGTTGTAGGTGGGAGTTCCATCGCTCCTCAGGATTATCAGGTCGTCAAGCTCCTCGTTCTGGAATACCACCCTCCCCTTCACCAGGTCATCCACCACCGTGACACCGCTCAGAGGGGCCTTGAACCTCACCGCATAGGGCACCCCTTTGGGCTGATCGGTCCTCCAGCGGCATCTGCCGTCATATTTCGGCTTCCTCCCCTCGGCCAGGGCCTTCCTCCTCATCTCCTCCAGCTCCTCAGGGGTGCAGTAACAGCGATAGGCCTTTCCCTCCTCGAGGAGCCTGGAGGCATGCTCCCTGTAAATCTCCATCCTCTGGCTCTGAAAATACGGCCCTTCGTCCCACTCCAAGCCGAGCCAGCGGAGGCTCTCCAGGATATCCTCCAGATATTCCTTCCGGGAGCGGAGGGGATCGGTGTCCTCAATCCTCAGGATGAACTTCCCTCCGTTGTGCCGGGCAAAGAGCCAGTTGAAGAGCGCCGTCCTCGCCCCCCCTATGTGGAGATATCCGGTGGGGCTGGGAGCAAACCTGGTCCTGACCTCACCCATCCGTTACCTTCCCAAGGCGATCATCCCTCCGAGAGGCACCATGACGAGAAAGTATATCACCAGCGTAATTATTACGGCAAAAAATGCCTTTAATTTCGTTACATTATGGACTTTTTCAATACCTATTACTTGAAGATAAAATCCGTAAAGGGTTAAAAGAAAACCTATTATGGGGATCCAGGACAGGAGACTCACCACTCCGGCATAGGCAACCACCCTGAAGGTGCCTTCGTATGTCCCGGTCCCCTGGAAGAGCTGCTGGGTAACGAACTGAAGGATTCCCGCTCCTACGAAGGCAAAGAGGATGCCGATCAGGGCGAAAAGGAGGGGTAAGGGGTTGAAGAAGAGGAGAGAGCTTATCACGCCGCCTATCCCCACACATATGGCGAGGAAGGTGAGGGGACCGGTATAGCCTCCTTCCCGGGGCATGTTTTCGAAAAAGTCAGAGGGATTGATGGCCACCTTCTTTGCCACCTGGATAAAACTGTTAATCAAATTGGTGGTATCGAGTTCATATACCTCCATTCCTTTTCCTCCTTTCTACTACATTTTGGGTTTTTTGTGGTTTATAACACAATATGTAGTATGTGTCAAGGAGACAGTTCCCCCTCCTTGAGAACCTGGCCGTCAAGGGACAAGATGGAGACTTTCCTCGTCCCGGTATCCACTATGGCAACGCTTGGAGGATCATCCCCCTTCGGGAGGGAGGGGGATCCTGGATTGAGGAGGAGCAATGGAGGCTTTTGGATGAGGTGACTGCGGTGGGTGTGTCCGGTGATGAGCAGGTTTATCTGGTATCGGGACCCGAGCTCAAGGAGGTCTTCTAGCTCCTGGTCCTCCCCGTGGGTCATCATGATGACTATCCCGTCGATCAGACAGTACACGTAAGGGGATTGGATGGGAAAGTCAATTAAGAGCTGGTCTATGGAGGCATCGCAGTTTCCCCTCGATATCAGGAGGGGGACGGGAGAGTGGTTTATGGCCCAGGCGAGGGTCTGGGGGTCGTAACCCTCAGGAAAGGGGTTGCGGGGTCCATGGTAAAGGATGTCCCCGGCGTGAAGGATCAGCTCCACTCCCTGAAAGGGGCCTTCCATCGCCTGCTCCCACCCCTTCAACCCCCCGTGGGTATCGCTTATGACCCCTATCTTCATCTCTTCAAGGCCTCGAGGATCTTGGAAGCGAAGAGAGGAGCGGCGGTCGGCCCGTTGCCGGTGATCACCTTCCCGTCCACCTCGACCTGCTGTCCTGTATAGATGGCGCCCTTCTCCTTCAGCGTCTTCGCCTCCGACCTCCAGACCGTGGCCCTCTTGCCCTTCAGCACCCCGGCCCTGGCCAGGATCCCCGGGGCGAGGCAGATGGCGCCGAGGACCTTCCCCTGGGAGGCGGCCTCCTGGGCGATCCGCAGGGCCTCCCGGTGGTTGAAGTAGTACTGGGCACCCACGCCCCCTACAAAGACCACCGCATCGTAATCCTTTACCTTCACGTCCTTCAGCAGGATCTGAGGCTTCACCTTCGCCCCGAGCATCCCCCTGGCCGTCCCCAGAGTGGAGGAGGCGATGACCACCTCATACCCCGCCCTCTCAAACGCCCTTTTGGGGATCTGCAGTTCCTCGTCTCGAAACCCCTCAGGGGCGATGATCATAAGGATTCTCCCCCCTTGGGCGAGGGCCGATCCCAAAAGGAGGAGGACAACTAACAGGACGAAAAAGCCTCCCCTCACCCTTCTCATCACCTCACCTCCCTTCTCCATCCCCCTCCCTCTCTTCCGGAGGGAGATCATCCTCTGCCGGCAAGCGGTACTCCTCCCCTATCCACCGCCCCAGGTCTATCAGCTTGCAGCGCTCCGAGCAAAAGGGGCGATAGGGGTTCTCCTCCCATACCACCTCCTTCCCGCACTGAGGGCAGCGGACCTTCATCTCTTTCTGAACCTCTTGAAGAACCCCTCCTTCTGCTCCTCTTCTTCACAGGCCGCAAGCTCCTCTAGGAGCTCCCGTTGCCGCTTGGAGAGCTTTCGCGGTACCTCCACCGTGACCTCCACGATCATATCCCCCCTCCCCCTCTTTCCCAGCCGCGGGATCCCCTCTCCCTTGAGGCGGAAGATCTCACCGGGCTGGGTCCCGGGAGGGATCTGGATCTTTCTCGTCCCGTTCAAGGTGGGCACCTCCACCTCTCCCCCCAAGGCGGCCAAGGGAAAGGGGATGGAGAGACGATAGATCACATCCGACCCCCTCCTCTCGAAATACTCATGGGGGGTCACGTGGATGTAAACGTAGAGATCTCCCGGAGGACCTCCCCTTTCCCCTTCTTCTCCCTCTCCCTCTATCCGGAGCCTCATGCCGTCCTCCACCCCTGCGGGCACCTTTATAGTGAGCCTCTTCATCACCTTGACCTTCCCCTCTCCTCGACACTCCTTACACGGGGTAGTTATCACGCGACCCCTCCCCCCACAGTAGGAACAGGTGGTGCTGATGGTGAAGAAGCCGTGGGAACGGCTGATCTGTCCCCTCCCGTAGCAGTAAGGACAGACCTGGGGGGAGGTGCCTGGCTCCATCCCCGTGCCGCCACAGCGATCGCACCTCACCTTTCTGGGGACCTCTATCTCCGTCTCCACGCCGAAGGCGGCCTCCAGGAAGGAGAGGGTGAGGTCGTATTTGAGATCTGCCCCAGGCTCTCCCCTTCTCCTGCCGGGGGAAAACCCGAAGAACTCCTCGAAGAGGTCGCTGAAGGTGGAGAAGATGTCCTCCACGGTCCTGAAGCCGCTGAAGCCTGTCCTCTTCACCCCTTCCTGACCATAGAGATCGTAAAGCTGCCGTTTCTCCGGGTCCCGGAGCACCTCGTAGGCCTCGGCGATCTCCTTGAACTTCTCCTCGGCCTCCTTATCCCCTGGGTTGCGATCAGGATGGTACTGGAGGGCCAGGCGGCGATAGGCCCGCTTTATCTCCTCTTCAGTGGCGTTCCTCGGAACGCCCAGTATCTGGTAGTAGTCCTTCATCTCTCCAGAAGGGACACCCCTCCCCAGAGGGCGGCGTCATCGCCCAGGGAGGCCCTCTTCACCTTAACCCTCTGGGCGGGGTAATGGAAGGCCCTCTTCCTCATCTCCTCCAGGGCATGGGGGATGAAGAAGTCCCATGCACCGGCCACCTTCCCCCCGATCACGATCACCTCAGGGCTGAAGAGGTTCACCAGGTTGGCCATCCCCACCCCTAAGTACTTTCCCATCTCCGCAAATACCTTCCTCGCCCCCTGATCTCCGTTCTGGGCTGCCCGAAAGACCTCCTCGGAAGAGTGGACTTTAAGGCCCCTCTCCTCCGCCATCCTCTTTATGGCCGACCCGGAGGCATAGGCCTCCAAGCACCCCCTGGACCCACACCAGCAAGGGACCCCTTCGGACTCCACCACCATGTGGCCCACCTCATTGGCGGAACCGTAGGCCCCCTTAAGAAGCCGCCCTTCCACCACAATCCCCCCTCCCAAACCCGTCCCTAACGTGAGGGCACAGTAAGTCCTCGCCCCTTGAGCTGCCCCTCTCCGTCCCTCTCCGAGGGCATAGAGGTTGGCGTCATTCTCGATCATGACAGGCAACCCATCAAAGTCCATCTCCCCGATAAGGTTCACCCCTTTAAGCTGGGGTAGATGGGGAGAGAAGGCGAGCTCTCCCTCGGGGGTTATCCAGCCAGGGACTCCCAAGACTGCCCCTTTGGCCCTTCCCCCTTCACCCCTCCCCCTCTGAAGGATCTTCCCTATCACTTCCTCCTTCAAGAAACGCATCCCCTCTTCCCGAGGAAGATGGGAGATGGAGCGGGTGGTGATCCTGGAGAAGAACCCATCATCTTCGCCGAGCCAGCAGCCCGCTGCTCTCAGATTGGTTCCCCCCAGATCAAGGACTACCGCGAATTCCCTCAATCTTCCTTCTCCTCTTCTTCCTCCTCTTCCCGGTAAATCTTGTCCGAGACGTCCGGCAGGCTCTCCAGGTAGCGAAGGTATTCCTCCTTAGTTATGATCCCGTCTTTTATGTTCCTCTCCACGTTGCGCACATCGAAGACCTTCTTGGGGTCTATGTGCATCCTTCCCTCCGCCTTTCTGCAAGGATGAAGGAGTAGGAACTAAAATTATAATTGGCGTTGACTATCTTTTCAACTTTTGTTAAATAGCCGTAGAAAGATGACCACTTACAACGTCTACATATTTGACGTTGTCCTTTACGTTTACTTAGGGGCCTTCTTCTTCCACCTCCTCTATCTCGTCACCAAAAAGGAGCTCGGGGGAAAGATAGGCTTTGGGCTGGTCCTCGGGGGGGCGGTGCTTCATTTCGCCGGGATGATAATCCGGTGGATAGAGAGCCATGCCCTGGGTTACGGTTACATACCCCTTTCCAACATGTACGAGTCCTTGGTCTTCTTCTCCTGGGCCATCGCCCTCTTTTATATCCTGATCGACAGGAAATACAAGCAGCGGGTATTCGGGGTGATCGCCTCACCCCTCGCCGCCTTCTTCCTTGCCCTCACCTCCCTCATCCCAGGGATAAAGAAGGAGATAAAGCCCCTCATCCCTGCCTTACAGAGCGACTGGCTGGCGATTCACGTGATCACCTGCTTTCTGGGTTACGCCGCCTTTGCCCTGGCCTTTGGGATAAGCGTGGCCTATCTGATTCAGGCCAAGAGGGAAAGGGAGGGAAAGGGGATAGACTGGCTTCCCTCCTCCACGATGCTCGATGACATCAATTACAAGACCATCCTCCTGGGTTTTCCCTTCCTCACCATCGGGATAATCACCGGGGCGGCCTGGGCTCATTACGCCTGGGGTAGCTACTGGAGCTGGGATCCAAAGGAGACGTGGTCGCTGATCACCTGGTTCATATACGCGGCCTTCCTTCACGCCCGCTACACCCGGGAATGGAAGGGGAAAAAGACGGCCCTGCTTTCCATCATAGGCTTTATCGCCGTCATCTTCACCTACTTCGGCGTCAACTACCTGATCTCAGGCCTGCACAGCTACGTATAGTTTTTCCAATAATCTTCAATGCTTAACTTGGGTGGTTTAAGGTACGTCCTTGGAACAGCGCTTCAGGGTTTTGCCTACGATGCCTTAAGAGTTGCAAGGATAATCGATGATTCCCAAAATCCATCCTTTCTTATCTCTTTTTTTCACCTCCTTTTACTTTTACCTGCCCCTTACACTCACGTTGCGGCAGCTTTGGTTATTTCCTTCATCAGACTCTGCAACCACATCTGTAGAGTCGGCAATGGCACATACCCTGTAATTTCCCACGGGGAGCCTGCAAAAGACGTTGATGGTGTAAGTACTCCCACGGGAAAGGGCTCGGACATGAAATCGATCGCTATAGACAGTGCTCCCACCGGGATACGTCTTAAAGACAACATCCGCCCAGGAGGCTCCAGAAGGGCTTGTGCCTATGTTCTTGATATTTAAAGTAAACTTTATATCCGCTTCCTTGTCAGGGCCGGCTCGGAAAACCTCCGGTACTTCAAAGTCCTCCACAACGAGATCGGGCTTCCCCTGTGGCTCGCGTTCCCCCGCA
>CAYRAR010000088.1:0-7798 GCA_964422255.1 uncultured Thermodesulfobacteriota bacterium | reverse complement strand
CATCATGGTGAACCCCTTATTTCATATCATGGCTAAAGGGTTCATGATTGCGTTTGGTCTTAACTTCGGCAATACCGTAGTGCTTATGCCCCAGCCAGTGGTGGACGCGATCCTCGTGGCCATTCAGAGGTACAGGGTGAGGTGGATGCTGGGGGTGCCCGCCCTCTACCGGATGATCCTGGAGAACGACAGGATCGACTTATATGACCTCAGCTCACTGCGTTACTGCTACTGTGGGGGAGATGTCCTCCCTGTGGAGGTCTTCAAGAGGTGGAAGGAGAGGTACGGGATCCCCATCTACCAGATCTACGGTTCCACCGAGGCGGGTCACGTCTCCTACAGCAGGCTTGACAGGGAACCAGCCCCCACCAACGTCGGGCATCCGTTGAGGTCAAGGTCCTGCAAGGTCGTGGACCCCGAGACCCTCGATCCCCTTCCCCCGGGGGAGGTGGGAGAACCGGTGGTCACCTCGGATTACACCATCAAGAGCTACTGGAGGAGGCCCGATGAGACGGAGAGGTCCTATGTGAAGCTCGATGGGGAGATCTTTTACCGAATGGGAGACTATGTCCGCTTCGACCAGCAGGGCCAGATCGAATACGTGGAGAGGACGGCTGACACCATCAAGTACAAGGCCTACCGGGTATCCGCCTCCGAGGTGGAGGCGGTCCTTCAGGATCACCCGACGGTCATTGGGGCATGTGTGGTGGGGGTGCCCGACCCGAAGGTGGGGGAGAGGATAAAGGCCATCGTGGTGCTCAAGGAGGACGCCAGGGGGGTCGGAGCCGCGGAGCTGATAAGGTGGTGCAGAGAGAGGCTGGCCCCATACAAGGTCCCCCATTACATCGAGTTCAGGGACATGCTGCCAAAGTCGAAGGTCGGAAAGCTCTTGCGCCGTGAGATAAGGGACGAGGAGAGGAGAAGGCTTGAGAAGGGAAGAAAAAAGGCGGGTCAATAGGGGATTGGGCGCCCAGGGCCCCTCCACCTAATATTCCAAATCATCAAAAGGACTCAGAAGAGGAGAATTTCGTGCAGGGATGGTCCTTTGAGCTCACTCCAGAACAGGAGATATCCTCGAGGATAGGGGCCCTGAGGGCGAGGATGGAGTCAGAGGGGGTGGAGGTGGCCCTCATCCTTCAGAACGTGGACCTCTTTTACTTCGCCGGAACCCTGCAGAGGGGTTACCTGGTCATTCCGCTCGAGGAGGAGCCCGTATTTTTCGTCCAGCAGGATTACGGGAGGGCCAAGGGGGAAAGCCCTCTCAAGGTCGAGAAGGTGAAGGGCCTCGGTGAGCTTAAAGATTTCAGACCCTTCCGTGTGGCCCGGAGGGTGGGGGTGGAACTTGACGTCCTTCCCGTCTCCCTCTTTCGCAAGATGGAGAGGACCTTTGGAGGGAAGGATTGGGTGGACATATCAAAGGAGATCCTGGCGGTCAGGGCCCGCAAGAGCCCCTTCGAGATAGAGCAGATGAGGAGGTCTGCCGAGATCGTCGATCATGTCTTCTCAAAGGTCCCGGAACTCTTGAGGGAGGGGATGACCGAGGTGGAGCTTGATGCCCTCCTTCAGGCCGAGGGACGCAGGAGGGGCCATCAGGGACGGCTGCGGATGAGGGGATTCAACCAGGAGATGCCCAACATCTCCGTGATGGCCGGAGAGAGCGGCGCTGCCCCCTCTTATACTGACACTCCCCTCAAGGGGTATGGGGTCACCCACGCCATCGCCCAGGGGGCCTCCTGGAGGAGGATCGGCAGGGACGAGCCGGTGGTTGTGGATTACGGTGGAGGGTACAATGGATACACCACCGATGAAACCAGGACCTTCGTGATCGGCAGGCTGCCTGAGCACCTCTGGAGGGCCTATGAGGTCGCCCTCGAGGTATTGGAGACCTTCGAGGAACAGGCCAAAGAAGGGGTCAACGGGAGGGAAATCTACCGATTGTGCTGGGAGGTGGCATGCAGAAGGGGACTTGAAGAGCACTTCATGGGCTTTGGGGACTCGAGGGTGAAGTTCATCGGCCACGGCATTGGCCTCGAGATAAATGAGCGGCCGATCATCGCCTCAGGCAGGGACGAGGTGCTCGAGGAGGGGATGGTCCTGGCCGTTGAACCCAAGTTCGTCTTCCCGGGAGAAGGAGCCGTGGGGGTGGAGGCCGATTACGTCGTGAGGAAAGAAGGGGTCGAGCGGCTGAGCACCTTTCCCCTGGAACTCTTTCCCCTCTGATCAGGCCTCAACCCACAATCCCCCAGGCCATACGGGTGATCGAGGCGAGGATGAAGGCTATGGCAAAGGTGAAGAGGAGGGCGAAGAGGGTCCTGCGTCCCCCGATCTCCCTCCAGAGGGCCGCTGCAGTGGCAAGACAGGGGACGTAGAAGACCACGAAGATGGTGAAGGTGAGGATCTGCCCCGCGCCCATCACACTCAGCACATCCTTCGTCCCCAGGGCCTCAAAGAGCATGATCAGGGATAGCTCCTTCCTCAGGACCCCAAAGATCAGAGTCGTCCCCACCTCCCGGGAAAGTCCCAGGGGGTAGGTGACCAGAGCCAGGGCCCGATTCAGTACCCGCTCGAATCCAAAGTGCTGAAGGAGGGCCAGAAGGGCGCTGCCCCCAATGAGCAGAGGCCAGGCCACGGTGATGAACTCCTTCAGGCGATACCAGGATTTGACGACTATGGACTTCAGGGAGGGGGGATGATAGCGGGGCACCTCGAGGATCAGCCCAGGGGTGACCTCTGGGTAAATCCTCGAGAGGATCATCCCCGCCACCCCCACCACCAGGAGGTTCAGCACATATACCCCGATGGCGTAAAGGGGGCCGAGGTAATAGGAGACGAGGCCCAGGATGATAACGGTCCGGGCGGAACAGGGGATGAAGGTGGCGAGGACCGCGGTGATGATCCGATCTCTCTCGGACTCGAGGATCCTCGTGGCCATGACCGCCGGGACGCTGCAGCCGTACCCCAGGAGGAAGGGGACCACCGATTTGCCGTGAAGCCCTATCCGGTGCATGAAGGAATCCAGGAGGAAGGCCACCCTGGGGAGATAGCCCGAGTCCTCCAAGGCGGCCAGGGCCAAAAGGAAAGGCACGAGGTAGGGGAGCACGATCCCCACTCCTCCCGCTATGCCGTCAAGGGCCCCCTTGGCCAGGGAGTAGGCCACCCCCCCCGATGGGAAGACCCGGGAGAGGAGGGGGGAGAGGCGGTCAAAGACCCCGATCAACGGCTCCTCCAGATAGCTCCCCACCTTGAAGACCCCGAAAAACAGCGAACAGAAGACCGCCACCAGGATCAGGTACCCCCATACCGGGTGCATGACCCAGTCGTCCAGCCGATCCCTCAGACTGATCTTGGGGGAGCGGATGACCTGGACCACCTCCTCGTAGATGTTCATGGCCAGGGCATGCCTCTCTGAGGAGAGGACCACATCGGCGGGACGACCGTGACTCTCCTCGAGCCTCCTCCTCGCCTCCTCCAGGTGCGGTGAGGAAGGGGTGGGGAAATCGGGGTCCTTCTCCAAGAGCTTCAGGGCCACAAAACGGGCAGGGAGCCGCCGGATCTCTTCCCTTTCGGTCACCTCCGCTATCACCTTTTCCACGTCCCTGCTGAAGGGTATGGGCCTGCCCTTGATCTCCTCCCGCCAGGCCCTGAGCGCTTCATGGATCATCTCGGTCAGCCCCTGCCCCGTGTAAGCGATGGTCTTCACCACCGGGATCCCGAGGATCTCGGAGAGCTTCCCCTCATCTATCTTGATCCCTTTCCTCTCGGCCTCGTCTATCATGTTGAGCACCAGGACCATGGGCTTCTCCAGCTCCAGAAGCTCCAGGGTAAGCTCCAAGCTGCGGCCAAGGAGCGACGCATCGGCCACGTTCACGATCACGTCCACCCTCTCCTCCAGCAGAAACCTCCTCGCCTCCCTCTCGGCGGCATCCGCCGAGGTAAGGGAGTAAGTCCCGGGCAGATCCACGCACTCGCACTCCAAACCATCCACGTAAAGCTTGCCGACGGTATACTTGACCGTAGTCCCGGGAAAGTTGGAGGTGATCGCCCTGTAACCGCTTAGATAATTGAAGATGGTGCTCTTGCCCGAGTTGGGCTGGCCTACCAGCACTACCCTCAACCCACTTCCTCCACCACCACCCTCTGGGCCATCCCCCTGCCGATCACGAAGGTAGTGCCGTTGGCCTCCACCATGATGGGGCCTGCAAAGGGGGCGCTCCTCAGGACCGTGAGGACCTCCCCTGGATAGACGCCCAGGCCGAAGAGCTGCTGCCTGCAGCCCCTCCCTCCGCCGATGGAGACGACCTTTACCCTTTTCCCCGGAGATACCTGATCCAGCGTCAACCTCATCGCACCCTTTAGTTTAACTCATCATCTCCTGAAACGCCAACCCTTCTTGAGAGCTGGGTTGACATCTATTTTAACCTTGTGATAAAAAGCTCTTTCACTTAAAGAAAAGGAGAAAGAAGGTGGAAGAGCTCGACATCAGGAAATTGAGAGTGAGGTCCCTCTCGGTAGAGGACCTGGAGTCCATCATCGAGATAGACGAGAGGGTACTCGGGAAGAGGCGTCCCGAGTACTGGCAGCAGAAGGTCCAGGCAAGCACAGCCCATCCGGCCAAATCCCTTGTGGCGGAGATCGAGGGGAAGGTGGTTGGCTTCATCCTCGGCACAGTGAGCGGATGGGAGTTCGGGGTGCCGAGCTCCTTTGGATGGGTGGACACGATCGGCGTGGACCCGGATTATCAAAGGAAGGGAATAGCCCGGACCCTCTTTCAGAGGATCGTGGAGGAGTTCTCCAAAGAGGGGGTCGAGAAGATCTACACCCTGGTCAACTGGGAGGATTGGGACCTTCTCTCCTTCTTCAAGAAGATGGGGTTCACCCGTGGTGAGTTGATAAACCTCGAATATCAGATAAGAAAATAATCACCTCTTTCCCTTAAGGTACTCCAGGTACTCGGCCATGCTCCGAAAATCCCTCGGTTTCTTTTCCGCTTCTTCTCCTTCGATCTCTTCCTGACCTCTCGGGAGGGGACCTCCGGATTCCCCCTTCCATCCGAGCCTCTTTAGCTCCTTTTGCGCCTCTTGGGTGACCCTCTTCTTTTTTCCCAGGGCCTCGGCCCTCACCTCCTCCTCGCACCTTTTGCAGAGGGTCTTTCCCTCCTCTACTGGTGCACCGCAGAGAAGACACTTTCCCCCCATCTCTCCCTCCTACATGTTCCAGCCGCCGGTCACCTCGATAGCAGCCCCGGTGAGATACCCGGCCTCATCGCTGGCGAGGAAGGCCACCACCCCCGCTATATCCTCAGGAACCCCTACCCTTTTCAGGGGAATCTCCTTGATCATGGGACCGAGGTACTTCTCCGGTATCCCCCGAAGTAGCGGGGTGTCTATCAGACCCGGCAGAACCACGTTCACGTTGATGTTATACCTTGCCAGCTCCTTGGCCACGCTCTTGGTGAAGCCTATCACCCCGGCCTTGGAAGCACAGTAGTTGGAATCGCCGATAGCCCCTATCCTCCCGTAGATGGAGGAGATGTTGATGATCTTTCCGTATCTCCTCTTCATCATATGGGGAACCACGGCCTTGGTGCAGAGGAAGACCCCTTTCAGGTTGACGTTCATCACCTCGTCCCACTGCTCCTCGGTCAGGTTTATGAGGAGGGCGCTTCTGGCGATCCCGGCGTTATTGACCAGGATCTCCACCCCTCCGAGCTCTTCGATGCAGAGCCTGACCATCTCCCTGACGTCCTCCCCCTTCGAGACATCGCCCCCTACACTCAGCGCCTTTCCCCCTCGCTCCTCTATCTCCCGGGCGGTGGCGGAGGTCGTCTCCGGATCTACATCGTTGACCAGAACCGCCGCCCCCCGCTCGGCGAGCTTCAGCGCTATCGCCTTCCCTATGCCAGATCCTGCTCCCGTGACGATCGCCCTTTTCCCCTTGAGATCCATCGGCTCCTCCTTTCTCAGTCTATTTTATCCTGAAGACCATCTTCAGGATTCGGGGCAAAACCGATATGGGACCTGAGCGGACCAACTGACTCCTCAGGCTCGGACCGCCTCCGTAGCCCTCCCAGTGGAGGATCTCCTCCAAGGGGATCCTGGGGGGAGGAGATGGGTTCTCCGCAGGGTAACCCACGGTGATGAGGGCCACCACCCTCAGGTTGGGAGGGATGCCCAGCACCTCCTTTATCCTCTCCTCGTTGAAGGCGCCGATCCAGCAGGTCCCCAGCCCCAAGGCCGTCGCCTCCATGAGGATGTTCGCCCCGGCCAGGGCGCAGTCCACCAGATAGAAGGGGGAACGGGGATTCCCGCAGATGACGATCACCGCCGGCGCCTCGGAGACGTGATGGGATTTGACGAAGAGAAAGCGGGCCCACCTGCCTACCGCCCTCCTCCGTTCCTCGTCGGTGACGATCACAAATTGCCAGGGCTGCAGGTTGGAGCCCGATGGGGCCCACCGGGCCGCCTCAACCAGCCTCTCCAGAACCTCCCTCGGGACCTCCTTCGAGTCGTAGCTCCTTATGCTCCGGCGGGAGCGGATGATCTCGAGCAGTCCCTTCTCCATCGTCGCCATTATAACACCTATAGGGCCTCGTGCGAAATCACTTGTCTTCTCCCAGGAGCCGTGATAAATCTTACTGAGAAATGGAACAGAGGGAGAAAAAGGAAGAGGAGAGGGGAAAGCGGTGGAAGAGGATCCTCCTCCTCTTTCTCTTCCTGTTGATCATCGAGCTTGTCGCCTACTGGCAACACATCCTCGTCTCCCTGGGGAGCTACCTCATATACGAGGAGCCCCCCCGAAAGGGGGACCTCATAGTGGTCCTTGGCGGCTGGGACGAGAGGGTGGTGAGGGCCAGGGAGGCGGCCGACCTCTACCATAAGGGCCTTGCCCCGAAGATCTTCGTCGCCCGGCCCGAACGGCCGCTGGGCTGGAAGATGTTGGCTAAGAAGGGCATTCGGCCTTTCGAGGCAAGGGAGGGGATGATTCAGGCCCTCAAGGCCTTCGGGGTGGACCCCAAGGCGATCGAAACGGTCGAGAAGGAGGTCTCCTGCACCGAGGACGAGGCGAAGGTGGTGCGAGATTGGGTCAAGGATAAGGATTATAGGGTGATACTGCTCGTCACCTCCCGGTACCATTCCAGGCGCGCCTGGATCATCTTCAGGGATGCCCTTAAGGGGAAGGCCCAGGTGGTGAGCCTGCCGAGCCATTACGATGACTTTCGCCCTCAGGGATGGTGGAAGAGGAGGAAGGACTTAAAACGGGTGGTCTTCGAGTACGAAAAGTTGCTCTATTACCTCCTGAAGAAGACCTTCTGAGGAGGTGCCGCGATGAAGGAAGGTGACAGGGTGGTCTTTCCCTTTGCCGGAGGGGAGAAGGAGGGGATCGTCTGGAAGGTGACCCCCAAGAAGGTGTACATCAAGGTGGACTTCCCCCGCCATCCGGGAAAAGTGATAAAGCGACCCCGGCATCTGGTGAAGGCCAAATAGATGAAGACGTTGATCGTTGTGGCCGCCCTCATCGAGGAGGGGGAGAAGGTCTTCGTGGCCCAGAGGGAGAACGGGCCTTGGAGGGGGTGCTGGGAGTTCCCGGGCGGGAAGCTCGAGGAGGACGAATCCCCTGAGGACTGCTTGAAGAGGGAGCTCAGGGAGGAGCTGGGAGTTGAGGTGGAGGTCGGGAGGATAAGGGAGGTGGTCTTCATGCCTTATGAAGGATTTAACCTCCTGCTCCTCCTTTACCCCTGCCGCCTCAAGGGCGAAGGGCCCCGTCCCCTCAAGGGCCAGGGGATAAGGTGGGTAAGCCC
>CAYRAR010000087.1:0-7936 GCA_964422255.1 uncultured Thermodesulfobacteriota bacterium | reverse complement strand
ACCGCTGACCCCCTGCTCCCAAGGCAGGTGCGCTACCCGGCTGCGCCACGCCCCGAACCCCCTCTAAAGTAATATAATCACGGGCCAAATGCAAACGCTAAGGGAAGAACTCCCTCAGCCGCGATTTCAGGGCCTTGAGGGCCCTTCCCCGGTGGCTCAGGCGGTTCTTCACCTCCAACGGAAGCTCGGCCATCGTCTTCCCCAACTCCGGGATGAAGAAGAGGGGATCGTAACCGAACCCCCCTTCCCCCCTCTCCTCAAACCCTATCACCCCCTCGCAGCTCCCTTCCACCACTACTTCTTTACCTGAAGAGGGGTCCACACAGGCGATCACACAGCGGAAGGCCGCCCTCCGCCTCTCCCACGGAACGCCTTCAAGCATCTGGAGCAGCTTCCGGTTGTTATCCCTGTCCGAGGCCTTTTCCCCGGCGAAGCGGGCCGAAAGGACTCCTGGTTTCCCCCCCAGGACCTCCACCTCCAGGCCCGAGTCATCGGCGAGGGTGACCATACCGCTCCTTCGAGCCACCTCCCTCGCCTTCCTCAGGGCGTTCTCCCTGAAGCTGTCTCCCTCCTCCTTGATCTCGGGGATCTCGGGGAAGGTATCGAGAGATATCACCTGTATGCCCTCCCGCTCCAAACAGGCCTTTATCTCAGCGAACTTTCCGCGGTTTCGGGTGGCTGCGAGGATCTCTCGGGGGGACACCTCCGTCAGTCCTCGAGGACCTGGCGCTGGATTTCGCTTAGTTTCTCTATCCCCTTCATCCCCAGGGTGATCAGCCCCTCGAGCTCCTCTTTGCTGAAGGGGGCCTCCTCGGCCGTCCCCTGGATCTCCACGAACTGCCCCTTGCTGGTCATCACCAAGTTCATGTCCACCTGAGCCCGTGAGTCCTCGCTGTAGTCGAGATCCAGCAGCATCTCCCCGTCCACGATCCCGACGCTCACCGCCGCCACCGAGTCCTTGATGGGAATGACCTCTATCTCTCCCCTCTCCCTCAGCCACCGAAAGGCATCCACTAAGGCCACATAGGCCCCGGTGATGGAGGCCGTCCTCGTCCCCCCATCGGCCTGGATCACATCACAATCCAGCAGGATGGTCCTCTCGCCGAAGCCTTTCAGGTCTATCACCGAGCGAAGGGACCTACCTATCAGGCGCTGGATCTCCTGGGTCCTTCCCCCCAGCTTTCCCCTCACCGATTCCCGGGGGGCCCGGACATGGGTGGCCCGGGGGATCATCGAGTACTCTGCCCGCACCCAACCATATCCGGTATCCTTGAGGAACGGAGGAACCCCCTCTTCCACCGTGGCGGTACAGATCACCTTCGTATCCCCGACTTCAATGAGGACCGACCCCTCGGCGTGCTTTATGTAATGGCGGGTGATCTTGACGGGACGAAGCTCGTCCCACCTTCTGCCATCACACCTTGTCATCTTTCTGGGCAAAAAAGAAAAAAATGAAAACTGGTGGAGGCGGCGGGAATCGAACCCGCGTCCGGAGGTAGTTCCCTAAGGGGCCCTACATGCTTAGCCTGGGTTTTCCTCTCGCCCTAAGGGCTCCCCCAGGCGGGATCCCTCAGGGCATAGCTTATAAGGGATCTCGCCCCTGCCTTATAAGCATCAGCAGGGACCAGCCTGCATATCTGACGCCCTCCGGAGGCCTGCAGGCGAACCTTCGGGGGCGTTGGCTGCGTCAATTAAGCAGCCAAGGCGTACTCATAATCGTTGGCACTTGTAGGTGCCCCACTGTTTAACGAGGCGTGGGACCTCGGCATGCACCCCTTATCTCCCTACCTCCGTCGAACCCTTTTCGCCCCCAAGTTGTAAAAGATCAAACGCTCCTTCCTAATTTATAACCCCTTTCCAGCTCTTTTTCAAGGGCCTTCCTCTTCAGGCTCTCCCTCTTATCGTAGAGCTTCTTCCCCTTAGCCAGGGCCAGCTCCACCTTTGCCTTCCCACCTTTGAAGTATATGCTCAACGGGATGAGGGTGAATCCCTTCTCCTTCACCTTCCCCAGGAGGCGGCGGATCTCCCTCTTGTGAAGGAGGAGCTTCCGGTCCCTGAGGGGGTCGTGGTTGTAACGGTTTCCGAAAGCATAGGGGCTTATGTGGACGTTGATCAGATAGACCTCCCCATCCTTTATCTGGGCATAGCCGTCCTGCAGATTGACCCTCCCCTCCCTCAGTGCCTTCACCTCAGTGCCCTTAAGGGCTATCCCAGCCTCGTAGGTCTCCTCGATGAAATAATCCCTCCTTGCCCTCCTGTTCTGGGCGACTATCTTCCTCTCGGCCATCTCCATCTGAATGGTAACAGCTTTTGTCCCCCGTAGGCAAGCGGAGTAAGGGGTTGGAAATGAGGGGCGTTTGGTCTACAATCCTTGAGAAGGGAGGTAATAATAAGGAAGTACAGGGGAAGGGTCTGGAAATTCGGCGATGACGTGGACACCGACATCATCATCCCGGCCCGTTATCTCAACACCTCCGATCCCAAAGAGCTCGCCTCCCACCTGATGGAGCCGGTGGACCCCCAGTTTCACGCGAAGGTGAAGGAAGGGGACATACTGGTGGCGGGGCGGAACTTCGGCTGTGGTTCCTCCCGAGAACACGCCCCGGTGGCGATAAAGGGGGCGGGGATAAGCTGTGTGGTGGCCAAGAGCTTCGCCCGCATCTTCTACAGGAACGCCTTCAACACGGGGCTTCCCATCCTCGAGGCACCGGAGGCGGCCGAGGAGGTCCAGGAAGGGGACATACTGGAGGTGGACCTGGGGGAGGGGAAGGTGAGGAACCTCACCCAGGGGAAGGAGTACGGGGCGAAGCCCCTCCCCCCCTTCATGCAGGAGCTGATCCGGGATGGCGGCCTGATGAAGCACATCGCCAAGAGACTCAGGAAGGGTGAGGTATAGGGAGAGGAGGTATCGGAACTGGATTTCGAGGGACGGCCTCCTCAGCTTCCGCGTCCAGGTGAAGGAGACCGATCTCCTTATCCTCGCCGAGAAGGACCTGAGGGATAGGGCAAAGGAGGAGGTGATCCAGATCCGTCAGCAACTGGAGGAATACATCAGGGAGAATCCCTCCTTCGGGGAGGCGTTAAGGCCCCTCCCCCCCGATCCCCTGGCCCCTCCCTTTATCAGGGAGATGTACGAGGCCTCCCGGGCATGTGGGGTGGGGCCCATGGCGGCGGTGGCCGGGGCGGTGGCCGAGGCGGTAGGAAGGAGACTTGCCTCCAATAGCGAAGAGGTGATAGTGGAAAATGGAGGAGATATTTACCTCCAGGTGAAAGAACCCTGCAGGGTGGGGATCTTTGCGGGAAGGTCCCCCCTGAGCATGAAGGTGGGGCTGATGATACCCCCTGAGAGGACACCCCTTGGGGTCTGCACCTCCTCGGGCACCGTGGGACCATCCCTGAGCATGGGAAGGGCCGATGCGGTCTGTGTGGTGGCCCGCTCTGCAGCCCTGGCCGATGCGGCGGCCACCTCCCTGGGGAACATGATCCACCATCCCAGAGACGTGGAGGAGGCCCTGCGGAAGGCCAAAGGGATGGAAGGGATTGAAGGGGTGGTGATCATCGTCGGTGAGGCCCTGGGGGTCTGGGGAGATTACCCCTTGGTGAGGATCTAAGATGTATCGGCAGAAGATCGTCCTCAGGTTCACCAAGAAGACATGGGATAAGCCAATCGTTTATCGGCTGGCCAAGGACTACAATCTCACCTTCAACATCCTTAAGGCGAGCGTCTTTCCCCGCCAGGAGAGCCTCATGGTCCTGGAGCTGAGCGGCACGGAGGAGGACTATCACCGGGGGATCGAGTACCTGATGAGCAAGGGGATAGTAGTCGAGCCGATAGAACACGATATCACCCGGGACGATGAGCGGTGTGTGCACTGCGGGGCCTGTACCGCTGTCTGTCCCACCGAGGCCCTCTCCGTAGTGAGAGAGACGATGGAGGTGGCCTTTGATCCCGAGAAGTGCGTGGGGTGTGAGATCTGTGTGAAGGCCTGCCCCGTGAGGGCCATGAAGGCGACCTTTTGAATCGATCCCATGTCACCAAGGATAGCCGTCGCGGTAAGCGGAGGGGTGGACAGCTTCACCGCCGCCCTTCTGCTGAGGGAGAAGGGCCTTGAGGTGATCGCCCTCTGGATGTATGTGGTGGATGAGGGGCCGATGGAGAAGACCGCCTCTTTCCAGAGGGCAAGGGAAGGAGCAAGGAGGCTTGGCGTCCCCTTCGTACCGATAGACTTGAGAGGGGAGTTCGAGGAGGCGATCATCAAGCCCTTCGTTGAAGAGTACCTCAGGGGGAGAACCCCCAACCCCTGCGTCCTCTGCAACCCCCGGATCAAGTTCGGTGTCCTCTGGAGGGAGGCGAGGAGGCTCGGGGCCGAAGGGCTCGCCACCGGCCACTACGCGAGAAAGGAGATGAGGGGAGGGAAATACCTCCTCATGCGGGGGGTCGATCCGAAGAGGGATCAGTCCTACTTCCTCTGGGGACTCCCCAGGGGACTCCTCCCCTTCGCCCACTTCCCCCTCGGGGGGATGAGGAAGGAGGAGGTGAGAGAGAAGGCCAAAGAAGCAGGGTATCCCTTCCCCGACGAAGACGAGAGCCATGAGATCTGCTTCATCCGCGAGGATTACAGAAAGTTTATCGAAAACAGGATCAAGGACCCCCCTCCACCGGGCCCCATCGTGGACGGGAAGGGGAGGGTCCTGGGACGCCATCGGGGGATCCACACGGTGACGGTGGGGCAGAGGAGGGGTCTGGGGATCCGTCGGGGCCGTCCCCTCTATGTCCTGAGGATAGAGCCGGAGGGGAACCGGATCGTGGTTGGCGAAAAAAAAGACCTCTTTCGCCGTCGCCTCTTGGTGAAGGGGGTAAACTGGCTCCATCCTGAGCCCCTCAGAGGGGAGATGGAGGTGGAGGGGAAGATCCGCTACCGGCACTCCCCTGCCCCCTGCCGGATCATACCCCAAGAGGAAGGTCTCCTCTGTGAGTTCGAGGAACCCCAGCAGGCCCCCACCCCAGGTCAGGCCATCGCCTTCTACCAGGGGGAGGTCCTCCTGGGAGGAGGATGGATCGAGGAGGTGGTGGAGTGAGGGTCGCCTTCGTCACGGTAGGGTGCAAGGTGAATCAGGCCGAAAGCGAGGCGATGGCCGAACTCCTGAGGGAGGGGGGATGGGAGATCGTCCCCTATGGCGAGGGATCGGACCTGGTGGTGCTCAACACCTGTGTGGTGACTGCTAAGGCCGAGGCGGACAGCCGCAAGTGGCTCCGCAGGATAAGGAGGGAGATCCCCGGGGCGAGGGTGATCGTCACCGGGTGCTGGCCCCAGCTTGACCCCGAAGCCCCCATCGCCATAGGAGCGGATGCCGTCCTTGGCAACCAGGAGAAGGCCTCGATAGGGGAAGCGGCCCAGGCCGTCATGGAGGGAGTCTCCTTTCAAGCGGTGGGGGAGATAAGGAGGACCAGGAAGATCTTCTCCCTTCCCATCAGGCGGCCCCGCTTTCACACCCGGGCCTTCCTCAAGGTCCAGGACGGATGCAACGCCCGATGCCGCTACTGCGTGGTCCCTCTGGTGCGGGGGAGGGAGCGGAGCCTGCCCCCTGAAGAAGTTCTGAAAGCGCTTAAGGGACTTGAGGAAGAGGGAGTCAGGGAAGTGGTCCTGGTGGGGATCCACCTCGGGGTTTACGGCCGGGACCTCTCCCCCCCGATGAGCCTGAGGGAGCTTCTGCTTCTGCTCGAGGAGGCCTCTACCCCACCCCGAATCCGCTTAAGCTCCATAGAGCCCGACGAGGTGGACGAAGGACTCCTTCAGGTGATCGCCTCCTCGAAGAAGATATGTCCCCACCTTCACCTCCCCTTACAGAGCGGGGATGAGCGCGTATTGAGGGAGATGGGGAGAAAGTACAGCCCCGGCTACTTCCGGGATCTCATCTCCTCGATCAGGTCCAGGATGCCCGATGCGGCTATCGGCGTGGACGTCCTGGTGGGCTTCCCCGGGGAGGATGAAGGGGCCTTCCAGAGGACATACCGTCTGATAGAGGAGTTGGACGTAACCTACCTCCACGTCTTCCCCTTCTCCCCCCGGCCCGGGACCCCGGCCTCCTCTCTTCCCCATCAGGTGAGCGACGGGGTGAAGAAGGGGAGGGTCATGGAGCTCAGGCGCCTCGGACAGAAGAAGCGCCTTGACTTTTACTCCCGCTATGTGGGAAGGAGGCTTCAGGTGCTCATCGAGGGAAGGAGGAGGGAGGGCATCAGGGGCCTCTCCCGCAACTACCTGTTCTGTCTCCTCGAGGACGGAAGCCTCCCCCTTGGGGAAGAGATAGAGGGAGTGGCGCTTTCCCTCAAGGAAGGGAGACTCATCGTCAGGCCCACCCCTCAAGCCGCCACCAGGAGCCCGATGCCGAGCAGAAGCGGGGTGAGCAGGGTGTAAAGGACGTTCTTCCCCAGGAAGGGGAGGAGCTGATCCATCTGCTCGGCGTGCCTGAGGACGCCCTTTATCGTCACCAGGGCAAGGGGAAGGGGGATCAGGGCGATGAGGGCCGCCCCGGGCAGAAGTCCCCCAGCCCAGGCCAGGACGAGCCAGAGATAGGCCGAAAGGGCGATCGCGCTGTAGAGGTAGGAGCTCCTCTTGCGGCCGATCATGATGGGGACATGATAGCGGCCGCTCTCCCTGTCAGCCTCCAGGTCGGGGAACTGGTTTATGAGGAGGAGGTTGCTCACCAGAAAGAGGGGGACGAAGGAGGCCCACAGTGCAATCCAATCATAGCGGCCCACCAGTACGTAGTGAGTCCCCATGACGATGAGGGGGCCGAAGCCCAGCCCCGGGGCGAGCAGACAGAGGAAGGGTCTCTTGGTGATAAAGGGGCTGTAGAGGACGATCACCAGCACCCCGAGGAGCCCGATGGGAAGGAGGCCCCATCCCCTCACCTTTATGAAGTAGAGGCCGATAGCTATGGTGATGGCGAGGGATCCCAGCCCCATCCAGAGAGCCTTTTCCGGGGCCATCATCCCCTTGGGCAGGATGCCGCTTCCGCCGCTGAAGGGGGTCGGCTGGGTCCGCAGGTCAAGGCCGCTCTTGTAATCGAAGTAGTCGTTGAGCACGTTGGTGGCCACATGGGCAAAGAGGGCGCCGAGGAAGGCGAGGATGGCATACCCCCAGGGTATCCGCCCCACCCCACCGAGGGCCACCGCCGCACTGCCCAGCCCCACCAGGAAGCAAACAGGCGTAAGGACGATGAACTGAGGTCTCGTCTCCCGAAAATAAATCCCCACCCCCATCTCCCTTCCTCCTTAAGGACTTTTAAAGGAAGGGAAAAGTTATCATAAAGGACCCCTCATTTCAACCCAAGACCCCAATGAGGATCACCCCTGCCACCATGAGCCCTGTGGCCAGAAGCCTCCTCCCCATTTTCTCCTCCCCGAGGAGCAGCCCCCCGTAAAGGACCCCGAAGAGGGGGTTGGTTCTCTTCACGGCGATCATGTAGGCTGCATCCACCATCGTGATGGCCACATAATGGCAGAGGAGCATCGCCGCTGTCGCCCCTCCGACGAGCAACCCCCAGAGGGGACGGCGAAAGAGCTCCCTCGGCCGCAACTTTCCCCAGAGGAGGGAAAGGGCAGAGATGACCCCTGTGAGGATCAGGACGTAAAAGGGACCGAAGAAGAGGGGATGGGACCTCAGGATGGCGAGCTTTCCCATCGCCGAGGTGTAGGAGTAAAGGAGGGCGACGATAAGCATCATCCAGGAGCCCCTCTCGGAGAAGACCGCCCTCACCGGAGCCATCACTCCCTCCCCCCTCCCCAGGTTGAGCAGATACCCTCCCAGGACCACAAGCCCTATTCCCCCAAGGCCCGTCGGCGAGGGGACCTCTCCTAAGAGGAGGAACCCGGTAAGGGTGAGAAAGAGGGGGGTGAAGGAGAGGAAGGGCAGGGTTAGGGAGAGGGGTGAGG
>CAYRAR010000086.1:0-8294 GCA_964422255.1 uncultured Thermodesulfobacteriota bacterium | reverse complement strand
CCCTGATGGAGCCGGGGTATCCACGGACGAAGGCGCTCTGCCCTACCCCGATGATCGCAACCCTATCTCCCATCTTGCACCCCCTTCCTGTTTGTGGCTTGTACGATAAATCACAAATTTCCCCTTGTCAAGAATTTAAGATCTTCTTTCCCGGGTCAGAAAGTAGAGGAGGAAGGCAGAGGCCAGCCCCAAGGCGCCCAGAAGGAAGGTCATGGCGTATTCCCGGGGACCTGCAGGTCCGCCTCCGCTCAGGCGATCCAGCACCCAGCCCATCAGATGCAAGAACACACCCCCACCGAACATGGTGAAGAGGTTCACCCATGTGAGGGCCATCCCGGTCATCCCTTCTGGCATCAACTCTTTGATATGGGCGTACATCACGATGCCAAACCCGGAGAAGATCCCGAAGAGGAAGAAGAGACCCGCTGTAATTGTGGGACTACCGAGGGCAAGGCCCGTGGAGATGAGAAAGAGCGAGGAGGCCATCCCCCCAAGCCCCATGATCACCACCTTCTTCCTTGAACGCAGGAGGCGATCTGAAAGCCACCCTCCAAGAGGGGAGCCGGCGACAAGGCCCACGTTGAGCAGCAGAAGCACGTTGCCCGCCTCAACGGGTGAAAGGCCCATCACCTCCATAAGATATGGCCCCGCCCACAGTCCCTGAATCGCCACGAAGATCCCGTACCGCAGGAAGGTGCTGAAGGAGATCAGCCAGTAATCCCTCCTCCCCACGAGCGTTCGGACCATCTCCCTCAGGGGAAAGTTTTCCCCTTTGCTTATAATGGGCTTAGGCCCCTCACGGACAAGGCCGAAGAAGGCAAAGGCCAGGCAAGCGGTAAGGCCCCCGATGAGGGCAAAGGACCACCTCCAGCCCACTGCCCCCACCAGCAGGGCCAGGGGGGTCGCCGCGGCCATGTTACCCACCGTGCCGAGGGCGAGGATCAACCCGGAAAGGGTCGCAAACTCCCGGGGGGAGAATCAGGTGGTGAAGAGCTTCATCGAGCCCATCAGGTTGGCGGACATCCCCAGGCCCAGAAGGATCCGGCCAAAGGCCGCCCCCTGGAAGGTCTTCGCCGAGGCGAATATCCACGCCCCTGCTGAGCCGATGAGGGTGAGGAAGGCCATGGTGCGGCGGGCACCGACCCTGTCGAGACAGGGACCGAGGGGCAACTGCACCAGGGCAAAGGTGTAGAAGAAGAGGGCGGTGAGAAGTCCCAGGGCCTCAGCCGAAAGCCCCAGGTCCCGCTGGAGATCAGGGGCGATGATGGCGTTGGAGGCCCGGTAAAACTGGGAGGAGATGAAAAGGAGGGCACAGAGGGAAAAGATCGTCCACCTCCCCGAAGGAGCACCTCTTCCCGAATCGAACATACCGCATAGTATAAGCTTTTTTTGGAATACGCCAAAGCCTTTTCGTTGCTTTTGCAGCCCAAATGTAATAGAAGTATAGACCGACCTTGGGACAGAGCGGTGCAGCTAATCCGTCACCTCATCCGAGCGGTCTTCCTGATGGGGGCCCTCCTCTCCGTCGGCGTGGCGGGCTACATGGTCATCGAGGGATGGGGGGTCTTTCAGGCCCTCTACATGACGGTGATCACCATAACCACCGTGGGCTATGGGGAGGTATACGGCCTCAGCGAGAAGGGAAGGGTCTTCACCATCTTCCTCATCATCGCCGGTTTTGGGATAATGGCCTATATCGTCACCACCTTGACCCAGGCCATCATCGCCGGCCAGATAAGGGCGGCCTTGGGGAGGAAGAAATTGAAGAAGATGATAAAGAAGTTGAAGGACCACTATATCCTCTGCGGCTTCGGGAGGATAGGCTCTGTGGTGGCCAAGGAGCTGGCCAAGGAGGGGGTCCCCTTCGTGATCGTGGAGAGGGACCCCGAGGTGATAAAGGCCCTCGAAGAAGAGGGGTATCTCTTCTTGGAAGGGGACGCCACCGATGACAGGGTGTTGCTCGAAGCGGGCATAAAGAGGGCAAAGGGGCTTGTCGCTACCGTCTCCTCGGATGCGGATAACCTCTACATCACCCTCTCCGCCCGTTCCCTCAACCCTGATCTCTTCATCCTGAGCCGAGCTGATGATCCGGATGCCGAAAGAAAGCTCCTTACCGCAGGAGCCACCAAGGTGGTCTCCCCCTACATCATGGGGGCGACCAGGATGGCCAATGTCCTTCTCAGACCGAATGTGGTCGATTTCATCGAACTGGTGGTTCAGCGCAAGCACCTGGAGCTCCAGATGGAGGAGATAGAGGTGGAGGACGACTCCCTCTTTAAGGGGAAGACCCTCAAGGACTCGGGGCTCAGGGACGAGTTCGGGGTGATCGTCGTGGCCATAAAGAGGGCGGGGATGGAGATGATCTTCAACCCCTCGCCCGAGGAAAGGATAGAGCGAGGCGATATCCTCATACTGCTGGGGGAGAGGAAGAACCTGGACAGGCTGGAGAAGAGGTTGAAGAGGGGAGGATAGATGCGTCACCGACTCCACTTCACCATCCCTTACAGGATGCTCCGCAGGAGACTTAAGGAGGTGATCGAGGCAGGTCTTTCTCCGGAGATCTACTTCGATGCTCAGACCCTCGATGACCTCGACCTGAAGGAGGTCAGGGGAATCGTGGAGGAGCTGTCCCGCCATCGCCTCACCTGCTCCCTTCACGGCCCCTACATGGACCTGGCCCCCGGCTCCCCCGACCCAAAGATCAGGGGGGCGAGTCGGGAGCGAATGGAACAGATGCTGGAGGTAGCCGTCCATCTGGACCCCGTTATCCTCGTCTTCCATCCCGGTTACGACCCCTGGAGGTACGCCGAGGCGGAGGATCTGTGGCTCAGGGAGAGCCTTGGGACCTGGAAGGCGATCCTCAGAAAGGCCTCAAGAGACGGACTGAAGCTCGCCATCGAGAACGTCTTCGAGAGGGGTCCCGAGACCATCGAGAAGCTCCTTGAGGGGATAGGTTCCCCTCGGGTCGGCTTTTGTTTCGATACCGGGCACTGGCTCCTCTTCAGCAAGAAGGGCCTCGATGCCTGGATGAGGGGACTCGGCCGATGGCTCTTCGCCCTCCACATCCATGACAACCACGGGGAGAAGGACGAGCACCTGCCTCCTGGGGACGGGATCTTCGATTTCGGGGCCCTTTTCTCGATACTTCCCCGAAGGGAGATGCTCTTCACGCTGGAGGTCCATCAGGAGGAGAAGGTACTGGAAGGGATGAGGAGGTTGAGGAAGATGGTGGAGGATTGGGATGGATAAGAAGTGGGATCTGGTGAAGGATGATGCCTGCTTCGTCTGCGGCAGGGAGAACCCCCGGGGATTGCACTTGAAGGTTGAAAGGGATGGAGATAAAGGGGTGGTGGCGGAGTTCCTGGCCGAGGAGACCTATAAGGGGTGGACTCGCTACCTCCATGGGGGGGTGATAAGTCTCATCTTCGATGAGCTCCTCGGCTGGACCTCCCAGTACTTAGGTTACACCGCCGTAACGGCCAGGGTGGAGATAAGGTACCGGCGCCCCATCCCAATCGGGAGCAGGGTGACCTTCAAGGGTCAGCTTCAGAAGGAGGAAAAAGGGCTCCTTTTCATCAGAACAGAAGCCCTCCTCCCTGACGGCACCCTCGCCGCCGAGGGAATGGGGAAGATGATGGTGATAGAGAAGAAGGGGGGATAGCCTTGGCCCCCTGGGGCTTAATCCTCCAGGACGAAGATGACCTCCATCTTCACGCGGTACTCGGCGATCTTATCGTCCTCAACCGCCACCCTCAACTCCTGGATCCTCAGCCCGGTGATCCCCCTCAGGGTCTTGATCGCCCGCTTGAAACCCACCTTGATGGCGTCATCGAAGCTCTTTGGCGAGCCAGCGATAATATGGGTAACCCTTGCCACCCTGCCCTCGTCGGTCATCCCTCACACCTCCTTTCGGGTATCTTCCACCGAAGCCTATCCCTTTCCCTGAGGTCCTGTCAAGGATAACCAGAGGAGGCGAAGATGAAGGAGATGAAAAAGGTGATCCTGGTCTGCGTGGCAATCTTTCCCCTGCTCCTCTGCTCGGGGATAGTCTACTCCATCCTCTCCATTTACATCATCGCCTTAGGGGCGACCAAGAGCCAGATCGGGTTCCTGTATACCGCCGGGGCTATCGCCGGTGCCCTCACCTCCCCCTTGTCGGGGAAGCTCGCCGATCGCTGGGGGAGGAAGGTCATCCTGCTCGGCGCCATGGCCATCTTCTGCGGGGTTTTCTTCGGCTTCGCCGTCGTGAAGGAATACCGCCACCTCTTTCCCATCATGGTGGCCGAGGGGATGGCCTGGGGAGGGCTGGGTTCCTCGGCTACGGCCCTCATCGCCGATCTGGTGCCTCAGGAGAGGAGGGGCGCCGCCATGGGCATATACAACACCTCCTGGAACCTGGGATGGATAATCGGTCCCACTACCGGGGGCCTGCTGAGCGATCACCTCGGCTTCAGGCCCACCTTCCTCATCTGCGGACTTATCCTCACCGTAGGGGTCATCATGGGGGTGGTGCTCTTACCTAAGGAAGGGAGAGGGAACGCTTGATCCTCTGGGCAAGCAGATGGGCCCTGCGGGTCGGCTCGGGAAGACGGAAGCGGCGAGTCGCCAAAAGGACAAAATGCCAGGCCCGATCCACCTCCATCCTGTGGCCCGGGGAGACCACCAGGGGTTTAACCCCCCTCCTCGTCCGCAACATCACCCCCACCTGCTCCCCCCGATAGAGGAGGGGCGAGACGGCCCCCTTCTCCTCTCCGGGCTCCTCAGCCTCCCCCACCAAGGCCTTCTTGGCACAGCCTATGGTGGGCATATCGAGCAAAAGTCCTATATGGGCAGCCAACCCCATTTTCCTGGGATGGGCTATGCCCTGACCGTCGACGAAGATGAGGTCCACAGAGGATCGGACCCTCCTGAAGGCCTCAAGGAGCAAGGGGATCTCGCGGAAGGAGAGCAGTCCCGGGATATAGGGATACCGAACCTCGGCGATCACCCAAGCCTCCTCCATAACCTCAAGCCCTGGCCACTCCATGACCACCACCGCCCCTATCCCCTTCCCCTCTCCGTAAGCTGCGTCCATCCCTGCCACCCTCCTCACCTCCCTCCCATCCCATCTAAGGATGAGGCGCTGGCTGAGCTCCTCTTGGAGCCTTATCGCCTCCTGCGGGGGGAGATCAAAAGGGTGGTAGAAGGGGATGGATCTTGCCATCGGAGACATGAAAGAGATAGGGGGTCCTCACCACCTCACCATTGGTAAGGAAGCCATCAATCCCTGTCACCCCTTTGAAGTCCTCGATGGTGAGGAGGCCGAAGCAGAGGTCGTCCTCCGGGACCTTCAGGATTAATCTCGCGGCATCGTACCCCAGGGCTTCGAGGAAAGAGGGCGAGGAACCGAAGGCCTCTTCGTAAGCGACCTTAAAATTCCTCACCTCGGGCAGGGGGAGATCAGGGGAAAAACCCCCCGTGAAGATCGCCCCCTCTGCATATTTGCCGCAAAGCTCGGTGAGTCGGGGGGAGTTCCAGCCACTAAGCCCCAAGAGCTGCAGCCCCTCGACCTCGTAGAATCGGAGCTGGGGGACCAGGAGGCAGACCCTCCGATAATCGTCGGGAATAAAGAGGGCATCGGCCACTGCCCCCAGGGAGGAGGCCTTACCGAAAATCCCCTTTATCAGGTTGCCGAAATCCGTCTGATCCTTCCCGTAAGTCACCTTCGCCACTACCTCCCCACCGTGGGCCGGGACCAGCTCCTCAAATATCCTCTGGGATTCCCTCCCGTAAGGTGTGTCCGGGTAAAAGATCACGAAGCGCCTCTTCCCCAATCGATCGCAAGCATGCCTCAGGAGCTCCTCCATCTGGGAGCGCAGGTCAAGGGAGAGGAAAAAGACGCAGCCCTTCCCCCCATATCCCCTCACCTGAGGGGCGAGGACGAGGAGGGGAAGATCCTCCCTGGCCTCCTCGAGGACGGCCACCGCCACCTGAGGGAGGAGAGGGCCGATGATGGCCTCCACCCCCTCCTTCCTCAGGGCTCGGTAGGCCTCCCTCCCCTTCTCCCCACTCCCCCCCGAATCCCTTATCAGCAGCTTTACATGGGGATAGGAGGGAGGGCCAAATATCCCGGCCCCGAGCAAAATCCCCCGGAGCACCCTCTCACCCAAGGACCTGAAACGTCCGCTTAAGGGCAGGATACACCCCAGGAGCACCTCCCCCCTCCCCTTCTTCACCCTGCTCCACAGCTCGGCATAAAGCTCCTGGAATCCCTCCCTTTCCGCCTCCTCCTCCATTCCCTTGAGGATGAGCTCCGCCTTCTTCTGCTCTCCCCTTCGCAGATAGATCTCGGCGAGCTTCAACCGGGCGTAAAGGGAAAGGAAGGTATTGGGATAGGTCGTCTCTACCTCCCAATAGACCCCCGGGTCCAGCTCCCTATCGAGCAGGGCGATCATCCTCTCCTTGATGGAGGCCCTTTCCTCGAAGGAGGCAAACTCCAAGGCCTTCTGATACCAGGAGATGGCGAGCAGCGGCTCCCCTGTCCGGTCATACGCCTCCCCCAGCAGGAGGAAGAGGGGAAGCTGGAGCTCAGGGCGCTCCTTACAGAAGGGAAGGAGTTCATGGGCCATCCCCAGGGCCAGCCTTTCCCTCCCGGTGGCAAGGTAGCTCTTGGCCAGGGCGAGCTTTGCCTCGGGCAGCTTGGGACTTGACGGGTACCGCCTGAGAAAGGAGGAGAGGGAAGAGATCGCCTCCTCATGTTCTCCCCTCTCCTGGTAGATCTTCCCGAGGAGCAGCAGGGCATCGTCGCTCAGGGGCGAGAAGGGATGATCCTTGAGGAAGCCCTTGAGGAGGACCAGGGCCCGCTCCTTCTCTCCCTCCCTGTAGGCCTCCTCTGCCTCCCTGAACTCCTCCCTGAGCGCCGGAGTAATCTCTTCTTGAGACTCACCGGTCTCTTTCAACGCTTGAGGGGAGGAAAACCGAGGAAGGGCCAGGAGGGAAAAGAGGAGAAACAAAAGGAGCAGGCTATGGCGTCTTCTCGACCACATATATCCCGGGGAGATGACGGTAACGCTCGTCGTAATCTATGCCATAGCCCACGATGAACCCCCTCTCGATCTCAAATCCCACATAATCTACCTTTACCTCCACCTCCCTCCTCTCCTTTTTGTCCACCAGGGCGCAGACCTTAAAGGACGCAGGAGAGCGGCTGAGGATGTAATCGGCCAGGACCTTCACGCTCAGACCCGTATCGATGATGTCCTCAACGAGGATCACGTCTCTCCCCTCCACATTCACCTCTCCCTCCAGGCGGACGGTGCCTGAGCTGGACATCGCCGAGCCATAGCTTGAAGCCCGCACAAACTCCACCTCTACGGGTATGGTCATCTCCCTGATCAGATCGGCGAGGAAGACGAAGGCCCCTTTGAGCACGCAGACCAGAAGGGGGGTCTTCCCCCGATAGTCACGGGATATCTGACGGGCCAGGCGCCTCACCCTCCTCTCTATCTGAGGAGGGGAGAAGAGCAAACGGAGCTTCTCGGCCATCTTTCAAAGGGCAGGCTCCAGGACCACTATTTCAAACCCCTTCTTGATCTCTGCCGCTTTGAAGGAGACGGTACTTCCTCCCACCCTGCGGACCTCCTTTTTGCCGGCCAAGAAGGCCTCCACCCCCTCGATGGGAAAATTGCACTTGGGGGTCTTGAAATGCATGGGGATGACCCGATGGGGCTTTATCTGCTCCATCACTGTCGTCGCCTCCTTGGGATCGATGGTGTAGAAGCCCCCCACCGGGATCAGGAGGAGGTCCACCTCACCTATCTCCTTCACCTCCTGTTCGGAAAGGGTATGGCCCAGATCGCCCAGATGACAGACCCTTATCCCATCAAGGGTGAAGGTGAAGATCGTGTTCGGCCCCCTCTCCGAACCCTTCGATCGGTCATGATAGGTGGCGATCCCCTGAAAGACGATACCCTTGACCTCATGTCGGCCAGGGCCTTTCACCACCTGGGGTGAACCAGGAAGACCCGCCACGTAGTTGTGATCGCTGTGATCGTGGCTCACGGTAACGATGTCCGCTTCATCCTTTATCGGCCCGTAGGAGATCCCCCCATAGGCACCGGGCTCGTAAGGGTCGGTGATGATCTTAATGCCTTCCCCTTGGAGCAGAAAGGCCGCATGCCCGTACCACTTTACCTCCATCCCCTCACCTCCTCCAAAAATTGTCTCTTGGCAATATAAAATCCCCCACGACGAAAAGTCAAGGATCAAAAAGACGAAAGCAATCCGTACAGCCCATAAGCGGATCAACAGATCCA
>CAYRAR010000085.1:0-8327 GCA_964422255.1 uncultured Thermodesulfobacteriota bacterium | reverse complement strand
GGACGCAGGCGTTCAGGAAATGGGTGTCATCCAGAAGGGCATATTCAATACCTAAGGGTCTCAGAAGACGGGGAAGGGTTGGATCCCATACTCGCTCGGCAAGCCAGATCCCCTTGGGTCTCCTGAGGAAATGTTCCTGCAGATAGTCGGACATGAGGAGGATCTGCCCTATCGCATCCCTTTCGGGGATATAGGGCAGGAGGGGCTCGTAGAATCCCCCTCCGAGAAGCTCCACCTGCCCCCTATCCACCATCTCCTTTACCAGGGCGAGGACCTCTGGCCTCTTCCCCTCCATCCACTCCCAGAGGGGGCCTGAAAAGTGGAGGCTGAAGCGAAAATGGGGGGCGTGGAGCACCTCCTCTAAAAAGGGCCAATAGCAATCATCCACTGCCCTGGCGAAAACGGATTCGAAGTTCCCCACCGGCTGGTGATTATGAACAGCGAAGGGAAGGAGATAGGGGGGCATCCTCTCAGACGGTCAGGGAAGCTCCAAGGAGCCGAGAGCCCTTTGGATGGCTTCCCTGACCATCTCCCTGGCGAGCTTTTCCACCTTCAATATGCTGAAGGTGCTCTCCCTCTTTTCGGTCCTGAGCTCCACCTTCTGGGAGAACCGCTTCTTGTCCCGTTCGAACTCAAACTTCAAGGCGATCTTCATCCTGTAAAGGGTGGCCACGGTCCCTTCTGCCTCCACCCAGAGCTCTTTCAATTCACCTCTGATGATGATCTCCGCCTCAGGAGGTCCCCCTTCGGCCTCAGGAGCCAGTTTTATGGCCTTTACCCCCTTCGCCTCGAGGTAATCCTTGACCGCCAGGGTCACCGTCTCTGCCGGTGGCACAAGGGCATAGATGGGAATTGTTCGCTCGCTCTTCTTTCTGATTCCCACTTGATCCTTCCTCGCCACTTCCCTAAGATCGGCGACGGGATAAAAGGCCACGGATATCTTCTTCCCCTCCTTCACCCTTTCGAAGGTGGGGGTTATCTGAATGAAGTAGTATTGAGGTGGCTGGCAGGAGAGCAGCAGCGAAAGGATGGCCAAGATAAAGAGAGACCTCTTCATCGATTGTCCTCCTCCACCGCCTCCCGGAGCCGGCGCAGGATGTCGGGGATAGCGGAGGTCACCCGATTCCAGCTGGGAATCAGGGGGATCCCCAGAGGGTCCTCCATGAAGGTCTTGGCGGCTATCTTTATCCCCTTCGTGAAGGTGTCCACCGCCAGGCTCTCCTCATGGCGGTCGAACACCAGACCGTTTATGGCAGCATCGTCCTCATACCGCTTTAACATCTCATGGGCCGTGCGCACATAGGTGGCAGTGATGGTGTTGAAGACCCCCTCGCTGAAGACCATCCCCTCGGAAGCGAGGTTTCGGAAGAGGGACTTACAGATGTCTATACACATCTTCAGGAGGCCCTTTGAGGGATCGTCCGGGGAAAGGGGCTGGTGCTTGTGCTCATACTGATCGATGATGTCCACCTGACAGACCCTTTTGGGGGCGACGTTCCGGTAAACCTCGGAGAGCAGGCCTATCTCCAAGCCCCAATCCGCCGGAATCCTGGTAACCCGGGCGAGATCGGTATGCATGGAGAACTCCCCTGAGAGGGGGTAACGGAAACTGTCAAGGAAGACCAGAAAGGGGAGGTAACCGAAGACCCTCTGAAGGGAACGGAGCAGGGGGGTTATGAGGAGGCGGGTGGCCCTGCCGTGCATCCGGTCAGTGACACGGCTGTAATATCCCTTGCAGAACTCGTAGTCGAGGTTGGGGTTGGTCACCGGGTAACAGAGCCTGGCCACGAGGGTCCGGTTGTAGGTGACGATATCGCAGTCATGAAGGGCGATGACGTGAAAGTCCGGCTGGGAAAGGACATATCCCCAGGCTATCCACACAGACCTCCCCTTCCCCGCTTCCCCTATCTGGAGCCCTGCCTCCCTGATGGCATCTAAGATGGACTGGATGTGCTCTCCGTCGGTCCAGATCAACCTCGTCCTCTGGGGGAGGACCGAGAAGAACTTCTTCGCATATTCGAACTCTTCCCGGTTGGCGTTCCCCAAGGAGACGATCACCGAGGCGATGTACTTGGCCCCCTTGAGCTCCTCGACGATCCCCTTCAGGGCCTCTCCTTGCAGCTCGGAAAAAAGGGAGGGGAGAACCAGGGCAATGGGCCTTTCCTGGGAGTACCAGGAGAGCTCCGCCTCAAGCCTCTCCAGATTGACCTCCCCCAGTTTGTGGAGGGTCGTGACCACCCCAGTCTGATAGAAATCTGCCACCTCACTCCCCTTGAATTTATTTGAAAAGACGGCTAATGATAAACTATTAAAATGGACGAGTCAAGAAAGGCTTCCTTTGTGGTCTTCAGCGATCTGGATGGAACCCTCCTCGATCTGAAGGACTACTCCTTCGACGAGGCAAAAAGGGGGTTATCCCTCCTGGAAAGGGAGGGGGTGCCCCTGGTGCTGGTGAGCAGCAAGACCCGCGCCGAGATAGAGCTATGGCGAGAGAGGTTCTCCAACCCTCATCCCTTCATCTCCGAGAACGGAGGGGGCATCTTCGTCCCGAAGGACTGCTCCCCCTGGATGGTAGAGGGATGGGAAGAGGAGGGGAAGTATCGCTCCCAAAGGCTGGGCATCGATTACCCTGCCCTAAGGAAGGCCGTCGATGAGCTCCGCTCAAGAGGGCTGAGGGTCCGGGGGTTTGGGGACATGGAACCGGAGGAGGTGGCGGAGCTCACGGGGCTGAGCCTCTTTGAGGCCAAGCTCGCCAAAGAGAGGGAGTTTTCGGAACCCTGCCTCCTCTACGATGAGGAGAAAAGGTTCCTCGATGAGGTCTCCGCCCTGGGCCTCACCACTGTGAAGGGGGGCAGGTTCTTCCACTTACAGGGACACCATGATAAGGGGGAGGCGGTAGAGCTGCTTATAGAGGCCTACAGGGAAGGTGAAGAGAGGCCAAGGATCGTCGCCCTGGGGGACAGCCTCAACGACCTCCCCATGCTCAGGAAGGCGGACATCCCGGTACTGATAAGGAGAGAAGGAGGACCGCAAGGGGAGGCCCTCGATCTCCCCAATCTGATCGTCACCGAGGGCGAAGGCCCTTCCGGCTGGACAGAGGCCATAGAGAGGATATTCGGCTAAGGGATGGTAGATACCCACTGTCATCTGGAGATGGAACCCCTTCGTGGAGACCTCGATCGGGTCCTGAGGAGGGCCTGGGATGAAGGGGTGAGGGCGGTCTTCTCGGTGGGGGTGGATGGGAGAAGCTGCCGCCTCACCCTGGAGATAGCCAGATCATATGACGGGGTCTATGCCATCCTCGGCTTCCATCCTCACAATGCCAAGGAGGCGAGCGATGGTGCCCTGGAGAAGTTAGCGAAGATGGCCCAGGACCCCCTGGTGATAGGGTGGGGTGAGGTGGGGCTGGATTTTTACCGGAACCTCTCCCCGCGGGGGGTCCAAGAGGAGGTCTTCAGAAAACAGATCGCCCTGGCCCGTCACCTCGGGCTTCCCCTGGTCATCCACAGCCGTCAGGCCGCCGCCGAGACCCTGCAGATCCTCCGGGAGGAGAAGGCATGGGAGATTGGGGGCGTGATCCACTGCTTTTCCGACGGATGGGAGGAAGCGAAGTCCTACCTTGACCTCGGTTTCTTCATTTCCATCTCCGGTATCATCACCTATCCCAGGGCCGGGGGGCTCAGGGAGGTGGTGAGAAGGATCCCCGAGGACAGGATCCTGGTGGAGACCGACGCCCCTTACCTCGCCCCTGTCCCCCATCGGGGCAGCAGAAACGAGCCCGCCTTCGTCCGTTTTACCCTGCAGGAGATAGCGGCCCTGAAGGGAAAGGAAGTGGGGGAAATGGAGGAGATAACGGAGCGGAACGCCCGTGTCGCCTTTCAACCAATAAAAGATCAGGAGCACTGAAGATGGGAAAAAGGGAGTACGACGTGATCATCATCGGAGCAGGTCCTGCCGGTTTGACCGCTGGCATATACCTGGGAAGGGCAAAGCTGAGGGCGGTGATCCTCGAGGCGATGACCCCTGGAGGGCAGGCCCTCTTCAGCGAGAGGATCGAGAACTATCCGGGATTCCCTGAGGGAATAACCGGAAGGGAGCTGGCCGAGAGGATGGTCAAGCAGGCCGAGGCCTTTGGCACGGAGATAAAGACGTTGTGTCCCGTGGAAAGGGTGAGGTTAGAGGACGGGGTGAAGGTGGTGGAGGCTACAGGGGGACCTTACCGCTCCAAGGCCCTGATCATCGCCACCGGGGCCCAGGCCTCCAAGCTTGAGGTCCCAGGGGAAGGGCGCTACATGGGACAGGGGGTCTCGGTCTGCGCCATATGTGATGGCGCCTTCTTCAGGGAGAAAGTGGTCGCTGTGGTGGGCGGAGGGGATAGTGCAGTGGAGGACGCATTTTACCTCTCCCGCATGGCCAAGAAGGTCTACCTGATTCACCGACGGGATAGATTGAGGGCCCAGAAGATCCTCCAAGAGAGGCTGTTCGAACAGCAGAACGTGGAACCGATATGGAAGACCGTGGTCAAGGAGATCAGGGGCAACGAGGAGGGAGTCAAGGCCCTCCTCCTAGAAAAAGTGGATACCGGGGAGACAAGGGAGCTCCCCGTGGACGGGATCTTTGTGGCCATAGGGAGAAGGCCTGCCACCGAACCCTTCAGGGGGATAGTAGAGCTTGATGAAGGGGGGTATATAGTGACCGACGAGGGCTGCGCTACCTCCACCCCCGGGATATTTGCGGCAGGGGATGTGAGAAAGAAATCGGTGAGGCAGATATCCACCGCCGTAGGAGATGGAGCCATAGCGGCCTATTCGGCAGAGCTCTACCTTGAGAGGTGGAGGGGTTAGAAGCCTATTCCCGGAGGTCGACCCATCCCCGATACCCCCATTATCAGCGGGATGAGGATGGCCGCCACGATGAGGAAAAAGACCAGAAGGAGGACGATGAGGGGGATGAAGACCGCTAAGGCGGCCCTGCCGGTGGTTATCCCATGGACTTCCCTCAGCCCGATTATGTATAGGACCACGGTGTAAAAGGAATATATCAGCCCCCCTAAGAGGGGGATGATGTTCCAGAGATAGGCCGCTTCACTGTAAGCTATCACCCTGAAGGTGGCCTCAAATCCCCTCTTGTTCCCCTTCACCAGCATGAGGCAGACATGGTTTATACCGCTGGCTACAAAGATGGTGATGGCGGTAAAGAGGGGAAGGAGGAGCGCATAGAGGATGAAGAAGGTGGAGGAGAAGACATCCCTTATCCCCGTTACCCTCGCTGAGAGGAGGAAGTTCCACCAGAGGGGCATCAATCCACCGAAGGTCCCCATGATGACACCAAAGAGCAGGGGCATCTGAATCCCCTTCTCCACAGGCATCTGGCGGAAGAAGCGGCTGGGAGAAAAGAGGACGTCCTTGATCGTCTGGAAGATCCCCCTAAGTACTCCCTTCTCCCCTATCTGTTCCCATGCCGGCTCCTCTTGGGGGGGACCCGCGGCCTCCCTGCCCCTCTCGGCCCTTTCCTTGTAACGCAGGTACTTGGATATGACCACCCCGCAGCGGATGCACTCCTCCCCTTCGGGCTGCACGTAGCCACATTGAGGGCACTGCATCATCCTGGGGGTGTCCCCTGAAGGACCCGGAACCGCCTCCATCGGCTCCACCGAAGCCCTTCCCCCTGCCTCTTCAAGGGCCTCCTTTAACCTCGTCGCCTCCTCCCAGCTCGCGTCCTTCTTCACCCTTATAGGGGCCCTCTCGATGAGCCTTTCGGCTTCTTGTAGAGAGAGCCGAAACCGCCGCACCACCTCTTCCTTCAGCTTCTGTATCGCTTCAGGGGCCTCATCGGCCGGTCCCAAAAATATGACCTTATACTTCCCCATCTGCAGGCTCCTGAAAACACGGGGAAGATATCACGTAAGAGATGATAAAGTCAACCAGTAAATCAAACCCTTCGTAGATAGGTATGGAGATACTGAACACTTTTCGAGGAGGATATCCCGTCTTTTAGCCGCTCAAATTCTCTTTTCCTTCTTTAGGGATATTGGTATTCCTTTAAAAAGAAAACCGGTCTTCCTCACTCCCTGGGAGAAAGACCGAAAATAGAGGTGCAGCAATGAGTCTGGAAGGAGTTTACCACGATCTCAGGAAGATTTCACCTGAGAAGGCTCGCTCTCTCCTCCATCTCCAGAAATACCGTCTACAGGGCCCTGAAAGGCCCCCTCGATGACCTTCCCCGCACCCCTAAGCACTTCCCCCCAAAGACCCCCAAGGACCTCGAATCCTTAATTCTGTCGGAGGCCAAAAGGAGGGGCTACAGGTACCGCCGACTCTCTGCCCACCTCCTGGGGTGGAGAGGTTCTCCCTGATCAAGTCCTGATTATCCTTCTTCGATCCTCAACCTGGCGTCAGCGGCCATTCCTCCCTCACCCTCAGCCAAGAGGAAGAGAGGGTTTATCTCTATCTCCTCCAGTTGAGGAAGGGAAAACATGAGGGAGGAGAGGCGAAGCAGGGCCTCTTTGAGGAAAGGGATATCCCGTGAAGAGGTGCTCCTTTTCCCTGCAAGGATTGGATACCCCTTAAGTTCTCTTATCATCTCTTGGGCATCCCCCTCCGAGATGGGACTTATCCTCAAAGAGATATCCTGCAGGACCTCTGTATATATCCCTCCCAGGCCAAGCATCAGGACGGGGCCGAAGTCCTTATCCCTCTTGCCCCCTATAATCATCTCCACACCTTCGGATACCTCCTTCTGAACCAGTATTCCCTTGAGGGATACATCCTCCCTTTCTATCCCTTTCAGTTCGGCGAATCCCTTCCTCAGTTCCTCCTCCCCCCGGATATGGGGGATTACCGCCCCCAACTCGGTCTTGTGGATGGAGCAAGGGAGGTTGAGCTTGAGGACGACGGGGTAGCCCAACTCCTCCGCCTTAAGGAGGGCCTCCTTAACTTCCTCGACGACGAAGTAGGGGGCCACCCTGATGCCTATCGCCTCAACGAGCCTCAGGGCCTCGTCTAAAAAGAGAGGGCGATCTGCTGAGCAGGCCCCTTGGATGATATCTGAGACCTGCTGAGGGAGGGGAAAGGAGGGGAAGCTCCTCTCCGGCCCCCTCTCCCTCTGCTTCCTGTAGGTGTCCCTGGAGGTAGCCAAGGCGGGCAGCGCCTCCCCTGGCTCGGTGAACATGGGATAGTTGAGGGATTTCTTCACAAAGGCGATGCTCTGCTCGTCCGAGAGGAAACAGAGGGCTATCGGCTTCTGATACTTGGCAGCCAGACGATCGAAGGCCTGCCCCAGCTTTATCGACTCCTCCGTCTCCAGGCCAGGGGCAGCCGCGTGCTGAAAGAGGACCCCATCCACCTCTTCCTCCTTGAGAACCTCCTCGGTGATCTGGGTGTAGAAGTTGAAATCGAAAAGGTCGCCCACATCCAAGGGGTTGGTGGGGGTGATCACCTTGGCTCGGAAGGCCTCCTTTACCCTGCTGAGAAAGCTTTCAGGAAGGGGATAGAGGTGAAAACCCTCCTCGGCAGCGAAATCTGCAGCAGCCACCGCCACCCCTCCTGTGCGGGAGATGATCACCAAGTTGTTCCCTCGCATAGGAGGGATGCTGAAGATCTTTACCAAATTTACCACCTGCCTGTAATCATGAGCCCTGATCATGCCTGCTTGCCTCAGGGCAGCATCCACTACCCTGTCATCAGTGGCCAAGGCAGCGGTATGAAAACGGGCGATCTGAGAGGCAGAAGGGTAGATGTTGACCTTCTGAACGATGATGGGCTTCTTCGTCCCTCTGGCTATCTCCATCAGTTTTCGTCCATCGGCGAGGCTCTCCAAATAGAGGACGATGATGTCCGTCTCCTCGTCCTCGACGAGGTAGGAGAGAAAGTCTATCTCGTTCAGATCCAGCTTGTTTCCCATACTTATCACCTTGCTGACCCCGATGTTGCTGCTGGCCAATAGGTTTATCAGGGCGAAAACCACCCCTCCACTCTGCGAAATGATCCCCACCCTCCCCCTTCTTAGGGCCTGCTCACTGAAGGGGAAGAAGGGGCTAACGAGACCGTTCTCCATATTTATCACACCTATACAGTTGGGACCGACCAGCCTCACCCCCTCTTCCTCCGCAGCCCTTAACAGCTCCTCCTCAAGCCTCTTTCCTTCCTCTGAATACTCCCCAAACCCCCCTGTTTCCACGATGACCCACCGAATCCCCTTGCGTCCGCACTCCCTGACGATGGAGGGAACGGTGAAGGCAGGGGTGAGGACGATGGCCAGATCTACCCCCTCAGGGAGCTCCTCCACCGACCCTAAGACCCTCCTTCCGAAGACCACCCGACCCCTTC
>CAYRAR010000084.1:0-8342 GCA_964422255.1 uncultured Thermodesulfobacteriota bacterium | reverse complement strand
TTGTAGCCAGGGCCACCGCAGCAAAGACTGCAATCAATACCCACAAACCTCGTCTCACCATATCCCTACCTCCTTCGTCTTAAAGATTTTTTCAACTCGAAAAAAACGCCTTTCACCTTGGCACTTTACCTGAACCGCCCTGACTGAAGATCCTTTTCTCTTTCACCCATAACTATTCTCTTCCCTCTCTCACCCCCTTTCCTTAAATTAACGTCTTTTAATTTTTGGAATACCTAAAGCCCAACTTCTTGTCAACCCCATTTTTGCGCCGGGGGAAGGCCTCATCCGCGCTTGATCTGCTTGAGATATTGCGTTAAGGTTTGAGAAAAGTCAAGGCCTTTTCTCGCTAAGGATGGGGACAAAAGCGGGGTTTGTAGCGGTAGCGGTGTTGTCCATCGGGCTCTGTTGCTGGGCCGGGGAGGTGGCGGAGGGGAACCTCTTCGACCCCTCCAGGAGCCTCCCCCGCAGGGAGGAGGCCCCGGCTGAGCCGTCCAAGGAGAAGGGGGAGGCGGAGGTGGCGGTCACGGTGCAGGGGATCATCCGGGTGGGGGACTTCAGGGCGGCGATCCTCGAGCTGCCCCCCTCCCTGAGGGGGGAGCTCAAGAGGCAGCGGCTGGTCCTCGAGGTCGGCCAGAGGGTGGGGCCCCTTGAGCTCAAGGCCATAGAGGGGGAGGAGGTGCTTCTGGCGGTCGGGGGGAGGCAGCTCAGGTTCAAGCTCCGGCGGATCAGCACCCCTTCACGGCCTCCTTTCGCCTCGAAGGCCCGAGCTGCGAAAAAGCCCCATCCGAAGGGGAAAAAGAGGCCGACAAGGGGAGGTTTGAAGGGGAGATGAAGTACAGGCGCTCATCCGGCTTCACCCTGATGGAGCTGCTGATCGTGATGATCATCCTGGGGCTGCTCACGGCCCTGGTGGGGCCGGCGCTCTTCAAAAAGGTGGGGAGGTCCAAGCAGCAGGCCGCCAAGACCCAGATAGAGATGCTGGGGGCGGCCCTTGATGCCTTCAGGCTCGATGTGGGCCGTTATCCCACCACGGAGGAAGGCCTTGAGGCCCTCATAGAACCTCCGCAGGACGTCAGAGGATGGGACGGGCCCTATCTCAAAAAGAAGAAGATCCCCCTCGATCCATGGGGAAATCCCTACATATACCGCTGTCCCGGTGAGCACGGCGAGTACGACCTCTACTCCCTCGGGGCCGACGGCCAGCCAGGCGGCGAAGGGGAGGATAAAGACGTGGTCAGTTGGGATTGATCGTCCCCTCTCCTCTCCCTTTGGAACGTTGCCACCTCTTGAGCTCTTCGAGCTTCTCCATGAAGCTGTGTCCGAGGGCTGTCTCCTTCCCCACCTCCTTTATGACATGGGGGGTGATGGCGATTATGAGCTCGGTCCGCTCGGTGGTGCGCTGCTTATGTCCGAACACGGGGCCTATGAGGGGGACGTCCTTCAGCAGGGGGATGCCCTTTTTCACGTGGTTCTCCTTGGTCTGGATTAGCCCACCGAGCAGGACGGTCTGGCCGTCTTTGGTGACCAAGTTGGTGTCCACCGCCCTCTCGACGAAGGACGGGGTGGTAAGCCCTGCAAAGGTCTCCTGCTGGACATCGGTGTACTCCTGGCGGATTTCAAGCCTCACCATCCCCGCGGAGCTGATATGGGGGGTCACGGTCAGGATTATCCCGTAGGTTTGGTATTGGACGGTGGAGACGATCTTTTCGCCCGCCTCTGCAGTCGTAAGGGTTTGGGTAAGGGTGGGTACGCGCCCCCCCACGGTGATCTTGGCAGGCTGGTTGTCCACAGCTATCACCGTGGGATTGGAGAGGATCCTCACATCGGTCGTCGATGAAAGCAGGCTGAGGAAGCTGAGGAATTCGTCCGGACTGAGGTAATACAGGAACCCCCCCGTAGGCCCTCCCCCAAAGGGTATTTCGAGGGAGGGCAGGAGACCGAACCCCTGACCGGCGCTGAACTTCTTCTCCTTCAAGAACCACTCCACACCGTAACTCAGCTCTCCCTTCAGCGTCACCTCGGCGATGGTCACCTCGATGAAGACCTGCCGCGGCAGGATGTCCAGGGCCTGAATCACCTCCTCGATCACCCGGTAGTCACGGGGGGTGGCCTTGATGATGAGGGCGTTGTTGGTCCTGTCGGGGATGATCTGAACGGGGCCCACGGTGAGGGCTGAAGGGGCCTTGGGGGAGGGAGGAGGCTTCTTCTTGGCCTTGACGATCACCTTCTTCTTTTGGGGCCTGGCGCCGGCGAAGATCTGGCTGAGCAATGAGGCGATCTCCTCGGCCTTTCCGTTCTCTATGAAACGGATCCAGACGCGCTGCTCGGTCACCCCCCCGCTTACGTCCAGGGTCTCTATGAGGCGCTTGGCCAGGCCGAAGAGCTCCTCTTCTGTGGTGAAGACCAGGATCTTGCCCACCTCCTTCAGGGGCAAAAGCACGATCTCCTCCTTGAGGCGAGGGTTGTCCTTCAGGAGCCCCAGCTTCCCGAAGAGGGCTTCCACCTCCTTCACCACCCATTCGGGGTCGGCCTGCTTGAGGTCGACGGCCCTTATGGTCAGCTCGGAAAAAAAGGGCTGATCCACCGCCTGAAGCAGGGAAAGGACGGTCTTGAGGTTCTTAGGACGATCCAGAAGCAGGAGGCTCGAGGCGGGTTTGTAGCTTTTCATGAGGGCTCCGGGGGAAAGGAAGGGCCTGACGAGCCCCTCGGCCTCCTTGAGGGGGATGAACCTTACGCGGTATATCAACACGGCGCCCTCCTTGGGGCTTTCGGCCAGCTTGAGCCCCCCGACCTGAGGGACCTTGCCCCTGCGGACCACCAGGATGTAATCCTCCCTCTCCACCATCTGTATGCCGAGGAAGCTCAGGGCCTCCTCCAGGATGGCCATGAGCTGTCGGTCGGTGAAGCTCCCCCTGATGTAGAGGGTGACCCTACCACCTATGCCGGGCTCGAAGATGAAGTTCTTGCCGAGGTACTTCCCGACTATGGCCCTCAGGACCTCGGCCACATCGGCCCCTTCGAACTGAAGTTCCACCTCGTGCCTCTCGGCCGCCGCAAGGGGGCACAGCAGGACCAGGCAGAACAACAGCGCCACCAGGATCAACCACCGATGCTTATGCATTGCACCCTCACCGATAGATCGAGCCTCCCCTTCGGTCTGCGGACCTTCTTCACCGAGATGCCCCTGATGTAGAGGCCAGGCATCTCCTCAAGCTCCCCCAGCATGTCCTCAAGGCCCTCGACATCTGCGGAAAAGGCGAGCACGATGCCGGTGGCGTCCTTGCCCTGCTTCACCTGATAGTTCTCCAGACGCAAGGTCCCCCGGGCGATGGGACCCCTGAGGCGCTCCTTGACCAAGGAGACCAACTTGTAAGGATCCTTTACGGGACTCCACCCTTTTAGCTCCTCCTTCAACTCCGCCCTCCTCCTCTTTAGCTCCTCGAGCTCCATCCCTTCCCGCTGCAGCCTCTGGCGGAGCCTCCGGAGGGTCTGCTCCCGCTGGCTCACCACTTCCTCGCGGGCCCTGAGCTCCTGTAGCAACGGAAGGGTCCAGCTGAGGTGGACCCAGGCCATGCCGCTCACCGCCGAGGAGGCGATCGCCAGAAATACCATCCAGCTCCTTTTCAGAGGGAGTTTCACTTCATCACCACCCTTATAGAAAACCTCTCAAGCCCCGTCTTCCTGTCCCTTCTGACGGAGGAGGCGAACTTTACCTCTGCAAAGTCCGGTACCCCCTTGAGCAGGGCCGCATATCTGTCTGCCGAGGGGGCGAAGCCTTCGATCAGGAGCTCTCCGCCTTTGAGTTCAAAACGGTCAAGCCAGATACCACGGGGGGTCACCCGTGTCAAGGTTCGAAGGACCTCCTGGGGCGAGAACTGTTCCCTCCGCGCCTCCTCCAACTTGGCCTTGATGGCCTGGAGCCTCTCGACCTCGGCCCTGAGCCTCTCGATGGGTCGGAGCCTGGCCTCAAGACGCGCAACCTCCGCCTTCAGGGCCCTGCCCCTCTGAAGCAATTCATCGTAGCGCCCCTTCAGGTTCAGGCACACCCCGGCGTAAAGCAAGACCATCAGCAACAACCCCCCGTAGGCGAAGAGCACGGGGTTCGTCCTGGTGGACAGGGCCGCCGGCCACCCGACTATCTTGCCGGCCTTTACCGCCCCCTTCAACATGGCCACCGCGACGGGCTCCTGGGGGCGAAGGGGCTGAAAGCCCATCCTCATCATCTCCTCATCCTCCCCCAGGAGGAACCGCTTATAGGGACGAAGCCGATCCAGATACGCCCCGAACCTGTCCATCAAGTCTTCGGTGAGGAAGAAACAATCTATAAGCTTCCACCCCCTGTAGAGCGCCACCTCCCTTCGCCCATCCTGGAGGGGGACGACGATGACCACATCACCCCCCTCCCCCGGAAAGAGCACGGGGTAGTGGAGCGCAGCCGGGGTGGCCACGAGGCGGCGCGTCTGGGCTATCCCATCGAACCCAGCCCTTGGGTCCTCCCCTGGAAAGAGGAAGAAGACGGGGACGTGAAGGACGTCGTCCCTCTGCTGGACTTCTCCCAGGAAGTAGGGCACCTCGCCCCCGTTGGGGAAGAGTTCATGCCTGGTGAAGGCCACGACCTGCTCCACCTCATCGGCCAGGTGCTTGGGATAAAGGCCGTGGGTGAACTGGTACCGGAGGCGACTGAGGAAGAGGACGACGGTGTCGCGCTCCTTGATCCGCAATCCTTCCACATCCCCCACGGGCTCCACACGAAGGCCCCTCAAGCCCTTTTTGGCGAGGGCAGGTCCCCAACCGAGGCTGCGGTCAAACAGCCCCACAAACCTCCTCTTGATCTCAACGGGGATAAAATTCACACCGGTACCTGACTTTGAAGACCCCCTCTGTGTGCGGTAGATACACTACCACGGCCATAACGGTCAACCTGCCTGTGGAGACGGTGATCCTGTAGCTCCGCCCTGGTTTGAGCTCTGGCTCTTCTTCCTCCGTTTCTCCCTCCTGTGGCTGCACAGTCCTTCCACCCCAGAGGGTCACAAGGTCGAGGAGTCGAGGGGGCTGCCTTCGGTAAAGGACGTCGCGGTCGATCCCCTTTACGTAGAGGAGCTCCTCCAGGACCTGAAAGGGCCTGTTAACAGGTCTGTATGGGGGGGTCAGCCCTTGGTAGTATTCCTCCTCGGCGCCCTGGGGCCTCGGGACGTTGTCCCTGTCCTTGAAGTCCAGTATCGCCTGGGCCACCTCATCGGCGGCGAGCCCCACCTCTTCGAGCACTCCGGCGAAGGCATCTTCCTTCGCCCGGTTCACGTTCAGTCTCAGGTGCTCGGGCTCCACGCAGACCTCGAGTCTCCTTCCGTCTATCCGAAGGGTCTTCCTCGTGCCATCGGGGACCCACCTCGCCTCAGGGTCAGAAAGGGTGAGCCTCACCAGGGCCTCCTGCAGGCCGCTGTAGGCCAGAAGGTAATCCCTTGCCGCCAGAGAGAACCCCTGAGCCCCGCCGACGACCGTCCTCACCTCCCTTCCAGTCCAGAGGACCAGTAGCCCAACGAGGGTCACCACCCAAAGGATCAAGATCAGGGCCATGCCCTCCCGCCCTCTCACGGCACCACCTCAACGGGCATGACGAACCTGTAGTCCTCCTCCTTGAATCGCACCTCTGCCTCTACCGCATCAGGGAAGTAGGAGTCTGTTCCCCCCTCAGGGTACTGGCAGGTGAAGCGACCTTCAACTGCCTCGAGGAGCCTAATGGGCTCGACCTCCTGTAGCATGGACAGTGCCTCCCCCTCATCCCTGGGAGCCGTGTAGGGCACCTCACGGTAAAGCAAGGACTCCCCATCGAAGGTGTAGCTCACTAACACAGGCCCTCCCCTTGCACTGAAGGGGGCGCGGTTGGTGAGGAAGGTCACCTCTGCCTCTGTGCAGGTGAAAAAACCCTTGCCCTTCCTGAAGGGAGGACGGATGCCCGAGGTGTACCGCAGCTGACGTCCCATGAACTCCATGGCCCTGAAGAGGGTGATGACTTCCTCCTCCGGCCCTCCCCCGCGCCACCACACATCGATGGCGAACTTCAGGGCGACCCCCGCCGACAGCACGACAAGGGCGGACAGGGCCATCGCCACCACCAGCTCGAGGAGGGTAAATCCCCTCACCTTGGCCTCGCCACCCTCACGCATCCCCTCTTGCCCTTTACCTCCACGCAGAGCTCATAGAGCTTGAGGGGGCCATCCCCTGGGGTCACATCCCGAACGCTGAGCCTCCACGGATGCCCCTCCCACTGCCCCTCGGCGGGCTCGGGATCGTCGTCCCCCATGTGAAGGTTCAGGACCTGCTCTATCACATGATCGGCCACAGCCCTGTCCATCGCCCTGCGGAGGAGACGAAGCTGCCCGCCTACCAGGGCCATCAGCCCTCCGAGCACAAGGGCCATCACGATGACGGCCACCAGGACCTCCATAAGGGTGAAACCACGCCGGTTCATCCCCTTTCCTCCTCCACCCTCACAGTGCCTAAGAGGGGATGGACCCTCAAGGTCCAGCTCCTCCGCCCGAAGCTGACGGTGAGCTCTGCACCAGTGGCGGTGCCGTCCGGGTAGAAGTAGAGACGAAACTGACCCTCCAACTCCGCACCCCCTTCGCCCCTGATCTCCACCTCCAGAGGGATCTTTTCCCTTCTCCTCTCCCCCTCTATCCCGTAAGTCCTCGCCTCAGGGTCGATGGCAAAGACCACCACTTTGCCCTTATTCAGGGCCATGGTATTGGCCCTTCTCAGGGTCTGAACGAAGTCGGTGATGAAACGCTTTTGCTCGGCGTATCCCCACCCCACGGTGAGTCGAGGCAGAACCAGGGCCATACCCAGGGATATGATGAAGAGGACCACCAGGAGTTCAAGGAGGGTAAAACCTTCAGAAACGGACCTCATTTATCCCCACGATGGCCCTGAACATGGTCAGGATGATGGCACCCACGATGATCCCCATGGTGATGATCACCGCCGGCTCAAAGAGGGAGAGGAATCGCTTCAGCCAGCGTTGCAGCTCCTCCTCGAACCCCTTTCCCAGGGAGAGAAAACCCGAGGCCAGATCTCCCTTCTCCTCTGAGACCGCCAGAACGGTGGCCACCTTGGGTGGAAAGGGGCGACGGCGGAAGAAGGCACTCAGGGGGCGTCCCCTCCTGACCTCCTTCTTCAGCTCTTCCAACTGTTCCCTCAAGACCAGATTTCCCACCACCTCCTTTGCCACCTCCAGGGACTCCAGCACTCCCACGCCCGAAGCGAGCATCACGCCTATGGTCCTGGCGAATTTGGCGAGTTCGAACTTGACCGCCACCTGGCCGAAGAAACGGTTGTGGAGCAACCAACGATGAAGCCATCGCCTGCCCGCCGTCCCCCTGAGATAGCCCTTGCCAAATAGATAGAGAATCAGCAGCCCCGCGGGCAGACACCAACCGTAGCGCCGCAGACCGAAGCCCACCGCCTGAAGAAAGCGGAGCAGCGCTGGCATGTCCTGCCCCAGCTCCGCGAAGATCTGGGAAAACCGCGGTACCACGTAAGTGAGTAGCACGACCACTGAAACAATCCCTACCGTGGTGAGTATGGTCGGATAGATGAGGGCCGACAGAAATTGCTCACGGGCCTGCCGTTTGGACTCCAGATAGCGGAGGATCAAGTCGAGGGCCTCCACCATGTTTCCCGTAGCTTCCCCCACCCTCATCATCTGCACGTAGAGCCGTCCAAAGGCGCGGGGGTGTCCGCTCAAGGCCTCCGAAAGCCTCTTACCCGTGCGGACCTTCTCCAGGAGGTCCTCTAAGAGGCTCTTGATCCGCACCCGTTCCTCCGATCTCGCAAGGAGCTGCAGCGCCTGATCCAAGGGCATCCCCCCTTCGAGGAGTTCCTTCAGGTCTCTGGTGAAGTCAATGAGCCTTCCCAAGGGGAGGCTCGCCCCCTTGCCCTCTACTTCGGCTACCGTCACCGGCCAGAGCCACCTGGCGCGGATCTTCCTCACAGCCTCTTCCCTATGGGCTGCCTCAAGGTAGCCTTTCACCGTCCTTCCGGTGGAGTCTCGAGCCCTGTAGCGGTAAAGGGGCATATCAGGCCTTGGTCACCCTCAGGACTTCTTCTAAGGTGGTCAGGCCCTGAAGGGCCTTCCTCACCCCGTCCACCACCATGGGCCTCATACCCGCCTTGACGGCCTCCTTTCTGATGAGGTCTGCCTCGGCTCCCTCCACGATGAGGGACCTGATGGCCTCGTCCACCTCCATGACCTCGAAGATCCCCGTGCGTCCGCGGTAGCCGGTGCCGGCGCAGTTGGGACAACCGACGGGACGATAGAGCCTCATCTCCTCTGGCACGGGGTC
>CAYRAR010000083.1:0-8478 GCA_964422255.1 uncultured Thermodesulfobacteriota bacterium | reverse complement strand
TGAACATCCCTCCTCTCCCTGCGATCGAGCAGCTCCTTCAGCTCCCGCATGAACTGGTTTATGTCCTTGAACTGACGGTACACGGAGGCGAAGCGAACATACGCCACCTCGTCCAGCTCCTGGAGCTCTTCCATCACCCGTTCCCCGATCTCGCTGGAGGATATCTCCCTCCCCTTCTCTTGGGCCCAGGTCTCGATCCTGTCCACGATCTTCTCCAGTATGTCTATGCTCACGGGCCTCTTCTCGCAGGCCTTCCTCAAACCGATGAGGATCTTCTCGCGGCTGAAGGGCTCCCGCCTCCCGTCCCTCTTCACCACGAAGATGTTCTCCTCGGCCACCCTCTCGTAGGTGGTGAAGCGATGGCCACAGCTGTTGCAGACCCTCCGCCTCCTTATCTCCAGGCCGTCCTTGCTCATCCGGGTATCTATCACCCGGTTGTCGGTGCTGAGACAGTGAGGACACCTCATCCCTTCTTGAACTTCTCCACCTTCACTCGAGATTCCTTCAGCATCTCCTCGGCCAGGGGATCGGGGTAGCCGTCCAGATAGACCACCCTCTCGATCCCGGCGTTTATGATCATCTTGGCGCAGATGATACAGGGGTGGTTGGTGCAGTAGAGGGTCGCCCCCTTGATGCTCACCCCGTGGTATGCGGCCTGGATGATGGCGTTCTGCTCAGCGTGAAGGCCCCGACAGAGCTCGTGACGCTCCCCAGGAGGGATGCCCAGCTGTTCCCTCAAACAACCCACATCCAGGCAATGGGGGAGCTGGGAAGGGGCACCGTTATATCCAGTGGTCAGGATCTTCTTGTCCTTCACCAGGACTGCCCCGACCTGGCGGCGCAGGCAGGTGGAGCGGGTGGCGACCAGCTTGGTGATCTCCATGAAGTACTCATCCCAGCTCGGGCGACTCATAGGTGCTACCCTTGATGCGATCTAAATAGACGGGAAACTCCAAGCAGAGCTCCTCCACCTGGCGGGCGACCCGTTCCTCGGTGCGGGGATCGGGATAGCTCTCGAGCACCTGGGCGATGAGGGAGGCGATCACCTCCATCTCCCCCTCTTTCATTCCCCGGGTGGTCACCACGGGGGTGCCCAAACGGATGCCGCTTGCCACGGCGGGGGAGCGCTTGTCGAAGGGGATGACGTTCTTGTTCACGGTAATGCCCGCCCTCTCTAAGGCCTCCTCGGCCTCCTTCCCGGTGATCCCCTTGTCGGAGAGATCCACCAGGAAAAGGTGATTGTCGGTCCCCCCGGAGACTATCCTGAAGCCCCTCTTCTGGAGCTCGGAGGCGAGCTTTCGGGCGTTCTTCACCACCTGTCTCTGGTATTCCCTGAACTCCTCGCTCATCGCCTCTTTGAAGCAGACCCCCTTGGCGGCGATCACGTGCATGAGGGGACCGCCCTGGATGCCGGGAAAGATCGTCTGGTCTATCACTTCCTGGAATTCCCTCTTGCAGAGGATGAACCCCCCTCGAGGTCCCCTCAGGGTCTTGTGGGTGGTGGAGGTGACGAAGTGGCTGTGAGGGACAGGGCTCGGGTGGACCCCTGCTGCCACCAATCCGGCGATATGGGCCATGTCGGCCATCAGATAGGCCCCCACCTCGTCGGCGATCTCCCGGAAGCGGGCGAAGTCTATTATGCGGGAGTAAGAGCTTGCCCCGGCGATTATCAGCTTGGGGCGATGCCGGAGGGCAAGGGCCCTTATCTCATCATAATCGAGCATCTCGGTCTCCATGGAGACCCCGTAGGAGACCACCCGGTAGAACTTGCCGGAGAAGCTTGCCGAGGAGCCGTGGCTCAGGTGCCCTCCGTGGGCGAGGTCCATCCCCATGATGGTGTCCCCGGGCTCCAGGACCGCGAAGTAGACCCCCATATTGGCGGCGGTGCCGGAGAGGGGTTGCACGTTGGCGTGTTCCGCACCGAAGAGCTTCTTCGCCCTCTCGATGGCAAGCCTCTCCACGATGTCCACGTACTCGCAGCCACCATAATAACGGTGGTCAGGATACCCCTCGGCGTACTTGTTGGTGAGCACCCCTCCCTGGGCTTCAAGGACCGCCTCGCTGGTATAGTTCTCCGAGGCGATGAGCACGATCTTCCGCTCCTCCCGCAAGGTCTCCTTCTCGATCGCCTCCGCTATCTCCGGATCCACCACCTTTAGAGGGGACTTGAGCCAGTCCATCCCTTAAAGTTCCTCTCCTCTATCTCCTCTATCTTCTTTAAGCGACGGGCATGCCTCCCCCCCTGGAAGGTGGCCTTAAGCCACTCCCTCACCATCTCCTTGGCGAGCCCTCCTCCCAGGACCCTGCCAGCAAGGACCAGGATATTGGCGTCGTTGTGCTCCTTGGCCATCCTCGCCGTGTAGATGTGGGAGACCAGTGCTGCCCTCACCCCTGGAAACTTGTTGGCCACGATCGACATCCCGATCCCCGTACCACATATCAGGATCCCCCTCTCCACCTCCCGGGAGGAGACTCGCCGGGCCACCTCCATCCCGTAATCAGGGTAATCTACAGAGCTCTCATCGTGGCAGCCAAAGTCCAGGACCTCATGGCCCTCCTCTTCCAGGAAGAGGGCGATCTCTCTCTTCAATTTGAACCCCGCGTGATCGGAGGCCAGGGCGATCTTCATCTCATCCCTCGAACTTGCGGAAGATAAGCACGCTGTTGGTCCCTCCGAACCCGAAGGAGTTGGACATGACCACCTTTACCTTCTTTTCCCTCGCCACATTGGGCACGTAGTCGAGATCACACCGTGGGTCAGGGTTCTCATAGTTTATTGTGGGGGGTATCACCCCATCCCTTATGGTGAGAACGGAGAAGACTGCCTCGGTGCTCCCTGCCGCCCCAAGGAGGTGTCCGGTCATGGACTTGGTGGAGCTCACGGGGATCTTGTAGGCCCTCTCCCCAAAGACCCGCTTTATGGCGAGGGTCTCGGTGATATCGTTGAGCTCCGTTGAGGTCCCGTGGGCGTTGATGTAATCCACCTCATCGGGGGATAGCCCCGCATCCTTCAGCGCCATCCTCATACAGCGAGCGGCCCCATCCCCTTCGGGATCGGGAGCGGCCAGGTGATAGGCGTCGGAATTGTACCCATATCCTACCAGCTCGGCGTAAATCTTGGCCCCGCGGCGTTTGGCCCTCTCCAGTTCCTCGAGGATCATCACCGCTCCTCCCTCTCCCATCACGAAGCCGTCCCGGTCCCGGTCAAAGGGACGGGAGGCCTTCTCGGGTTCATCGTTACGGGTGGAGATGGCCCTCATGGCGTTGAACCCCGCCACTGCCAGAGGGGTGATGGTGGCCTCCACCCCTCCTGCCACCATTACGTCAGCGTCACCGTACTGGATCCCCCTGAAGGCGGCCCCGATGCAGTGGGCCCCTGTGGCGCATGCCGTGACCACGCAGATGTTCGGGCCCTTCAGGTTATGGAAGATGGAGATCTGGCCCGAGGCCTCGTTGGCGATGATCATCGGGATGAAGAAGGGGGTAATCCTGCGGGGCCCTTTCTCCAGAAGGACCTGATGGTATTTCTCCAGGGTAGAGAGTCCTCCGAGGCCCGTTCCCACGCAGGTCCCTATCCTCTCGGGGTCCTCCTTCTCGAGCTCAAGACCTGAGTCCTCCAAGGCGATCTTTGTGGCCGCCAGGGCGTAATGGATAAAGAGGTCCATCTTGCGAAGTTCCTTGGGCTCTATGAAGTCCTCCGCCCGGAAGTCCTTCACCTCGGCGGCTATCCGGGTCTCAAATCCCGAGGCGTCGAACTTGGTGATGGGGCCCACCCCTGAGATCCCCTCGCATATCTTCTCCCAGACGGGATCTATCCCGATCCCCTGGGGAATTACCATCCCCACCCCCGTCACCACTACCCTTCTCTTTGAGCCCATTATTATCCGCTCGTTTTTTTATTAAAGTTTACCAGCTTCCAGGAAATAAAAAGGGGACGAGCCCCCCTTCGGCCCTTTATTGACTTACCCTCTGCTCAAGGTACTTGATGGCATCACCCACCGTCACTATCTTCTCCACGTCCTCATCGGGGATGTCGATCCCATATTCGTCCTCCAAGGCCATCACCAGCTCCACGAGGTCAAGGGAATCGGCCCCCAGGTCGTCTATGAACTTGGCCTCAGGGACTACCTCGCTCTCGCTCACCCCGAGCTGCTGCACTATCAGCTCCTTCACCTTTTCCTCGATCGACGAAGCCATCCTTTCCTTTCACCTCCTTTCCTTAGGTTAAGACCTCCTTCAACTTGTAGAGGTCATCGGCGATCTCGAAGTTAAGGATCTTCCTCTCCGGGACTATCTTCCGCAATAACCCGCAAAGGACCCTTTTTGGCCCTATCTCCACAAATGCCTCTATGCCCATCTGGACCATCTTCCTCACTGAGTCCTCCCAGAGGACAGGGCTGCTCACCTGCCTCACCAAAAGCTCCTTCACCCTCGAAGGGTCGGAGTTGGGCTCGGCCTCCACGTTGGTAATCACCGGGACCTTCAGGTCCTTCACCTCGACTTTCTCCAGCTCCTCGGCCAACCTCCTCCCTGCGGATTCCATGAGCGGAGAGTGAAAAGGGGCGCTCACTTCAAGCTTCACCGCCCTCTTAGCTCCCATCTCCTTGGCCATGGGGATGGCCCGATCCACCGCGGAGAGGTGGCCGGAGATGACGATCTGATCAGGAGAGTTGAAATTGGCCGGCACCAGGACCTCCTCATCGGCCGCCCGCTCACAGAGCTCCTTGACCCGACTCCTCTCCAGCCCTATCACCGCTGCCATCCCCCCTTCGCCCACCGGCACTGCCTCCTGCATGAACTTCCCCCTCATCCTCACCAAATGCACCCCTTCCGAGAAGGAGAGGGCTCCTGAGGTGACCAGCGCCGAATACTCTCCCAGCGAGTGGCCCGCCACAAGGTAGGGCTCCAAATTGAGCTCCTCCTTCAGCACCCTCCAGGCGGCCACGCTGACGGTGAAGATAGCAGGCTGGGTGTTCTCCGTCAACCTCAACTTCTCCTCAGGGCCCTCAAAGCAAAGGGAGGCGAGATCGAAGCCGAGGACCCCGCTCGCCTCCTCAAAGAGGGACCGCACCACCGGATACCTCTCCCAGAGATCCCTCCCCATCCCCACGTACTGGGAGCCCTGTCCCGGGAAGACGAAGGCGATCTTCACGCCACCCTCCTGCTGGCCAGTTCCTTTACGAGCTCCAAGGCGATATTGTTTCTCTGGATCTGGTTGGTCCCTTCGTATATTTGGAGGATCTTGGCATCCCTCATCATCTTCTCCACGGGAAAGTCCCGCATGTAACCGTAACCCCCCAGGATCTGAACGGCATCCAAAGCTACCTTCATCGCCACGTCGCTGGGAAAGAGTTTGGCCATGGCCGCCTCCTTGCTGAAGGTGCGGGGGTGACTGTCGATGTACCTGGCCACTGAGTAGACCAGGGCCCTGGCCGCCTCGATCTGAGTGGCCATATCGGCGAGCATGTGCTGGACCGCCTGGAAGGAGATGATCTTCTGGCCGAACTGGACCCTCTCTCTGGCGTACTTCAGGGCCACCTCAAAGGCCCCCTGGGCAAGCCCCACTGCCTGGGCCCCGATCCCGGGCCGGGTCATGTCAAAGGTGCGGAGGATGATGATCAGACCTATCCCCTCCCTCCCCCCGATCAGGTTCTCCTCGGGCACCCAGCAGTCCTCAAAGATCAGCTCCCGGGTGGCCGATGCCCTTATCCCCAGCTTTTTCTCCTTCTTGCCAAAGGAGAACCCAGGGGTACCCTTCTCCACGATGAATCCGCTTATTCCTCGGGGACCTTTTCTCTTGTCGGTCACTGCAAATACGGAATATATCTCCGCCTCCCCGCCGTTGGTTATCCACTGCTTGGTTCCGTTGAGCACATACCCGTTCCCGTCCTTCACCGCGGTGGTCTGCATGGCGGCCACATCACTTCCCGCATTGGCCTCCGTGGCTCCGAAGGCGGCAAGCTTTCTCCCGCTCGCTATCTCGGGGAGGTACTTCCGCTTCTGCTCCTCGGTGCCGTAAAGGAGGATGGGATATGCCCCCAGGCCGCTGGCGGCATAACTTACCGAAACCCCAATGCAGGCCCTGCTCAACTCCTCAACCACCAGGCAGTTCTCCAGCACCCCTCCCCCTACCCCTCCATACTCCTCGGGGATGGCTACGCCAAAAAGGCCCGCTTCAGCGCAGACCTTCATGATCTCCCAGGGAAACTCCTCCTTCTCGTCGAGTTCCGCCCTCACGGGCATGATCTTCTCTTCGGCTATCTTCCTGGCCAGCTCTTTCAGCATCTTCTGTTCCTCGGTGAGGAAATAGTCCACCCTATCACCTCCCTTTAATGGCTCATCTTGTCCTTTATCTGTTCCCAGAACCTGAGGGCAGCCTGTCCCCAACCCTTTAGCTCGCTCTCCTTTAGGGCCTTCTCCAGCGATTGGTTGACCCCCTGGGTTACGTAATCAGAAGCAGCGTAGATGGCGTTCTCTATCGCCCTGGGGGAAGAATGGCCATGGCAGATGAAGCAGACACCGTTTATCCCCAGGAGCGGTACTCCTCCGTAGTGGGAATAATCCATCTTCTCCTGAAGGACATGCACTATCCTGCGGATCAGGAAATAGCCCATCCTCCTGAAGAGGTTCTTGCCAACCCCGCCGCGGAAGGCCTCCCTCATGAACTCCCCTATCCCCTCGCTCGTCTTCAGGACCACGTTTCCCACGAAGCCATCGCAGACCACCACATCGACCTCTCCCACGTAGATATCCCTTCCCTCCACATAGCCGATGTAATTGAGAGGGCTCTTCTTGAGGAGCTGATGGACCTTCCTGGTAAGTTCGTTCCCCTTCGTCTCCTCGGTTCCGTTGCTCAGCAGGCCTATTTTGGGGTTGGACTTCCTCAGGACGAGCTGGGCATAAAGGCTCCCCATGATGGCAAACTGGACCAGGTGGATAGGACGGCAGTCCACGTTCCCCCCGACGTCCAGAACCACGGTATATCCCCTGAGGGAGGGGTGGAGGCTTGCCAGGGCGGGCCTGTCCACCCCTTCCAGTCTCTTGAGCCTCCACATGGCAATGGCCATCGCCGCCCCCGAGTTACCCGCGGTGACCACCGCATCCACCTCTCCCTCCCGCATCAGATCTATCGCCACCCTGATGGAGGAGTTGGGCTTGGACCGCATCGCCTTGGAGGGGGACTCGTGCATCTCGACTACCTCTGAGGCGTGAACGAGGGAGAGCCTATCCGGAGGATACTTGTATTTCTTCAGTTCCTCCTCCACCTGCGCCCTATCCCCTACTAAGACGACGCTTCCCCTTCGCAAGCCACGGGCAGCCCTCACCGCCCCATCGACAATAGCCTCCGGGGCGTAATCACCGCCCATGGCATCAACTGCCACCCGCACCGATCTCACTACTAAGTTTCCTCTATCTTCAGGATCTCCCTCCCCTTATATGTGCCACATTTGGGGCAGACATAATGGGGCAACTTCGGTTCGTGGCACTGGGGGCACAGGACAAAGTTGGGCGGGATGACTTTCTTGTGAGTCCTCCTCTTATCTCTCCTTGATCTGGAAACCCTCTTCTTCGGTACGGCCATGCTTCACCTCTTCAGCTTAAGCCCTTTCAGCACGGCAAAGCGAGGATCTATTTCCTCTCGCTGACATCCGCAATCCCCCTCGTTCAGGTCAGCACCACAGAGGGGACAGAGACCCTTGCAGTCCTGCTGGCAGAGGGGTTTCATCGGTATCTGAATCCATATCTGTTCATGGACCATCTGTCTTAGGTCGATGACCTCCTCCAGGAGGAAGGTGACCTCCATTTCCTCCCACGAGAGCTCCACTTCCTCCTGATGAGGCGCATATCTTATGTGCAAATAAAGCCCTTCGAACCTTGAGGATATCGGTAACTTGAACTCCTTCAGACAGCGGGCACATTTTATAAAAACCGCCGTCTTAAGCCAACCCCTCGCCTTTACGCCCTCCCCCTTTTTCCTGAGCTCTACTTCCCCCTCAATGGGGGAGGCCAGCCTCAGGTCCTCCTCCAAGGACCCCTTTGGGCCATGGAGGTCCAGGTCCCCTACCCCATCCAACCCCACCTTCAACCCTTCCGGCGGTATATCTTCCCAGCGAATTCTCATATTCTCTATTCTCTCAAAGAGCTTATCAAAAAATTTTGAAAAGATCAGTATATATATCCCCACCCTTTTGTCAAGGCCCAGTTCGCCTCCTCCCCTTCGCCTCTTATCCGCGGCTTGACAAGGTCCTCTCTGAGGGGGGAAAATAAGTGATGGCCTGGATGGCGGAACTGGTAGACGCAAGGGACTTAAAATCCCTTGGGGCTCTGCCCCGTGCGGGTTCGAGGCCCGCTCCAGGCACCAATTTTGGGACCTGACCCCTCCCCAGCCCCCTGAAATCTGTCCCCTATTTGACCCCTTCTCCAGCGGTTCGATTACTTCGTCACAGCGCTTCACAGCGATGAAGGCAATCCCCACGT
>CAYRAR010000082.1:0-8484 GCA_964422255.1 uncultured Thermodesulfobacteriota bacterium | reverse complement strand
CTGCTCACCTTCCCCTTCCACCTCAAAACTGGTACCTATGTCTTTACCCCTTACCAAGGATCCGAAAGGAGGGTCTCTATGGCCTCCTCAGGACCTATCTGCTCCATGCAGCGGGGGCGGGGACACTGCCGCCGCTGCTCAGGGGTACACGGCGCACAGGGCGTCTTGCCCCATATCCACCTCACCCTCTCCCCCCGAGGGGCCCATATGTGGGGATCCGTGGGGCCGAAGAGCACGAGGGTGGGAGCCCCCACGGAGGCGGCAAGGTGGGAGATGCCCGAATCATTCCCCACATAGAGGGAGGCCAGGGAGAGAAGCGCTGCGAGCTCCCGGAGATGGGGGGAACGCAGAAGGAGGCCCTTTCCCTTTATCGCTGATAGGAGCTCCTGGCAAGGGACTCCGTCAGCAGGCCCCTCGATGACGATGGGGAAAAGCCCCTTTTCCCTCATCAGGGCCTCGGCCACCCGGGCCATCTTCTGGGGTGGCCAGACCTTCTTCGGCGAACCGCTTCCGGGATGGAGGACAAAAAAATCACCCCTTACCCCTTCCCTCATCAGACGCTCCCTGGCCAACTTCTTTTCCTCTGGGGAAATCGGAATCCAGGGAGGGGAGACCTTGGAAACCTTCCCAGAGGAGGAGAGGAGGGCGAGGTAGTGATCTGTCAAGTGGCGTCTATGAGAAGGAGGAAGGACCGTCACCTGCAGCCCCACCCTCCTGAGATTGGTCGCGAGGACCCCCTCTTTCCCAAACACAAAGGCCCACCCCGCATCGCGCAGGAGGTCGATCCCTTCCCCAGCCTCCCTCTCAGAGAAGAGCTGGAAGAAGTCCCCCCTGTTCACGTCCATGAGCTCCTCTATGAAGGGGTCACCTTCCAAGGCCTGGATGACCCAGCCATGGCCGCACAGGGTGAGGGGTACTCCCAGGGCCCCTTTAAGGGATCTTATGGCGGGCAGGGCGAGGAGCAGATCCCCCAACGCCCCCTGGTGAACGACGAGGACCTTCCCCGTCCTTAAAGGGGGGCTATATGTGAAGCTCGACGATGTCACCGTCGCTTAAGGGATAGTCCCGGTGGACCCTCTGTCCGTCAAACCGGGCCGATCCCCAGATGCGGGCGTAGCGGAGCTTGGAGACGAAGTCCTTGTGGATCTCCTCGGCCAGGTCCTCCACGGTGCTTCCTCTCTTGAGGATCACGGGATTGGACATGTCGGGCTGTTTCCCCGGCGGCTTGGGGTAGACCCTCACGATCTCCAGCATCGAGAAGATCTTCCTCTTCAGCTCTTCGAGGCCTTCCCCCTCCTTGGCCGAGACCTGGACCATGGGGATCCCTTCACCATAGAGCTCCCGAAGGACCGTCAGATTCTCCCCCTCGGGATCGAGATCCCCTTTGTTTCCCACGATGATCGCCTTCTTCGGGTAAAGACCCCACTCTCCCTTCGCCTCATCCAATCCCAGAAGGACGATCCGCTGCCCCCTCATCATCTCCCTCAGGGTCTCCAGTTCCCCTAAGGGGTCATGGCTCAAATCGAGCACCACCAGCAGCAGGTCAGCCCCCCGTAGGATGTTGAAGACCCACGGCTCTGAGTGATCAGGGCTAAGGGGGGGGAGGTCCACGAGTTGGATCTTTATGTTCTCGTAAGGGATCATCCCCGCCTGGGGCAGCTGGGTGGTGAAGGGATAATCCGCCACCTCAGGGGTGGCGTTGGTGAGGGAGGCGAGGAGCTGGGACTTTCCGCAGTTGGGAACCCCGGCCATCGCCACCTGCCCTGCCCCCTCCTTACGCACGGTGTAGAGGTCCCCCCTCCCACCTCGTCCTCGCCGCTGCTCCCCCTCCTCCCGCAGCTTGGCGAGCTTTCTGCGGAGAGTGGCCCGGAGCTTATCGGTCCCCTTGTGGTGGGGCATGATGGCGAGCATCGCCTCCAGGGCAGCTATCTTCTCGGGGATGCTCTTCGCCTCCCTGAACCTCTTCTCCGCAGCAAAATACTCAGGAGGAAGGTTAGCGGGCATCCCTCCTCACCTCTTTCCACAGGGATTGTGGAAAAGGCGTGGAAAAGCTGTGAGTAAGGGGGAAAATTCCCCTCATCCTCCGTCCTTCGAGCCCTTTGCCCATCCTTTGGTCACCCCTTCTTCAGGGTGATATGCCCTAAATGCAAAAACCTGACCTCCTCTATCTGCTCAAGCGGGGTATATATGTAAACCTTTCCCTTCCTCTCATCAACCCCTTCCCAAATCCCAAGCCCCAGGGTGAAAAATCGATCGTCGTTAAGGCCCAAAAGCCTCCCGATGAGCCTCTCATCGTCCTCTCCCAACCGCAACAGGGGAAAGGCCGGGTCTATCACCACCGCCCTCTCCACGTCCACCTCCACTTTCCTCCCCTCCTTGAAATATTCCTCGAACTTCCTCTGACGGTACTCCCTCCTCCGCTCCTGAGAGCGGGGTACGACCCCTTCGGACGGGGGAAGGACGTAAAGGGAAAGCCCCTTCCTCCCGCGACACCCCTTGAGGATGTGCTCAAGCTCGTCCTGCCTCTGGAGGGCTATCAGGGCCTGAGGCCTGAGGAGTTCCATTTTATAAAACTTGAGCTCAAATCCCACCTCCCCTGCCACAAGCCCTGTCGTGTCCACGACGATCAGCTCCGCCTCCTCCCTTGCCCTGTCCACCAGCCTCTTCAGCCCTACAGCTACAGGCAGGAGGTGACGGGCCGGTGAGGGAGAACCGATGAAGTAAAGGAGGTCCCACTGTAGGCGGAAAAAATCTTGGGGAGGCTCCTCAAGGAGCGTCATCCCCAGGGTGGTAGGGGGGCCGATGACTGACTGGCCTATATCCCCATCTACATATGCGGTCTTTATCCCCCGCTGAAGGGCCTGGGAGATGAGAAAGTGACAGAGGGTGGTCTTCCCGGTATCCGGGGCCCCGATGAGCATGACCACCCCCTTCTCCTCCGTGACCCTCTGCGAAAGCCAGTCCCAGATCTCAGGACACTCCACCCCTCCCCTCCAGAAGCCTTACGAACCTCTGGGCGTCCTGGAACATGGAGGTGTTGTTGAACATCACATAAACCCTCTTATCTGCGGGAAGCCACTTCCGCAGGAGGGCGAGGTCGTCGTCGGTATATCTGTACTTATACCCTCCCCTTCCGTGAAGGCGCCAGTAAACCGTTTCTCCCCAGAGGCTTGGGCCCTGAAAGGGGTCCACGATGTGAAGGAGATCAAGCTCCTCACATACCTCCGCCACCCTTTCCCCATCCCAGCCCCGGGGTTCCCATCCGAAGATCATATCTCCTCGTTCCACCTCCCGGAAGAACTCCCTCATGTTTTTCAGGTTCTCGGGGGTGGGCCTGAAGCTGGAAGGGGTCTGAAAGACGACGATCCTGGCCCCGAGGGCCTGGGCCGCCTCCCGGGTCACCTCCCACGCGGAGAGGACCTCTTCACTGGGGAGGAAGTTGCCGTAAAGATGGGCCTTCTCCTCAGGGACATCCATCTTCAAACGCCGATAGGTGGGGCTCTTCGGGGTATGAGTTATGAGCTGCCAGGCCTTGAGCGTAAACTCAAAACCCTCAGGGGCCTCCTCCCTCCACCTTCTGAGGGTCTCCACCTTGGGAGGATGGTAAAAGGTCTGCTGGACCTCAACACAGCCGAAAGACTCATAATATACCTTCCTCCCCACGGGGAAACCACAGCACCCTACCTTTATCATCCCTCAGCGCTTTCCCCTTCCTTTTGAAAGAGATATACTACAACTGGCACCGAAATTCCATCGCCCAGGCGAAGATGAGGAGGCGCATAAGGCGCAAATACTACGACCTCTTCTCCCCCCTTTACGACGCCTTCGTCGCCCTCCATTCCGGCGACAGGGGTGGAGCCCTGAGGGAGAGGCTGGCCAAAACGGTGGGGCTCAGAAAGGGGGATACGGTCCTTGACATCTGTACGGGGACCGGCTCCCTGCTGCTGAACCTACACAAAGAGGTAGGAGAACGGGGGAAAGTTATCGGGGTAGACTTTTCCAGGGGGATGCTGAAAGTGGCCAAGGAGAAGACGCGACACCTCAAAAACGTCTTTCTCGTAGAAGCGGATGTATCCTCCCTGCCTTTCAAAGGGAAGATGTTCGACGCGGTGACCTGCTCTCACGCCTTTTACGAACTGAAAGGAGATACCGCCTTAAGGACCCTGCAGGAGGTCCGCAGGGTCCTCAAAGAGAGAAGGCCCTTTCTGATGATGGAGCACGAGGTCCCCACCAACCCCCTCACAAAGGTGCTCTTTTTCATCAGGCTCCTCATTATAGGGAGAAAGAAAATCTCACAAATTCTTAGAGATGAGGAGAAATTATTTAGAAATTACTTTAATAACGTCGAGAGACTTAGGGTGAGCCGTTCGAAGATCATAATTTGTCGCAAGTGAAGGGGGTTCAGGTGGGGGGACCTTTCATCCATTGCCTTAGGGCATCCGCAGGGGCAGGGAAGACCCAGAGCCTCACCGAAAGGTTCCTCTCCCTTCTTGGCCAACGCCCTCCTTCCCAGGAGTTCCTCAGGCAGATCGTGGCCATAACCTTCACCAACAAAGCGGCTGCAGAGATGAGGGAGAGGATTATCCGGCACCTGAAGGAAATCGCCTTAGGGATGAGGGAGGGGATGGAAAGGAAGCGGGCGGAGGGATGGCTTGAAGTCATCCTCAGCCACTATGGAGACTTTCACGTCCGTACCATTGACAGCCTCATGTACGCCCTCTTCCGCGCCCTCTCCTTGGAGATGGGAATAGGACCGGATGTGGAGGTGACCTTCCGCACAGAGGAACTCCTTGACCTCTGCTTTGACAGGGTGTTGGCCTCGGCTGGCGAAGAGGACGATCTGAGGAGACTCCTTGAGGACCTCCTTCACACCTATCTAAACATCGAGGAGGCAAGGGGTTTTAGGATCGAAGCAAAGGTAAGGAGGAGACTCTACGAGCTCTTCCCCCACCTGGAGGGGGAAGTAAAGGGGGGAGAGGGGGAACTGGAGGAGAAGAAGCGAGAATTGGAGGAGATTTCCAGGAAACTGAAAGAGGCCCTAAGAGAGCGATCTCTGGGCTTTCCCATGGAGGTGCTCGATGACCCAGTGGGTAACCTGGATAGGGCCTTCTGGAGGGGGAAGGCCAAGATGGAAGCCGATCTTCTCCCCCTTTACCAGCGGGCGCTGGCAGCGAGGAAGACCTACCTTTGGGAGCTCTCTAAGGCGAGGCTTTCCCCTTACATTGGCCTCCTCTCGAAGATGAAAGAGGAGATGGATCGGGTGGTGAAGGACGAGGGGATCCTGCTCGGAGGGAGCTGGATAGAGAGGCTCAAGGGATATCTCAGCGGAGTACAGAGGCCGGGCTCTTATGCCTTCGTGAGGTTCGGCACCTTCCTGCGTTACTTTCTCATGGACGAGTTTCAGGACACAAGCACCACCCAGTGGGAGGCGCTCTTGCCCTTGGTAGAGGAGGCCCTTTCTCAGGGCGGGGGACTCTTCTATGTGGGGGATGTGAAGCAGGCGATATACGGGTGGCGGGGAGGGAATTGGCGGCTCTTCGACCTCGTCATGGAGGAACCTTTCCCCTCAGTGCCCCCTGAGGGGCGGAGGACCGATCTCCTCTCCACCAACTACAGGTCCCTGGAGGGAATTGTCCGCTTCAACAATCGGCTGTGGGGTCTTCTCAAGGAAGAGGGGTTCTCGAGGGAGATCGCCCGCATGATCCTTGGAGGAAAGGGAGAGGAGATAAAAGAGGGTGAATTAATAGATGAGTTGGCCTCCATCCTCAGGAGGAACTTTCAGGACGTCTGTCAGCAGCTCCCCCCCGGGGAGGGGAGGAAGGGAGGGGAAATCAAAGTGAGGTATTTCCGGGCCCCCAAGGAGGATCTCTTCCTCCAGGTGAAGGAGAAGATCCTTGAGGAGATCAGGGGGCTATGGAGGGAACGTGAGGGGGGGATAGCAGTCCTGGTACGAACCAATGAGCAGGCGGAAGAGGTGGCCGGATGGATCCAAGCGGAGGGGATTCCCGTCGTTACGGAGAACTCCCTCCGGCTCAGGAGATCAAGGATCGTTAAGGGGGTGGTAGCCCTCTTGCGCTTCCTTGATTATCCCCCTGATGACCTGGCCTTCTGGGGTGCCCTCTCAAGCGGCATCTTCAGCGGCCTCCCCGAACTCCCCCACGAAGGGCTCAAGGAATTCCTGTCCGAAGGGAACTGGATCTCGCCCCTCTATAAGGCCTTCTCCGTGCGGTTTCCCGAGGCCTTTGAGCGTTACCTTCAGCCCCTCCTTGGACGGGTCGGTTTCCTCGCCCCCTATGAGATGGTGAGGGAGATCATCGAGAGGCTCAAGCTCTTCGAGCGTTACCCTGAAGAAGGGCCCCTCCTCTGTCGATTGCTGGAGCTCGCCTTCAGGGGGGAACGGGGAGGAGAGGGGAGCCTCCCTGGGTTTCTTTCCTTCTGGGAAAGGGAGGGCGCAGAGGAGAGGCTGGGCCTTCCCGAGAGGGTGGAGGCGATCCGGGTGCTGACCATCCATAAGGCGAAGGGACTGGAGTTTCCCGTGGTCCTCCTCCCCTTCACCAACTGGCAAGTCCAGGCCCCCAGGATCATCAGCGATGAAGACGGAGGACTCCTTTCCTTGAAGAACCCCCTTCCCGAAGACCTGGAGGAAAAGAGGCTCAGAAAGAGGATGGAAGAGGCGATTGAGGCCTTAAACCTCCTTTACGTCGCCACGACCCGCCCCAGAGAGGCCCTTTACCTCTATGTCACTTGCTATCCTTCGGGGAGGGGGGTACGCAAAGACTTTGTGGCAGCCTGGCTAAAGGAGATGCTCAAAGAGACAGGGGATTTAAAGGATGGCGAGGATACCTGAAGAGTTGAGGATCATAACCCATCCCCTCACCTTTGCAGAGGAGCCGGCAAAGGTCCTGGCGGCAAAGAGGGGGGATCTGATCCATACTGCCCTTTCCCTCATCGAAAGGGTCCCCTCACAGAAGGAGCTGGAAGGGGCGATAAAGAGGGCCTTCATCCTCCTCGGAGAGGACGAGAGGAGATGGAGGATAAGGGAGGATTTCCTCAGGCCCCTCGAGCGGATCTTCGAAATGGAGCAGGTGAAGGACTGGTTCGCCGAAGGGACCCTGGCCCTGCGAGAGATGGAGGTGGTGGATGAGGAGGGAGGTCTTCATCGGCTCGATCGGGTGGTGGTGAAGGGAGACCTCCTGGAGGTGATCGAATATAAGGTCGGCCATCGGGAAGGCTGGCATGTAGGACAGGTAAGAGAGTACATGCGCCTCCTTCGGGAGATCTTCCCCGGGACGATCCGCGGCTTCATTCTCTACATAGACGAAGCGGCGGTGCTGGAGGTATGAGAAAGCGAGTCAGGGTCATCCCCTATGGCCAAAACCTCCTTCTGGAGGTAGCCCGCCATCTGGTCAGGGAGCATTACTCTCCCCAAGACCCCCTTTCCCTCTCGCGGGTGAGCGTCCTTTTCCCCCACAGAAGACCAGCGGTATACCTCAGGTTCTACCTCTTCCAAGAGATAAAGGGGCCTTTTCTTCCCCCGAAGATCTACGCCATAGATGACTTTATCCAGAGGCTCGCCACCCTGATGGAGGAACCCCCCTGCAGGGCCCTGGGGCCTGCGGACCAGGCCTGGCTCCTCTTTCAGGTGGTGAAGGGTAGGAAGAATTTCGAGGAGATATCCACCTCCTTCGATCGCTTCTTCCCCTGGGGGATAAGGCTTGCGGGCCTTTTTGAGGAATTTTATAAGGAGCTGATCCTCCCCCCTCCCCTACCCTATCCCGAGGGGGTCCCCGAGGAAGCAGCCCCTGTTCTTGAAGAGCTCGCCTCCATCTTTCAGGCCTATGAGGGGGAGCTTGAGGGTCGATCCCTCACCACCCCGGGGAGGAGGTTCAGGACGGTGGCCGAAAGGATAGACGAAGCCCCCTTAGGTGAGGGCCCCTTTTACGTCGTGGGCTTTTATGCCCTCACGGCCGCCGAGGATAGGATCCTTCACCGGCTCTGGGAGGAAGGGGCCGAGATCTTCTGGCATGCCCCCTCGGAGGACCTCCCTCCGCTGTATAAGCGCTGGAAAGATAAATGGGGTCTAGAACTGGAGAGAGAGAAGGGGGGAGATTTGCCTCGCCGTCTCTCCTTTATCGAGGCCTACGATCTGCATTCAGAGCTACTTCAGGCAAAAAGGCTAATAGGGGAGAGGGAAGAGAGGCCCGATCGAACCGTCCTGGTCCTGCCCGATCCCTCGGCCCTCATACCGACCCTGCACGAACTCCCCGAAGGTCAAAAGGTCAACATCACCCTGGGTGATCCCCTCTCCAGGACGGCCCTCTTCGCCCTCCTGGAAGGCCTCATGAGGCTTTCTTCCGGCAGAGATCCCGAGAGGGGCTACTACCATCGAGATTATCTCGCTGTAATGAGACATCCTTTGATAAAAAGGCGCCATACCCCATCGGGGAAGGAAGGCAGGATCGTACTGCACTTGCTGGAAGAGAG
>CAYRAR010000081.1:0-8515 GCA_964422255.1 uncultured Thermodesulfobacteriota bacterium | reverse complement strand
ACTGAAGAAGCTCATCGACTCCCGAGAGACCAGAGCGACCCCCTCAGCCTTACCTGTGGTACCACGTCCTCTTAGGATAATCTTCTTCATCTTATCACCCCCTTAACTCGCCAGCGATGGCCGACTCAATACAGACGGGAATGGGCCTAAAAACAGGCTGCATCCCATACCCCACCAAGTAATGGGCATATTTTATGTCGGGTGTGAGAACACGCCGATACCCCAGCTTCTCAGCCAAGTACCTGGGAGTCATCCATAACACGCACGCCCTATAAGTGATCCGTCCCCCTGCGTCCTCTATGATCTTGGCATAACCCATTTCCTCTATCAGGTGTTTAAACTTCGGGGTAGTATTGATCCAGAAGGCCACATCGGGATGAATCCTTCGGCCCTTGAGCATATCCGCTATCAAAGCTATCTCATCCACCTCCGTCTGAGGGCATCCAATTATCACCAGGTCTATCTTCTTGTCTTTTACGGGGAAATAGTTATACATGGCATCGAGATTTTCCCTGGTGACCACCAATTCCTTCAAAGGCTTACGCCCTCCGAAAGCATCTCTTAAGGTTGGGGCTTCTGGAGTAGATCCCACGATATGGTACATCCCCATGGTCCCGTAAGCCATCAGGGCTCCGTCCAGCCGCCTTCGAGCTCCCTCCAGGATGTTCTTAGGCAAACCTTGAAAGACCGGTATCATCCCGTATTCCCTTAGCTGCATCCCTACATAGTACCCCAGGGCATCCCAATCGGTGAGACTCTTAAGCTCTGCATCCACCTGAACCAAAACCTTTCCCAAACGGTTCTCATCTAAATGAAGTCCAAACTTCGGGGTCTTTCCGGTTATAGCGCACATAAGCCCCGTACCTACACCTGCTACATTTGTCCGCGCTCCCAAAACAGAGTTCACATAGATGGCCAGGTTGCTCCCTCCCCAGTGACAATGCTCTCCAAAGGTCGGAAGTTCGATGCATTCCTCTGATATGCATGTATAGGCGAGATACCCCCCAAGTTTTTTGTACGCCTCGATCAGACGAAAGGTCTTTTTCGCATCCTCCTCCCTCTGGCCGATCTCCTGCCACCACTCAGGCATATCACATGGCCCCATTATCGCGATTGCCCTGAACTTTCCCCCTTGGGCCGCGAGTTCTTCCACGAGCTGCAGCCCTACCTCATGATGCATGGCGAAACTACAATCCTGCCAGCAGGAACGTATGTCTACGAACTCCTCAGCTCCGAAGAATTCCCCCAGTTTGATTAGATACTCTATCGCTCTCTTCACAGGTTGACCAAACTCCCCAGCGAGCATTGCTTTTTCATCTTCCTTTAATTTCATGACATAACCTCCTTGCTCTTATTTCCCGGCTAACACCGCCCCCTGAGAAACCAACGCCCTCTTTAACCTCTCTACGTTCAACTCCCTGGGCGATACACCGTCCTTTATGGAAAGGGCCGCTGCCGCTCCTGCCGCCTCCCCTATGGCCATACATGTAGGTTGATTTCTGGGGGCCACTTGGGTCGCTGCTTCATGGGTGATCGAGATACATCTTCCTGCCAAAAGTAGTCCATCGACCTTCTTAGGCAACAAACAGCGATAGGGAATGTGAAAAGGGGGTCTGTTTTTTATCCTGCCTCTGGCGATCCCATCATCGAACTCCCTCCCTGAGCGGATATCGTCCAGGGTAAGAGTATATTCTCCATGGAACCGCCGTGATTCCCTTATCCCAACCTGCACAGGTGTCTGATCCAAATAGGCATTCTCCATCCCTGGCAGGTAATTCTTCAAAAAGACAAAGGTCTCATATACCCGCTCTCTTAAGACGATCTCACATTCGGTGAGCTCGGATGCATCAACTACATTCCGCTTAAAGAGATGAAGCCCCCACACCCACCATTGGCCTGGGCGAATCATCTGATCGTACCTTCTCTCGTTAACCCAAGGGATCCTGGCCTTAAAGATCTTCAAGGGGTATGGAATATCCTTGAAAACAGACTCAGGCTTAGCGATGTACTCAGGGGCCTTCTTCAGCAGCTCCCCGAGATCCGGATCATTCAATAAATACTCCCATACCCTTTTATCGTCTGCCCCGCCAATGGAAAAGATCATAGTCACAGGAAGGGTATCCTCCCCCAGATAATGCTCGAAATCCGCACCCGATAGGTAGGCCACATCTCCGTCTCCTGTAGCATCGATGACCCTCTCTGCCAAGACCACTTCTCTTCCTGATTTACTCTCGATGATCAGCCCTTTTACCCTTCCGTCCTCCGTTATCGCCCCCGTGACCAAGCTGTGCAGGATGATAGTTACCCCGGCCTCTCGTAGCATCCTCACCATCACTAACTTGGTCAGCTCTACATCAAACAGCAGATAGTCAGACCAAGAAGGGACTACGGGCTCACTCTCCTTTAGCTTCAAGGCGTCATCAGGTAAGATTGCCCCTCCTAATGCACTGACCCGCTGCAGAAACTCTTGGGGGATACCCCCAATAAGGGGAAGCTTTTCCCCATCGTAAGGAGTGAGGTTCCTTATGGCAAATAGGTTGACCATGGAAAGGGTCGCCATCCCCCCTAAAAAGCCATATCTTTCTATTAAAATCACTTTGCTTCCGTTTCGGGCGGCGGAAAGTGCTGCTCCAAAACCAGCAGGGCCGCCACCACAGACGACCACATCTGCTTCTCCAACTACTCGCAACTGTCGGGCTGGCTCTAACCAACTCCTCTCTTGGTCCAGCTTTTTTAAACGGCCATGCATCATAAACAATATTTGCTACTTCCTCAAACCGAGAACACACCTATATTTTCATGCTTCACCCTTTGTACATAAATGTCTCATGCCTATTTCCGGAGAAATGGTAGAGAGGAGAACGCAAGAAATATGCCGCCTTTTGATTCTGGGCAAAAAACTTAAGCCTTTAATTTTCAAAACATTTCTTATGACCCAAAATAAGGAAGGAAGCAAGTACCTAACTTGATAAGAGAAAATAATTCAAATTAATACATCAAGCATACAATCCGATACAATTCAATACAAATTAAAGGCCTTCATCTTTCTATAAAGGGTGCTTCTGCTCATCCCCAAGAGTGAGGCGGCTCGAGATACGTTAAAGTTGGTATGGTCCAATGCTTTTACGATCCGTTCCCTTTCTATTTCCTTTATGGTCTTTCCGTGTAAGGGCCTCTCACTTTCTGGCAGCGTCCCATCCCCATGGAACTGTCTCCTCCCGCCACAGCAAACCTCGTGATCCAATAATTCATTCAGCAATGCTTCACCTTTGACAGATCCATCATATAGAAGCACAAATCTTTCTATTATGTTTTGGAGTTCCCTCACATTTCCGGCCCAACAGTAATTTTTCAGCTTTTTGAGCATATTGTTTGATATCGAGATCTGCTTCTTTCCGTATTTCTTACAGTAGAAAGAGACGAATTTAGAGACCAGATCTGGAATATCCTCCCTTCTTTCCCTCAGGGAAGGCATCCTTATAGCTAATACATTTAACCTGAAGTATAGATCCTCTCGAAAGGCACCTTTCCTTACCTCATTGGCCAAGTCCTTATTAGTGGCAGCGATGATCCTGACATCTATGGGAATAAGCCTCTCTCCTCCCAGTCGCATTACCTCTCTTTCCTCGATAACCCTGAGCAATTTTGACTGCAAATTTATCGGCATCGTGCCTATCTCATCTAAAAATAGCGTGCCTCCGTGGGCCAACTCAAACAGGCCCATTTTCCCTCCTTTCTTGGCTCCAGTGAACGCTCCTTCCTCATACCCAAAGAGTTCACTTTCCAGTAGATTCTCTGGAAGGACACTACAATTTATAGCCACAAAGGGGCCTTTCCTTCTCGAACTCAGGCGATGAATGCTTTGGGCGAGAACCTCTTTGCCTGTACCGCTCTCCCCAGTGATGAGGATGGTTGAATCAGTCGCGGCAAATCTCTTTGCTTGTTCGATGACCTTCTTCATCGCCGGACTATACGCAGAAAAATGATCAATGCTGTAATGAGCGACGAACCCCCGGGAGATCATCTTTTTTCTGATCTTGCTATCGATCTTCTGGATCTCAGAGGCCTCCCTAAGGGTCGAGACCACTCCCAATATTCCCTCCTCAAGGAGGATCGGTATATGGGTGGCAATGACGCTGGTGTCCCCGATGTTGTAAAATTCATCCTCGATGTTCTTCCCATTTTTCAAAACTTCCGCCATCTGGGTATGGGGCAATATGCTAGAGATAGGTTGCCCTAAAGCCTTTTGGGAACTGATACCCAAGATCCTTTCTGCCGCACGGTTAAACAGGGTAATCCTTTCCAGGTTGTCGATGACGATGACGCCCTCCGTCAAGGAGTTAAAGATCGTCGCTAAGCGGGTGTATTCCTCCCGCTCTTTTCTCCTGAGATTGGCGATCCTTATGGCTTCGTGGAAGGCCTGCCTCACGCTCTCCAAATTATAGGTGATTAAAACTGCCTTTCTGCCGTATTCCTTGGCCATATTAAGGGTGACATAACTTTTTCCAATTAAAACCTCATAGCCTTCGTTGAAGGCCTCTATTATTCCGTATCTGAAATCGTTTTGATTGCTGAAGATCACCTGCTTGATTTTCACGCCGTACAGCTCTTCTAATAGATCTAACCCACTCAAAGGCTCGGGCGTCATAAGGGCGATCTTCCTCCCGAACTTACTTGCTTGCTTAACTGCCCTCATAACGTCAAAGTCCGGGATCCTTATGCTGACCACTGGGGTAGAAAGCTCCTTTTCCAATAAGGCTGCGGTAGCTCCCCAACTGACGATGACCTCAGCCCCCAGCTTCTCCAGCCGCCTCGCATTAGGGATGGCCTCTTCGAGGACTCCTATTTCGACCAGCACCTCTACCTTATCGGAGAGCTCATCGGCCACACTCTTTATCATCTCCTTCTGCATGGAAAAGGAGCAAATGAACCCAATCTTCACCTTCATTTCCTCCTCCTGCTTGAGGTAGGTTGGCCTTTGAAATCTTACAGCATTAGATCGGCCATGTCACCGTGGCCACATGATGGGGACTCTCCTTCCTTTCCCTATCCAGCCCCTGCCTACTGGAAAGGAGATCGCCCCCACCAGGACTCCCCTTGCAGCGGCCTCCTTTAGGCAAGAGGCAAACTGGGGATCGGTCCCCCGGTTGGGGGAGAAGGCCTTGGCATCTCCTCGCTGGATGATGAAAAATACCCCTGCCCCTTCTCCCCTTCCCCTCAAGGAGGTGAGGAGCCTCAGGTGCTCGGTCCCCCTATGAGTGGGGGCATCGGGGAAGAGGGCGAGATCCCCTTTCACCAGGGTGACCGATTTCGCCTCTATCCAGTACCTCTTCCCTCCTCGATGGAGTACAAAATCTATCCTCCTGTCCGAAAGGGTTACTTCCCGCTCCACCTCCTCATCGCCCCGAAACCCGGGGATGAGCCCCGATCTTAAGGCCTGCAGGAAGAGATGATTGGCCATTCGGGAATCGACACAGACCCATCTTCCTTCTCCTTCTACCCCCCAGAGGTCAAAGGGAGTCTTTCTCCTCCTCGATCTGGAGGGGACCAGAAGGACCCTCCTGCCCCGAACCAGAAGCTCCTTGAGCCTCCCCGAGTTGGGGAGGTGGGCCCTCTCGGCTCTCCCCTCAACCTGCACCGAGACGAGGAAGCGGTTGAGCCTCTCCTCAAAGGTCCCCTCCTGAAACTCGCTGAGGCGGAGTACCTCCTTCAATACCTTATCTCCTTCAGGATGAGCCCTTGAGGGGGGGCGGTGGCGGCGGCCTTACGGCGATCCCTCGCCTCAAGGATCTCGAGGAATTCTTCAGGACTGATCTTCCCCCTTCCCACCTCCACCAGGGTGCCGACGATGCCCCGCACCATCCCCCTGAGGAAGGCGTTGGCCTCTATCTCGAATACCATCAGCTCCTCCTCCCTCCTCCATTGGGCCCGAAGGACCCGACGCCAGGAATGGGAGCTCTTATCCCCTGAGAGGCGGAAGGAGGAGAAGTCGTGCTCTCCGATGAGCACCTCAGCGCACCTCCTCATCACCTCGAGCTCCAGGGGCTGGGGGATATGCCAGCAGAAGCGGCGCCAGAAGGCCGAGGGAAAAGGGCGGTTGAGGATCCGGTACTCGTAGACCTTGCTTTTGGCGCTGAAGCGGGCATGGAAATCGGCGGGGACCTCCTCCACGCCCTTTATGACGATGTCCGGGGGGAGGAGGGCGTTCAAGGCCCTCTGGATGGTGGAGAGGTCCATCGGGTTCGAGGTGAAGAAGTTGGCCACCTGCCCCAGGGCGTGAACCCCCTTGTCGGTCCGGCTCGCCCCCTTGAGCCTCACGGGGTGCTGAAGGAGGAGGGAGAGCTTTTTCTCGATCACCCCCTGGACCGTCCTCACCCCCGGCTGGATCTGCCAGCCATAATAGGCCGTTCCCTCGTACTCTATGAGGAGCTTCAGGTTCCTCATCGCAACTGGATCGCCCCCTCAGGGCATACCTCCTGGCAGCAGTAGCAGCGGATACAGAGCCCCTCGTTCACCTTCACCTTATCCTCCACCCTTATCGCCTTGGGAGGGCAGACTTCAGCGCAGAGGCCGCACCTCTTACAGAGGTCCTGCAGGACCCGGGGCCTCGGGAGGAAGAGACGCCGGAGGGGTTTCTTTAGCAAACTTGGTAGGCCCCAGCCGATATCCGCTGAAGGGGGGATGCGGAAGATGACCGGAGGGGGTGGGTCTCCCACGACAGGGAACTCCTCCTCCCAGTGACGGATTCCCTTCCTGCGGGCCGCCTGGAGGGTGGGGAGCCTTTGAGGGGGGAGGCCGACGAACCTCGAGAGGAAGGCATCAAGGAGGATCGCGTCCTCTGAAGCGGCGAGGAGGCCGAGGGGGCGCAAATCCCCGCTCTGGGGGCCATTCCCCTCCATCGCCACTATCCCGTCCACGATGGTGAGGGCTGGCCTTATCCGGAGATAGATCTCCAGCAGTAAGGTGGCAAAGGCTTCCCTCTGCTGGGCCTTCAGGTGCCAGGAGGCCTTCTTGAGACCGGGGACGCAGCCGAAGAGGTTTTTTACCCCCAGGGTGAGGGCCATCATGCTGTGAGTCTTCAACTTTGGGAGGTTTATCACCTTGTCCGCTTCGAGGGCCTCCCTCGAGAGGGTTATCCGGCGGAAAAGGAAGCCCTCCGGCGATACAACTTCCCTCTCCTCCTTCAACTCCACCAGGGGGATGGAGAGCCTGCGGGCCACCTCCTCCATCCCCGTCTTTGAGATCACCCGCCTGAAGGGGCCTATGGCAGGGCTGTCCCCGATGAAAGGATCGCCCCCGGCTTCCCTGACCATCTCACCGACCGCCTCCACCACCGAGGGATGGGTAGTCACTCCCTTGGAAGGGGGGGATGCCGAGAGGAGGTTCGGCTTGAGGAGCACCCTCTCTCCCTTCTTCACGAAGGCATCAATCCCTCCGAGGGGAGCGAGGATCTCCTCCAGGGCCTTCCGGACCTCTCCCTTGGAGTAAGTGGGACAGGTGGTCACGCTTACTTTGGCCATCCCTTAAGGATCTCGGCTATCCCTAAGCGGATCATCATCACCGCAATGGCCGCCAGGAGGAGGCTCGCCACCTTCGCTACCCCCTTCACCCCTCCATCCCCCAGGAGCCTTATGAGAAGCTCCGCCCTCTGAAAGACCCACCAGGCCAAAAGGAGGTTCACCACCAGGGAGAGGATGGTGGGGAGATATCCATAGGAGTCCACACAGATCAGGATGGTGGTCAGCACCGCTGGCCCCACCACTAAGGGCATCCCGAGGGGGACTATCCCCACGGTGTCCTTTGGGGCCCTCCGCTTCTTCTCCGGGAAGATGAGGTCATAGATGGCGAGGATCAGGAGAATTATCCCCCCCGCCACCTTGAAATCGGCGACGGTCACACCTATCACCGAGAAGATGAACTTGCCGAGGAAGAGGAAGCCTACCCCGACGGCGAAGGCCGTGGCTATCGAGGCCTTGACCACCCCCCTCCTTTCCTCAGGGGAGAGGCCCTCGGTCAGGGAAAGGAAGATGGGCAGGACCCCTATGGCGTCCATCGCCACAAAGATGGGGACAAAGGCAAGGAGATAATCCCTCATCGCTCCTTGAGTTTTCGGCCAGAGGCCCTTTAGCCCTCAAAGGCTCGTAGAGCTAAAACACAGTTTACCCCCCCGAAACCTGCCGAGATCGAGAGGGCCACCTTTACCTCCTTCTGTCTCGGGGTCCAGGGGACGTAGTCGAGGTCGCACTCCGGGTCGGGGTGTTCGTAGTTGATGGTGGGATGGATGATGTGGTTGGAGATGGTGAGGGCGGTGGCTATTGCCTCTATCCCCCCGGCCCCTCCGATGAGATGCCCTGTCATCGACTTGGTGGAGCTTATGGGGATCTGGTAGGCGTAAGGGCCGAAGACCCGCTTTATCGCCTTGGTCTCGGCGACATCGTTCAGCTTGGTAGAGGTCCCATGGGCGGTGATGTAGTCCACCTCTTCAGGGGCAATGCCCCAGGAATCGAGGGCCATG
>CAYRAR010000080.1:0-8528 GCA_964422255.1 uncultured Thermodesulfobacteriota bacterium | reverse complement strand
TCTTAATGAGTAATCAAAGATGATTTCGGTTACATTCTTAAATGATTGACTACGCTCAGCAGATGCGAGGGAGTTGTTCTCCGCTCAGGGGTTCAAGGAGCCTCCTTCCCCCTATCCTGGTCTTAAGGAGCACCCTCCCCTTAGGTTCCTCCCTGACCTCCCCGATCACCGTCGCTTCCTTCCCCAGGGGGTGACTCTTCATCGCCTCAAGGACCCTGGGTGCCTCCTCCTCGGGGAGGATGGCGACGAGCTTTCCCTCGTTGGCCAGGTAACAGGGGTCATAGCCGAGGAGCTCACATACCCCCTTCACCTCCTCCCTCATGGGGATGCTCTCCTCCTCGATGACGATCCCCACCCCTGATGCCTGGGCCAGCTCCCAGAGGACCGTGGCGAGCCCTCCCCTGGTGGGATCGCGTAGGGCATGGATCCTGAGGCTCGTCCTGAGCATCTTCTCCACGAGGCCGTTGAGGGGGGCACAGTCGCTCCTCACCTCCCCCTCTATGGAGAAGTCCCCCCTGGCCAAAAGGACCGCTATCTCATGGTCCCCTATGGGGCCGCTCACGATCACCAGATCGCCCGGTCTGGCCCCGTCTCCCCTTATCCTCACCCCATCGGGCACGATCCCCACCCCTGAGGTGGTGATGTAGAGGCCCTCCGCTGCCCCCTGCTCCACCACCTTCGTGTCCCCGGCGACGATCCCAACCCCTGCCTCTGTCGCCGCCTCCCTCATCGAGGCGATCACCCTCTTCAGATCCTCGATGGGGAAGCCCTCCTCCAGGATGAAGGAGGCCGAAAGGCCCAGGGGCCTCGCCCCGAGCATCGCCAGATCGTTGACCGTCCCGCAGACAGAAAGCCTTCCTATGTCTCCTCCCGGAAAGAAGAGGGGTTTGACCACGTAGGAATCGGTGGTGAAAGCGACCCTGCTGCCTGAAGCCGTGAGGAGGGCGCTGTCCTCAAGGGCCCTCAGGACCTCGTTCTCGAAGGCCTCGAGGAAGAGCTCCTCGATCAGCTCGTGGGTCATCTTGCCCCCTGCCCCGTGAGAGAGGAGGATCCTGTTCGGCCTCATCTACTCCCCCCGTACTTGTAATAAGCGGCGCAAGTCCCCTCCGAGGAGACCATGCAGGGCCCCACCGGGCTCTGGGGCGTGCAGCGCCCCCCGAAGAAGGGACAATCCGGAGGGGCATTGACCCCTTGAAGGACCTCCCCGCATAGGCAGCCAGGGGGGTCGGGACGCTCGATGTAGGGGAGGTCGAAGGCCTCCTCGGCCTTCATCCTCGAGAACTCCTCCCTTAGGGAAAGGCCACTTTCCGGTATGGTCCCCAAGCCCCTCCAGCGTGAATCCACCGGAGTGAAGACCTGCTCCATGAGCTCCCTCGCCCGGGGATTTCCTTCCTCCTTTACGGCCCTCCGGTACTGGATCTGAATCTCCGCCCTCCTTTCCCTTCTCTGGCGCACCAGCATCAGGATCCCCTCGAGGATGTCCAGGGGCTCAAATCCCGTTATGACTCCCGGCACACCGAACCGTTCGGCGATGAACCCGTAAGGGGCCTTCCCTATGATCACGCTCACGTGCCCGGGCAGCAGGAAGCCATCTATCGCCACCTTCCCCCCTGAAAGCAGGGCCTCGATGGCCGGGGGGATGAGGCGCTGGGAAGAGAGGAGGTAGAAGTTATCGAGCCCCCTCCTTTCTGCCTCGAGCACTGAGGCGGCTATGGCAGGGGAGGTGGTCTCGAACCCGACGGCGAAGAATACCACCTTCCTCTTTCGTTCCTCTTCGGCCATCCTGACCGCCTCAAGGGGGGAGAGGATGACCCGGATGTCTCCCCCCTCGGCCCGCCTCTGGATGAAGGAGGAATCCGTTCCCGGGACCCTCATCAGGTCGCCGAAGGTAGCCAGGATCACCCCATCCCTCTCCGTTAGGGCGATCGCCCGGTCTATCTCCCCCGTGGGGGTGACGCAGACGGGACAGCCAGGCCCCGAGATGAGCTCTATTCCCTCGGGCAGCAGCGACCGGATCCCGGAGCGGAAGATGGCCACCGTGTGAGTACCGCAGACCTCCATGATCCGGAGGGGGTCTCGGAGGAGTCGTCCTATCTCCCGAAGGAGGGTGGAGGCGACTCTCTCTTCCCTTGTCCCTTTATTCCCTTTCAAGGCTTTTGGCTATCTCCTCGAAGAGCCTCAGGGTCTCCAAGGCCTCCTCTTCCTCGAGCCTCTGGATGGCGAAACCCACGTGAACGAGCACATAATCCCCCACCTCGGCCTCAGGACAGAGCATCAGGCTCACCTCCCTCCTCACGCCCCCGAAGTCCACCTCGGCCAGATCCCCTTCCCTCTTGGAGATCACCTTCCCCGGTATCCCCAGACACATCTCAGCCCCTCGCGATCCCGTAAAGGGCCTGCCCCAAGGCGATCCCCCCATCGTTAGGAGGGACCTTTCTGTGAATCCAGACACGAAAGTCCCCCTCCTCGAGCAGATGGCATACCCTTCCCAGGAGCAGGTGGTTCTGAAAACAGCCCCCGCTCAGGACTACCTCAGAGAGGCCCGTAGCCTCTCGCATCCTCGAGAGCATCTCGGCTGTAGCCCGGGCCAGGGTATTGTGAAAACGGGCGGCTACAAGTGGGGGGTCCTCCTCCTTCCTTATCTCTTCCACTATCTGAAGGATGGTCGGGAGGGGATCGAGGATCAAGCGGCCTTCCCTCTCCTCTATGTCGAAGGGGTACTCGCCTCCCTCCCCCTCGGCGGCCACCTGCTCGAGCTCTATGGCCGCCTGGCCCTCGTAGTTCACCTCCTGCCTTATCCCTAAGAGGGCACTTACCGCATCGAAGAGCCTGCCCGTGCTCGAGGTTAGGGGGGAGTTGATCCCCTCCTGGACCATCTCCGTTGTAAGCCTCCACCTCCTTGGACCAAGCCAGGAGATAAACGGGATCTTTATTTCTCTGGGGCTCCGGAAGACTTGCTGGAGGTATACCGTGGCCATCCTCCAGGGCTCCTTCACCGCCCTGTCCCCTCCAGGAAGGGGAACCTGTCTCAGGTGGCCCAAGCGCCTGTATCCCTCAAGGCTCACCTCGAGAAACTCCCCTCCCCATACCGTCCCGTCCTCTCCGTACCCCGTCCCATCCATCACCACGGCCAGGACCGGGCCTTCCAAGCCGTGCTCCGCCATGCAGCTTAAGGCGTGGGCGAAGTGGTGCTGGATGCCGAACTTCGGCAGCTCAAGCCCCAGGGCATAGCGGGTGGAGAGGTAATCGGGATGGAGGTCGTGGACGACCACCTCCGGCTCGATCTGAAAGAGGCGTTTGAAGTGCTCGATCCCCTCCTCGAAGGAGGTGAGGGTCTCGAAGTTCTCCAGGTCCCCGATGTGATGGCTCATAAAGGCGTAATCGCCTTTGGTGAGGCAGAAGGTGTTCTTCAGCTCGGCCCCACATCCCAGCACACTCCTTCCCCTCTTCCTCAGCTTTATGGGATAGGGCACATAGCCCCTGGAGCGACGAAAGAAGGTGGCCCCTCCCCTGAAGGGCTTAAGGACCGAGTCGTCGCACCTTATGTGGATCTCCCGGTTGTGCATGAGGAAGTACTCGGCGATCCCCTGAAGCCTCCGCAGGGCATCCTCGTCCTTGTAGACTATCGGCTCGTCGCTCAGGTTGCCGCTGGTCATCACCAGCACCTCAAGCCCATCGGAGAAGAGCAGGTGGTGGAGGGGGGTATAAGGGAGCATCAACCCCAAGGTCCGGTGATAGGGGGCCACTGAAGGGGCCACGTCCTCCTTCTTCGGCAGGATCACTATCGGCCTCTCCTTGCTCTGGAGGAGCTCTGCGGCTGTGCTGTCTAGATAACAGAGCCTTCCCGCCACTTCCAGGTCCCGGCACATGAGGGCGAAGGGCTTGTCCTCCCTGTACTTCTTTCTCCTCAGGCGGGATACCGCCTCCTCGTTCCTTGCGTCGCAGGCCAGGTGAAATCCCCCAAGCCCCTTTACCGCCAATATCCTTCCCTCCCTGAGGAGCCTCACCGCTTCCCTCACAGGATCGTGGCAGGGAAGCTCCGTCCCGTCCTTCTTGAGGAGCCTCACCTGGGGGCCACAGGCCGGGCAGGCGTTGGGCTGGGCGTGGAAGCGCCGGTTGAGGGGGTCGTGGTACTCGCGGCTGCAGGGCTCACACATCCGGAAGGGGGCCATGGTGGTCTTGTCCCGATCGTAGGGGATGTCGCGGATTATGGTGAAGCGGGGACCGCAGTTGGTGCAGTTGATGAAGGGATAGCGGTAGCGACGGTCCTGAGGGTCGAATAGCTCCCTCAGGCAGTCCTTGCAGGTGGCGATGTCCGGGGAGATGAGGGCGAAGCGTTCAGCCCCCCTCTCGCTCTCCCTGATCTCAAAGTCACGATAGCCGACAGGGGGGAAGTACTCGGTCTTCACCTCCTCGATCATGGCCAGGGGAGGGGGGGTCTTGAGGCCAGAAAGGAACCCCTCTATAGCCCCCTCTTTCCCCTCCAACTCTATCTGAACCCCCTGCTCATCGTTTAGCACCCAGCCCGTGAGCCCGAACTTTTTGGCGAGCCCGTACACGAAGGGGCGGAAGCCCACCCCCTGAACGATCCCCTGAACCAGTATGTGTACCCTCCTCATCCCCTCTTTCGTTGAGCTCGCTCCTCGAGCCACCTGATCCAGCGCTCGATCCCCTCTCCGGTCTTGCAGGATATCTCCATGATCTCGAGCCGGGGGTTCACCTTCAGGGCGTTCTCCCGAAACCGCTCCACGTCAAAGTCCACATAGGGAAGCAGGTCTATCTTATTGAGGAGGAGGGCCGAGGAGACCTGGAACATGAGGGGGTATTTTAAGGGCTTGTCCTCCCCTTCGGTCACTGAGAGGATCATCGCCTTGTCGTCCTCACCGATCCGAAACTCTGCCGGGCAGACCAGGTTGCCCACGTTCTCCACGATGAGGAGGTCTATCCCATCGAAGTCTATCTCCCCCAGGGCTCCCCTTACCATGTTCCCGTCCAGGTGACAGGCCCCCCCGGTGTTGACCTGGACTGTGGGTACACCGTGCTGGGCGATCCTCTCCGCGTCGCGGCTTGTGGCGATGTCCCCCTCGATCACCCCTATCCTCCACCTCCCCCGGAGGGCCTCAAGGGTCCTCTCCAGGAGGCTGGTTTTCCCCGTGCCCGGGCTACCCATCAGGTTGAGGACGTAAACCCCGTGCTCGGCGAAGAACCGGGCGTTCTCCTGGGCGATCACCTCGTTCGCCTCAAGGATCCTCTTTACGACCTTGACTTCCATCCTCTATCTCCATGCTCTCTATTTCCAGTTCCCTTCCTGAGAGGATCTCCACCTCTCCCCCGCAGCGGGGGCAGACCATGAAGGGGAGGTCCTCCTCGAAGGTCCCCTTACAGCTCTCGCACCGGACCCTGAAGGGTACCCGCTCGATCCTGAGCAGGGCCCCTTCGGCCACCGTGCCCTGGCTCGCCACCTGGAAGGCGAACTCCAAGGCCTCGGGGACCACGCCGCTTAAGACCCCTATCCTCAGCTTTACCTCCTTGAGCCTCGAAGAGGGCCAGGAGGCCATCTCCCCCTCTATGATCTCCAGGAGGCTCTGGGCAATGGCCATCTCATGCAACTTACTCCCCCCTTAGGCCGAGCTCTTCAAGGACCGCCTCCACCACCACGGGCACCTTCTCCCTCACCTCCGGGCTCAGGTCCATCCCCCACCTTATCTCCTTCGGCTCCACCCCGATGATCACCACCTCGGCCACCGGTCCCAATTGCCTCGCCATCCCCAGGACATCGAGGAGCCCCACCTGGTGAAGGCTCAGGGGACGGCCCTGCTCGGCCTCGAGCTCTTCAGGGGTAATCCTGTAAACGGCCCCTGGCTTCCCCCCTCCCTTAACCGCATCTATTACTATTATACGCTCCATCTCCTGAAAGATGGGGAGGAGCTCCATCGTGGAGGTCCCCCCGTCTATCACCTCCACTTCGGGAGGCAGCCCCCTCCGCTCCAGCTCCCTCACCACATGAACGCCCACCCCTTCATCCATCAGGAGGAGGTTCCCGATGCCGATGACGGCCGTCTTCTTTGGTCCCTTATCCAAGGAGTCTCACCTCCACGCTCAAGGCCTCAGCCGCCCTGGCCATCTGCTTGTCCAGAGTTACGATCGGGATCCCTCCCTGAGAGGCCACGGCCAAATGAAGGGCGTCGGGCGCCCTGAGGGGTAGATCAAACCTTCTGAGCCACTGGGAAGCGACCTTATAATGGATGACCTCTAAGGGCAGGTACCGGTAGGCCCCCTCCTCCACGTGTCCGAGAAAGCGCTCTGCCACTCGTCTTGCATCCCTTCTGGAGAGCTCCTCCGCCCTCACCCTGCGCGCCAGCACCGAAAAGAATTCCACCTCCACTAGGGGACTTATAGCCGCTTCCCCTCCCAGCAATAGGGCCTGTACACTGTCGCTCCATTCCTCGGGCAGGTAATAGGGGATCAGGGCGCTGGTATCCCAGTAACTCAGGGCCACTCTTCCCCCCTGAGACGACTTACGGTCACACTGGCAGGTTCCCCCCTGAGCGAGATGGACTCCCTGAAGGCCTTAAGGTCCTCCAGCCTTCCCTTCTTCCGGGGCGGCACAAGGCGGGCCACCTCCTTTCCCCGACGGAGGATGATGACCTCCTCCCCAGAAGCCACCCTTTGCAGCAACTCCCGCAATCGCATCCGCACTTCCCTTATGCCCACCCGTTCCATGGTGTACACATCAAGTATACATCTCTCTTCTCATCCCTACAAGGGAAGGCCCCTTCTGGGGGAACCCACGCCCTTACTGAACGAGACCTGCCAGCGCCAGGATCTCCGGGACCTTCTTCTCCCAGCCGATGGCCATGATGTGCACGCCCTGGCAGAGGTCCTGCAGGTCCTTGATCAGCCTGGCGGCGATCTCAAGGCCCTTTCGGGCCTTCTCCTCGGCCTTGGCCATCTCCTCGATCAGGTGTTCGGGCACGAAGACCCCCGCCACGTTCTTGTTCATGTAGCGGGCCATACCTACGGATTTCAGGGGGATAATCCCCGCGAGGATCGGGACCCCAAACTCCTCGGCCCTCCTCATGAAGCGGGCGAAGGCATCCACGTCGTACACCGCCTGGGTCTGGAAGAACCGGGCCCCTGCCTCCACCTTCTTCTCCATCTTTATCAGCTGGAGCTCGAAGGCGGCATCGGTATCGGTGACAGGGGTAACGACAGCCCCGACGAAGAAATCGGTCTTGCCCTCCAGCTCGTTCCCTGCTAGGTCGTATCCCTCGTTCATCCTCCGGATGGTCCAGACGAGTTGCACCGAGTCGAGGTCGTAGACCGCCTTGGCGTCGGGATGATCCCCCAGGGTGGGATAGTCTCCGGTTATGGCCAGCACGTTCCTTATCCCCAGGACGTGGGCGTTCAGCAGGTCGGACTGAAGGGCGATCCGGTTTCGGTCCCGACAGGTCATCTGAAATATCGGATCCAGGCCCTTCTCTACCAGCAGGTGACAAGTGGCCAGGGACCCTAATCTCATCACCGCGCTCTGCTGGTCGGTAACGTTCACCCCGTCCACCTTCCCCTTGAGCAGCTCTGCCACCTCCTCTATCTCCGTGGTATCGGTCCCCTTCAGGGGACCGACCTCCGCCGTAACGGTGAACTTTCCGCTCTCTAACGCCTCCTTGAAAGCCATGCCAGTGCCCTCCTTGTTTTTAATCCTCCTGCTCCAGTGCCCAGAGGGAAGTGCTGAGGATCTCAGGCCTTGGCCTCATCTTGTTGTAGTCCTTGGGAGGGATGAACCTCTTTAAGCGATCGAGCTTCCCCAGCTCCTTGAGCCTTTGGTAGATCTTCTCCCAGCCGCACTCCTTCTCCTTGGCGAGCTCGCACTTCCCGTTCGATGCCCCGCCACAGGGGCCGTTGATCAATCCCTTGGTGCAGGCGGTGAGGGGACATATCCCCCCGGTATAATCGAGGAGGCAGTCCCCGCACTCCATGCACCGCTCCTCCCCCTGCCACTCTCCCCGGCTCCATCCCAGCGAGATGGTATTGCAGCCGGGATGAACAGGCTTCTTTATCATCGCCGCCGCTGCCTGGATCCCTATTCCGCAGCTCAGAACCAGCACCCCGTCTGCTGCCATCACCTTCTCTTCCAAAGGACGGAGCCTTGAGGCCACCAGGGCCTTCTGACAGAGGAAGTCTATTACGGTGTAACCCGTCACCTCCTTTCCCGCCTTCTCCAGGAGCTCCTTCATCGCCAGCACCTGGGGCCATCCACCGGTCTGGCTGGCGTTGGCACATCCGTCGCATCCGAGGACGAACACCCTATTTTCGCCCTCCAGATAACCGAGGATCTCCTCAAAGGGCTTCTGCTCTGACCTTATCATCTCTACCCTCCGTTCAGGCTATGATGTACCGCCTGAGTTCCCGGCCCTTATGGTTGAGCAGGTGGACCGCGCAGGCGATGCAGGGGTCAAAGGACCTGACGATCCTGACGATCTCAAAGGGGTTATCCTCGTCCTTTACCCTGGTGCCGATTAAGGCCT
>CAYRAR010000079.1:0-8577 GCA_964422255.1 uncultured Thermodesulfobacteriota bacterium | reverse complement strand
GAAAGAACCAGGGGTCCTGTCCATGTAGGACTCCAGTATGGGGCGAATCTGCTCCTTCCAGTCGCTTTTCATCGGTTCAATGAGCTCCCATTCTCCCCCCTTCTCCTTTATCCAGACTCCATGCTCGGCGATAAGGCTCACGTTAAGTCCCCCGAACCACCGCTCTATGCTCTCCTTGTCGCGCCCGCTCACGATCACCACCTCGGTGCCCCGGTCCTTGGCTATGGTCTCGAGGGTTTTTAAGAGGGCGCCATCGGGTTTGGCTCCGTTGGGTTTCTCGGAAAAGAGTATCAGGGTGCCGTCATAGTCGAGGAAGATGAGCTTCCTTTCACTCCGGCGGTAATCGTCGATCAGCCGCTTCAATACCTCCTGGGTAAGCCTCCTGGCGGCGAACTCCTTCTGAAGGTCCTTTGTCCCCTCCAGCTTCTCCATGAATTCTGTGGCCCAACGGATCACGTTATATCTCTGGAGCCTCCTCTGCATGATCTTGTTGCGGGCCACCTGCTCCTCCTCTGACATCTCCAGCGCTTCCCTCAGGGCCTCGGCCACCTCCTCCTCGTTGTTAGGATTGACGGTGATCGCCTCTCCCAGCTCCTTGGCCGCTCCCGCCATTTCGCTCAAGATAAGGACTCCCCTTCCGTCGGTCTTGGTGGCGATGAACTCCTTGGCGATCAGGTTCATGCCGTCCCGCAAGGGGGTGACGAGGGCCACATCGGCAACGCTGTAAAGGGCCACCAGGTTGGGGAAGGCGAGAAAGCGATAGAGGTACCAGATAGGGGACCAGCCTATGGTGCTGTACTTCCCGTTTATCCTGCCGATCAGCTCGTCCACTTCCCTCTTGAGCATCGCGTAATGTTCCACCCCTGTCCGGGAGGGGACGGCCACCAGGATGAGGGTGATCTTTTCGATGTATTCGGGGTATCTCTGCAGGAATATATCGAAGGCCTCCAGGCGCTTCGGTATCCCCTTGGTGTAATCGAGGCGATCGATGGAGAGGACTATCTTCCTATCCCCTACCTTCCTCCGGATCCTCTCTATCTCCCTCTTCACGCCCCTCTCTGTGGCCCCCTGCGCAAACTTCTCGAAGCTTATTCCCATGGGAAAAGCATCTACCTTTATCACCCGATCAGACGTGGTGATCTGTCCGAGGGCATGCTCATACCCCAGGAGCCTCCTGATGCTGTCAAGGAAATACTGGACGTAATCATACGTGTGAAAACCGATAAGGTCTGCCCCCAGGAGGCCTTTAAGGATCTCGATCCTCCAGGGGAGCAGCCGAAAGACCTCAAAGGACGGGAAAGGTATGTGCAGGAAGAAACCTATCTTTGCCTCGGGAAGCCTCTCCCTCAGGAGCCCTGGCAAGAGCATCAGATGATAGTCGTGAATCCAGATGGTGTCGTCCTCGCCCACCACCCTCAGGACCTCATCGCAAAAGAGCTCGTTCACCTTCCGGTACGCCTCCCACAGCTTCTCATTGTATTCGGTGAACTGGGTGAAGTAATGGAAGAGGGGCCATAAGGTGCGGTTACAAAAACCATCATAAAACCCCTCCACATCCCCCTCAGTGAGGAAGACGGGAAAACAGCTTTCGCTTCGCAAGCGACCCCTTATTCGCTCCTCATTCCCTTCAATCCTTTCGGCAGCGATCCCGGGCCATCCCACCCACTTTCCGTCAAAGGACCTGTAAAAGGAGCCCAGCCCCGTAGCCAGGCCGCCCACGCTCGCCTTGAAGTAAAGCCTTTCCTGCCCTTTGGCGACTGTGATGGGAAGTCTGTTGGAGACGATTAAAAGACTGGACACCCCCTTTGCCCCCCAGACAAAAGCATTTTTTAAAATTTTACAACTAATTCCACGCGGTCGCAAGGAGCCAGGGGGGAACTTCTCCTCAGTTACTCTTCCTTACTTACGGTAGGAGGCGGAGGTTCGGGGATGCCCTCCCGCCGCTTCCCCTCCGTCACCTCTGGGGCCTCGGGGGCGGGAGGATGGGGCCTCTTCAGGCCCCAGCGGACAAATACCGCTTCCCTCTTCAGGAGCTGGATGGCCAGAGCGGGGTCCACCCCCTTTGGACATGCCTCAGAGCATGCCCCGGCAAAGTGACAGTGCCACAGGCCCTCAGGAGAGCACGCCACCTTCATCCTTACCTCCCAGCCGCCGTCGCGGCTATCGGTCGTGTAGCGGAATGCCTGGGCCAAGGCCTGAGGGCCGAAGTACTCCTCGTCTGTGGCCACGGTTGGGCAAGCGGCATAACAGAGCCCGCACTTTATGCAATAGGCGAACTGTAAATAGGCGTTAAGCTCCTCAGGGCTCTGAAGGAGCTCTCCCTCGGGTTCGTCCTGACGGATGATGTACGGCATGAGGGAGCGGTGCTTCTCGAAGAAAGGGGAGAGATCAGGGACCAAATCCTTTATCACCCGATAGTTGGGCAGGGGCCTCACCTCGATTAGATCCGATTCCAGCTCCAGTATCTGGGTCTGGCAGGCGAGCCGGGGTAGGCCGTTGATGAACATCCCACAGGAACCACAGATGGCCATCCGGCAGCTGAACCGGTAGGAGAGGGTAGCATCGAGGTTGTCCCGGATGTAATGGAGCCCCTCAAGTACCGTCATCCCCCGTCTCACCGGAACCCGATACTCCTGCATCCTCGCCCCGCCCCCGTCAGGGGAAAAGCGATGGACCCTGAAAAGGACCTCCTTTACTATCTCCTCACCGAACACCTTCCCTTCCCCGGCCATCTTTCCCCTCCTATGATACTGAAGAAGCGGCTATAACTATATAGGCCCCATAAAGGAAGAGGGCCAGTCCTGCCAAAAAGATGATCCAACCCAGGGGCTTCCCTACCCTCCTCAACCCCTCGAGCTCCAGCAGGATATTCCTGAGCCCATAGAGGCCATGATAGAGCCCTGCGGCAAGGATGACCAGATAGATGAAGGGGAAGAGGAACCCCTTGCCCCGCGAAAGGACCGCACCCCAGCTTGTGGGCTCCTTGACCCCCATGATGGCATCGAGGTGCATCACCCCCATGTGAATCCCCAAAAAGACGAGGACGATGATCCCTGCCAAAAGGTGTAAAGACCAAAGGGTTACCTCTCTCATCTCCTCCTCCTTTTATTAAAGGTTAGTGACCTGCCACAAAGAAGTCATAGCCTCCCAGCACCACGAAAATCGCCGCTATCCCCATGAGGATCAGAAAGAGGGGGCGTCCCCTGTCCAGGGAGATGCGGTAAGGGTACACGGGCCGGGCCGGCTTCCCCAAGGTAAAGCCCAGCTCTGCGAGGATGAGTCTTATTCCATTTAAAGCATGAAAGACGAAGGCGACAAAGACCAGGTACTCGCCGAAGTGAAATAGGGGGCGGGAAAAGGAGGTCATAAGCCCTTCCCAGGCTCCCTGTCCCTTGAGGCGGACAGAGGAGAAGAAAATGTGCAGGATGAAGTAGAGTAGCAGTCCGAGCCCCGTTATCCGGTGTAGGGTGTATGCGTAGCGCTCCAGCCCGTAACGGCCCGCATAGACCCACCCCCAGATCCCTATCCTTCCTCCCACCTTCTCGGCCATGGCTCCCCTCCTAATATTTCCTCTCCACCGGCTTCCAGGTGGTGATCACCACCGGCTTGTACTCCAAACGAGGCCCTTCCGGGGTGAAGAAGGCGAGGGTGTGCTTGAGCCACTTCTCGTCATCCCTCTTGGGAAAATCTCTCCTGGAGTGGGCGCCTCGGGACTCCTCCCTGGCCAGGGCCCCTGCCAAGAGGACTTCAGCCACATCTATCAGGTTCTCCGTCTCCAGGGCGTTTATCAGGTTGGTGTTATAGGCCCTTCCCTTGTCTTCAACCCTTATCTCCTTGAAACGCTCCCTTATCTCCCTGACCTTCTTCAGCCCCTCCTTCAACCCATCGCCCGTCCGGAAGACCCCCGCTGCCTCGATCATCGTCTCCCTGAGTTCCTGACGGAGCTGATAGAGGTTCTCCTTCCCGTCCCTCCCCATCAGATCCTCAAAGATCCTCCTCTCCTCTTCCTTGACATGATCCTCTGGCGCCCTGGGCACATCCCCTGCCTCCTCAACGTACCTTACCGCCTCCCTTCCAGTTATCGCCCCCCAGGCGAGGCACTCGGCCGTGGAGTTGGTCCCCAGGCGGTTGGCGCCATGAAGCCCGGTACAGGCCGCCTCACCTGCCACCCAGATCCCCTCAACCCGGGTCTTTCCGTTGATGTCGGCCTCGATCCCCCCCATGGAGTAATGGGCGACAGGCCTCACCGGGATCGGCTCCTCGATCGGGTCAAGCCCCAGGAAGTGCATGGTCACTTCCCTGATCAAGGGGAGACGTTCAAGAATCCTCTCTCTGCCCAGATGGCGCAAGTCCAGATGAAGGTAATCCAATCCTCCAGGCCCCTTGAACCCCCGCCCCTGCTCAATCTCGGTCATCATCGCCCGGGAGACCACATCCCTGGGGGCAAGCTCCATCCTCTCAGGGGCATAACCTTCCATGAAACGTTCCCCTTTGTTGTTCAGGAGATATCCCCCCTCGCCCCGGCAGGCCTCGGTCATGAGGATCCCACTGGGCACAAGGCCCGTGGGGTGAAACTGGAGGAACTCCATGTCCTGGAGGGGAATCCCCGCCCGATAGGCCAGGGCAAGGCCGTCCCCCGTGACGGTCTGGGAGTAGGTGGTGAAGCCGAAGAGAGTCCCCGCACCACCGGTGGCGATGATCAGGGCCTTCGCCTCAAGGAGGTAGAATTTCCCCGTGGCCATCTCTATCGCGGTAAGGCCCCGGAACTTGCCGTCATCAACCAGGATGGAGGTGGCAAACCACTCCTCATAGCGTCTCCAGTTGGTATACTTGAGGAGGGTATCGTAGAGGGTCTGCATCTCGAAGAATCCGGTCTTGTCCTCGGCAAAGGTGGCCCGCGGGAAGCTGTGACCCCCAAAAGGACGCTGATTGATCCTACCATCAGACCTCCTCGACCAGGGAAGACCCCAGTGATCAAGCTGGATCAGCTCTTTGGGCATGAATTCGACGAACCTGAAAACCACGTCCTGATCCGCCAGAAAGTCGCTCCCCTTAACCGTATCCCAGGCATGGAGGTCGAAGCTGTCCCCTTCCTCGGGCCGAAGCACAGCGGCGGTTCCTCCTTCAGCGCATACCGAATGGGCCCTCATCACCTGGACCTTGGAGATGAGGCCAATATCTATCCTGCCCTCTGTTATCCGGGAGGCCTCCACCGCTGCCCTCAACCCCGCCAGCCCTGCCCCCAAGATCAAAAGGTCATGCCTTAGAACCTCCACCATCTCCCCCTCCTATCTTCTTTTTTGCGACGACTGAGAAGGAAATCAATCCAGCCTGTACTTGGCCTCTCCCTCCTGATAGAGGTCCCCTCCGTGGGCGTCGTTGATCACCACCACGGGGAAGTCCTCCACCTCCAGGCGCATGATCGCCTCAGGCCCCAGGTCTTCGTAGGCCACCACCTCGGCCTTCTTTATCGCCTTGGCGATGAGGGCCGCCGCCCCTCCGGTGGCGCCGAGATAGACCGCCTTGTGCTTCACCATGGCGTCCTTTACCGCCTGGGACCTCATCCCCTTCCCTATCATCCCCTTGAGCCCCCGCTCCAGGAGCTTGGGGGCGTAGGGATCCATGCGACCGCTGGTGGTGGGACCTGCCGAACCTATCGGCTTCCCCGGCTTGGCTGGAGAAGGTCCCACATAATAGATGATCTGTCCTCTTATATCTATGGGGAGTTCCTCTCCTCGGTCTATCAGCTCTACCAGACGTTTGTGGGCCGCATCCCTCCCCGTATAGATGATGCCCGTTATGAGGACCTTGTCCCCGATCCTCAAATCCTCTACCACCTCATCGGTCAAGGGAGTGGTTATCCTCTTTATCTCTGCCATCTCTCCCCTCCTTTCAGATGACTTTTTCCTTGTGCCTATGGGCGTGGCACTGGATGTTGACCGCCACGGGCAAGGAGGCAATATGACAGGGGACCATGTTCACATGGACCGCCAGGGCGGTGACCCTCCCCCCATAACCCTGGGGGCCGATACCCAGCTTGTTTATCCGCTCAAGGAGGTCCTCCTCGATGGCGGCCGCCTCAGGATCCGGGTTCTTGCTCCCTAAGGGGCGCAGAAGGGCCTTCTTGGCGATCAAGGCCGCCTGCTCCAAGGTCCCTCCGATCCCCACCCCCACCACGATGGGGGGGCAGGGGTTTGCCCCCGACTCCTTCACTCTCTGGACCACGAACTCCTTCACCCCTTCCAAGCCCGCTGCCGGGGTAAGCATCACCACCCTGCTCATGTTCTCAGCCCCTCCCCCCTTGGGGACTGCGATGATCTTTATCCTATCCCCCGGCACTATCTCCGTATGAATAATGGCAGGGGTGTTGTCCCCGGTGTTCTTGCGGGTGAAGGGATGGCAGGCCGACTTCCGCAGGTAGCCCTCCTTGTATCCCTGCCTCACCCCTTCATTAATGGCCTCGGTGAGGTCTCCTCCCACCAGATGGACCTCCTGCCCGAGCTCAAGGAAGACCACAGCCAGACCCGTATCCTGGCAGATGGGCATCTCCTCCTCTCTTGCCACCCGGGCATTCTCTATCAGCTCCTTGAGGATCTCCTTGCCTATGGGCGATTCCTCCATCTCCAAGGCCTGCTCAAGGGCCCTCAAGACGTCCTCCCCCAGGTTGATGTTGGCATCTATGAAAAGGTCCCTTACCGTCTTGGTAATTTCCTCTACATGTACCTCTCTCATCCTAAAACCTCCTTTAAGGGTTTAGCTCTGGGGCGGAAGGGCGATGATCCCCTCCTTCATCAGGACCTGGACCTCATCCCTGGCCCGCTTTATGATCCTGCTCGCCTTCTCGAAGAGCTCCTCCCGGGAGAGCTTGAGCCGGGCCACCCCTTGCTCGATCGCCTTCATCCCCACGGCCACCGCCTCCCGGGGGAAGACCTCCCATTCGTCCATGGTGGGAATCAGGTAATCCTCGCTCAAGCCTATATCCTCGGCACAACGGGCGAGCTCCTCCGCGGCAGCGATGCACATCTCGTCGGTGATGGTAGTTGCCATGACATCCAGTGTCCCCCTGAAGATCCCGGGGAACCCCAGGGAGTTGTTCACCTGGTTGGGAAAATCCGAACGGCCTGTCGCCACAATCCTCGCCCCCGCCTCTTTCGCCTCCCAGGGCCAGATCTCTGGGATGGGATTGGCGCACACGAAAACGATCGGGTCCTTGGCCATCTGGGCGATCCACTCCTTTTTTATCACATCAGGCCCCGGTCGGGAAAGGGAAATCAGCACATCCGCCCCCTTCATCGCCTCGGGAATCCCGCCGACGATCCCCTCCTTGTTGGTGATCTGGCAGAAGTGCCACTTCTCCTTGTACTTCTCTTTGAGCTCCGTGCGTCCTGGGTGCAGTGTCCCCTTGCTGTCAACCATCACGATGTTCCCTGCGGGGAAACCTGCCGCTATGAGGACCCTCGCTATGGCGATATTGGCCGCCCCTGCCCCCACCATCGCTATCTTCACCTGATCAGGGGCCTTCCCCACGATCTTCAGGGCATTGATCAACCCCGCCAGGGTCACAGCGGCTGTGCCCTGCTGGTCATCGTGCCAGACAGGGATGCGGGCCTTCTGCCTCAGGGTATCGAGGATGTAGAAGCATTTGGGCTGCGCAATGTCCTCTAAGTTCACCCCCCCGAAGGTCGGCTGAAGGAGAAGCACCGTCCTTATCAGCTCATCAGGGTCCTTGGTATCCACACAGATGGGGAAGGCATCGACCCCTCCTAAGTACTTAAAGAGGATCGCCTTCCCCTCCATCACCGGCATCGCCGCCTCAGGCCCTATGTCCCCGAGCCCCAGGACCCGAGTGCCATCAGAGACCACGGCCACCAAATTGGCCTTATTGGTGTGACGAAGGACCTGCTCCGGCTCCCTATGGATCTCCTTGCAGGGCTCAGCCACCCCTGGGGTATACCAGATGGCGAAGTCTCCGAAGTCTCTGATGGCACACTTGGGGATCACCTCCACCTTCCCCTGGTAAAAAGGGTGAAGCCTCAAGGCCTCCTGGGCCGGTCTCTTTGCCTTCTCTAAAAGCTCCTCCTTTGTAACCTTCATAGGACACCCTCCTTTCTCATTTTTGCCCGCCGGTGATAGCCGCAGGATCGCCTTATCACCAGCTCGGGCGAAAAGATCACCTCCCTCACCTTTCCCTCTCCCCTGATCCTGGCCACGAGGAGCCTCACCGCCGTCTGGCCCATGAGGTAGGTCTTCTGGGAGACGGTGGTAAGCCCTATCATCCTGAGGGAGGAGAACTCCACATCGTTAAAGCCCACCAGCGCCACATCCTCAGGGACCCTGAGCCCCATCTCCAGGAGGGCATCGTAGGCCCCAAGGGCCATATAGTCATTGAAGCAGAAGATGGCCGAAGGCGGGTCGTCCAGGGCCATCAGTCTCTTGGCCCCCTCATACCCCGAATCCCTGAGAAAGTCCCCCCCTACCACTAGCTCCTCGTCCCAGGAGCCGGAAACACCCCCTAACGCCCCCCTTACCCCCCCCAGCCCCCCCCGGGTCCCCGCCGCCCCCACCCCTCCCCCGGCG
>CAYRAR010000078.1:0-8694 GCA_964422255.1 uncultured Thermodesulfobacteriota bacterium | reverse complement strand
GTGGAGGCTGACCAGCTCCTTCTCAGCGAGGCGGCCCACCTGGTCCTCCCCTACCATAAGGCGATAGATAGGGCCCGGGAGGAGAAGAAGGGGATCGGGACCACCAGGAGGGGAATCGGCCCTGCGTATGAGGACAAGGTGGCCAGGGTAGGGATAAGGGTGGGAGACCTCCTCCATGAGGAAATCCTCCGGTCCAAGCTCCAGAGGCTGCTGGAGACGAGGGCCCCCTATACCCGGGACCTGTTGGGGGAGGAAATCAGGGTGGAGGACCTCTTCGAAGACCTCCTCCGGTACCGGGAAAGACTCCGCCCCTTCATCACCAACACTTCCATCTTTCTCGCCCGGGCCCTGAAGGAGGGTAAGCGGGTTCTCTTTGAAGGGGCCCAGGGGACGCTGCTGGATGTGGATCACGGAACCTACCCTTACGTGACCTCCTCCAACACGGTGGCCGGGGGGGCCTGCTGCGGTGCGGGGATCGGCCCCACCCAGATAGACTTTGTCCTCGGGGTAGCGAAGGCCTATACCACCAGGGTGGGAGGAGGGCCTTTCCCCACCGAGCTCACCGATGAGGTGGGCGATTACCTCAGGGAGAGGGGCGGGGAGTACGGGGCCACTACGGGCAGGCCGAGGCGCTGTGGCTGGTTCGACGCGGTGGTGGTCCGCCACGCCATCAGGGTGAACGGAATAGGGGCCTTGGCCCTCACCAAACTCGATACCCTCACCGGCCTTGACCCCATTAGGATATGCACCTCTTATCTGCTGGATGGCGAAAAGGTGGAGGAGTTCCCCTACGGGGCGGAGCTTGTGGCCAAATGTCGCCCCATCTACGAAGAGGTGGAGGGCTGGAAGGAGGAAATACGAGGGGCACGCAGCCTCGATGACCTCCCCAAGGCAGCAAGGAGATACGTGGAGAGGCTCGAGGAGATTCTCGGGGTCCCCTTCTCGATCATCTCCGTGGGGGCCGAAAGGGAGGAAACGATCCTCCTCAGGGACCCCTTCGAGGAAAGGGCTCAAGGTCTTCTGAGATGATAGTGAGGAATCTGGATGACCCTGAGGTTCTCGAGACCACCTACATCGCCCATGGTGGGGCGGTGGCCAGGATGCTCATGACGAGCCCCCTCCTCCAGGGGATGGAGTTCCTGGCCCACGCCATCCTGCCTCCCGGAAACGCCATCGAGGAGCATGTGGACCCGGTCGAGGAGATCTACTATATCCTCAAGGGGGGAGGCATCATGCGGGTGGGGGATGAAAGGAGGGAGGTAAAGGAGGGGGACGCCATCTGGATCCCCCAGGGGGCCATCCACGGCCTCCATAACAACACCTCTCAGGCCACCCACATCCTGGTCATTGCCGCCTATCCCCGAAGGGTCCGATGACCTCCAGATACCCCCATATATTCTCCCCCTTGAGGATCGGCCCTCTCACCGCAAAGAACAGGGTGAAGTACGCCGCCACGGAGACCAACTTCAACTTCAGGGACGGCTATGTCTCAGACAGAGAGGTGGCCTACATGGAGGCCCAGGCCGAGGGCGGGGCGGGGATCGTCACGACCCAGGGGGCCTACCCCGACCCGAAGGGGGAGGGGAAGGGATTCATGGGCCAGATGGCGATCTATGACGACCGCTTCCTCGAGGGGCTCTCCCGGATCGCCGAGGCGATCCACCGGCACGGGGCCTTGGCGGCCCTTCAGATCATGCACTGCGGGAGAGAGGGAGGCGTGGAGCTCGATTACTGCCTCATGCCCTCCCCCATCCCCCAGAGGCTCTCCTACTTTAAGCCCCCGCGGGAGATGACCAGGGCAGATATCCGCAGGGCGATAAGGGATCACATCGAGGCAGCGAAGAGGGCCGCCCGGGCGGGCTTTGACATAGTGGAGATCTCGGGCATCGTCGGATACCTCATCTCCACCTTCATCTCCCGCTACACCAACCACCGGACCGATGAATACGGAGGGGACATCCGCTCAAGGTGCCGCCTCATGACCGAGATCCTCTCCGGGATAAAGGAGGCCCTGGGGGATAAGGTCGCCCTGGGGATAAGGCTCTGCGGCCTTGAGCTCCTCGAGGACCGAGGGGGAAACTCCTTAGAGGAGAGCCTGGAGAGCTTTCGGCTCGCCGAGGAGGCAGGGGCCGATTACGTGAGCGTGACGGTGGGGTGGCACGAGTCCTCCCAGTCGGTGATCACCCGGGATGTCCCCATGGGACACTGGCTCTGGGTGGCAAAAAGGGTAAAGGAGGTAGTATCCGTACCTGTGGCCATGGCCTTCCGCCTCTTCACCCCTCAGGTGGCCGAGGAGGCGATCGCCCGGGGGGACATCGACCTGTGGGAGGTATGCCGTCCCATGATTGCCGACCCCAAGCTCCCCCAGAAGGCCCGGGAGGGGAGGGAGGAGGAGATCATCCCGTGCGTGGCCTGCAACCTCTGCTTCATCCGCCTCTACTATCATGAGCCCATCATGTGCACCGTCCGCCCCACCCTGGGAAAGGAGGGGGAGGAAGGAAGCGGCTATCGGGGGTTCCCCCTGGCAAAGAGGAGAAAGAAGATCGCCGTACTGGGAGGGGGGCCGGCGGGGATGGAGTTCGCCGCGGTGGCCGCTTCAAGGGGCCACGAGGTGACCCTCTACGAGAGGGAAACCCAGCTGGGGGGAAGCCTCCTCCTCGCCTCGAAGGTGGAGGAGGGGGACAGGGAGTTCTTGCGCCTCGTCGATTACCTGAGGGGGGAGTGCGAGAGGAAGGGGGTAGAAGTGATCACCGGAGAGGAACCCACCCACTCATCCCTCGCCCACCGGGGGTTTGATATGGTGGTGCTGGCCACCGGGGCCCGCTACGTCTCCCCGTTCGAAGGCCCCTTCCTCACCCCCCATGAGGTGATGGCAGGGGAAGTGAGGGGGAGAAGGGCCATCGCGGTAGGGGGGGAAGGGGTGGGGATGGCCATCGCCCTCTTCCTCATCCGCCAGGGGGTGGAGGTCACACTCCTCGAAAGGGGAAAGAGGCTCGGAAGGGACGTCAATCCCTTTTATCTCTGGAGATATCTTCAGTTGCTTAAAGGAAGGGCAAGGATCCTCACCTCTGCCACCCCCTTGCGCTTCGAGGAGGGACGACTCGTCGTGGCCACCCCGGATGGGGAAGAAGCCCTTGAGGCCGACCTCCTCATCACCGCCCTGAGGGGGGATCGAGGGGAAGAACTATCGAAGTGGCAGGAGGCGGTTGAGCAGGTCATCATCATAGGGGATGCCCGCCGCCCCCGGCGGCTTCATAACGCCATCCACGAGGCTTACAGGAAGGCCAGGGAGATCTGAGGTGATCCCCAACATATCAGAGGATAAATGCACGGGCTGCGGAAGGTGCCTTGAGGTCTGCCCCCCTCGGGCCATAACCCTGGAAGGGGGAAAGGCCAGGATAGAAGAGGAGTTCTGCGAGGAGTGCGGGTTCTGCGCCCCGGCCTGCCCCGAAGGGGCCATCGAGATCCCCTGGCCCATATATTGTTCTTCATGATGAACAAATCCCCTTTCTTGACAGTTATCCAACCCATGTGGTAACTTATTTTTTGACCTTTGTTCGTTAAGGTGAACAATGGGGATCATCCAGGAGGATCTCTGTACGGGCTGTCTGGCCTGTGTCGAGAACTGTCCCGCGGGCGCCCTCCAGGCCCAGGTAAAGGGGGAGAAGGTACACATCTACCATAATCCCTCCCGATGTGCCCGGTGTGGGCTCTGCTGGAGGAACTGTCCGGAGGGGGCGATAAGCTTGGAGGAGCTCCTTGGGGGGAGATGGGAGGAGGTATTCTCTGTGGGGGTACTGAGGTGTGAGCGGTGCGGGGAGGTGGTATGTAGCGAGAGGGAGGCCGAGAGGGTGAAGGAGCTCACGGGAGGAAGGGTCCTCTGTGAGAGGTGCAGGAGGCTTTCCTCCTCTGAGAAGTGGATGAGGTGGTTCAGGAGATGATCGTCGCCAACGAGAAGCCGCTGGACGAGATCCTGAGGATGCTTAAGGGATACTCGAAGATCCTCGTGCTCGGGTGTAATACCTGCACTGCCGTCTGCCTTGCAGGGGGGGAGAAGGCGGCGCGGGAGCTCGCCGCCGCGATCGAGTCGAAGATCCTCCTCGATGGGGAGGGCCCCTATGTGAAGGCCGAAGTGGTGGAGCGGCAGTGCGAACCCGAATTCCTCCAGAACCATATAGAGGACTGGAAGTTCTTCGATGTGATCCTCTCGCTCGCCTGTGGCGCCGGGGTCCAGACCCTCGCCTCCCTGATGGAGGATAGACCGGTCCTTCCGGGTCTGAACACCGCCTTCATCGGATCCTATGTGGGGGAAGGAACCTGGAGCGAGATGTGCAGGGCCTGTGGGGATTGTGTACTGGAGCTCACCGCCGGCATATGTCCCATAGCCCGATGCGCTAAGGGGATGCTCAACGGCCCGTGCGGGGGATCGAAGAATGGGAGATGTGAAGTGGATCCGGAGAAGCCCTGCGCCTGGCACCTGATATACGAGAGGTTGAAGAGGCTGGGGCAGCTGGAGAAGATGGCCGAGATAATTCCCCCGAAGAGATGGGCGACCGACAGGAGGGATGCCGGCCCGAGGAGGCGCACCAAACGGGACGTAACCCTCCCCTCCTTCGTCAAGGGGTTCAGAGCTTGAGTAGTTTCCTGCCGATGATCAGTTTCTCTATCTCCTTAGCTCCCTCGTATATCTCCACTATCTTGGCGTCCCGATAGAGCTTCTCCACCCCGTACTCCCTTATGTAACCGTATCCGCCGTGAAGCTGTACGGCCCAGTCGCTCGCCTCCACCCCCACCTCTCCCGCATACCACTTGGCCATGGAGCTCAAGAGGGGATCGGGCCTTCCCTTATCCACGGCAAGGGCGGACCTCATATAAAGGCCCCTTGCCGCCTCGATCTTGGTGGCCAGCTCCGCCACCTTGAACTGCACGAACTCGAACTCGGCCAGGGGTCTCCCGAACTGTCTCCTCTCCCTCACATGGGAGATGATCTTCTCCAGCGCCCCCTGAGCCACCCCCACCCCCTGAGCTGCCACGAAGGGCCTCGTCACGTTGAAGAAGCTCATCAGCTGCTTGAACCCCTCTCCCTCCACCCCCACCAGGTTCTCCGCCGGCACCTCCACATCGTGAAAGCTTATCTCCGCGGTATCCGATGCCCTTATCCCCATCTTCCCCTTCAGCTTATCGGCCTCAAAGCCGGGGGTGGAGGTGTCCACTATCAGCACGCTGTGCCTCCCGTGCACCGGCCCGTCGGGGTTGGTGAGGGCAAAGACCAGGACGAAGTCGGCTATGGTCCCGTTGGTGATGAAGATCTTGGAACCGTTAAGGACATATCTGTCCCCCTTCCTCACCGCCACGGTCCTTGCCCCTGCCACATCCGACCCTGCATCCGGTTCGGTGATGCAGAACCCGCAGATCGCCTCCCCCCGTGCGAGACGGGGAAGGTATCTCTCCTTCTGCTCCTCGTTGCCGAAAAGGATCAGCATTTCCGATCCAAAGGTGGTGGCCAGGATGGCCTGACCCAATCCGGGGTCCACCCGCCAGAACTCCTCGTTGATGATGGCGTGATGAAGGAGCCCCAGGCCAGCCCCACCGTATTTTTCCGGTATGAAGACCCCTATGAAACCGTGCTCATGGGCCTTCCTCCAGAGCTCCCGCGGGAACTCCTCCCTCTCGTCGTACTCTGAGGCCTTCTCCGGGAACTCCTTCTCCGCAAACTCCCTGGCCGCATCCTTCAGATCCCTCTCTATGGTGGAAAGCTCAAAGTCCATGATCTTCCCTCCCTCAATTCCTGATGAACCCTACCTTAATCGATGGGCGGGGACAAAGTCAAAACCGCGACACAGGCCTATGGTCTGAAATCGGGGTTCCTCAGGAGGAACCTCCTCACCCGGTCCAGGGCAATCTCAGAGGCGAGGAGTTTGATCTGACTGCGATCACCGAAGAGATCGTATCTCCTCACCTCCACATGGTCCTTCGTGGCCAGGGCAATAAATACCCTCCCCACAGGGGTCTCTGGGGTCCCCCCTGTGGGGCCGGCGATCCCGGTGGTCGAGAGGCCGAAGGTGGTCCCCCGGCGCTCCCTTATCCCCTGGGCCATGAGGCGGGCGGTCTCCTCGCTCACCGGCCCGTGACGCTCGATGACCTCCTCCGGGACTCCCAGTAGCTCCACCTTCGCCCTGTTGCTGTAGCTCACCACCCCTCCCTCGAAGTAATCGGAACTCCCCGGTACCTCGGTGATTCGGTGGGCCACAAGCCCTCCGGTACAGGACTCGGCGGTGGCGATGGTCGCCCCCCTCTTCCGAAGGAGTTCTCCCACCACTTTCTCCATGGTATCGTCCTCGGTCCCGAAGAGGTGCAGGCCGAGCCTCCCCCTGAGCTCCTCCTCAAGGCCATCCATCCTCCTGAAAAGTTCCTCCCGGTCCCTACCCCGCAGGGTGAGACGCAGGTGGATCTCGGGAAAGGAGGGGAGGAAGGCGAGGGTGAAATTCCCTTCGAAGCCCTCGATGAGCTCCTTCACCCCGGATTCGGTGGGTCCGAAGACCTTGAAGAGCCTCGAGAGGACGGCCTCTCCTGCCCGCTCCTGCAGGAAGGGTACGAGGCTCCCCTTCACCATCTCCCGAAGCTCCCTGGGCACGCCGGGGAAAAAGAAGGCGACCTTCCCCTCCGCCTCCATCCTGAAGCCACAGATCCCTATCGGGTTGGGGAGGGGGACCGCCCCTTCGGGCAGGAAGGTCTGTCGTTCCTCCTCGCGGGTGAAATCGAGACCCCATTCCCTGAACTTCTCCTTCAGGCTCTCCCTGTACTCCTCGTTCAGCACGAGCCTCCGACCGAAGGCCAAGGCGGCGGCCTCCCTGGTGAGGTCATCGGGGGTGGGACCAAGACCCCCTGTTACCAGGACGATATCGGCCATCCCCATCGCCTCCCTGAGCACCTCCACTATCTCCTCCCTCCTGTCTCCCACGCTCGTCATTCTCACCACCCGAACCCCGTGGGAGCTCAGCACCTGGCCGAGAAAACTGGCGTTGGTGTTCAAGGTAGCCCCTTCCAGGAGCTCGTCCCCCACGGTGATGACATACGCCTTCACCCTCCACCTCCTGGATTTTTGAAAGATAATAGTCCAAAAGGCCAGGGAGTTGCAAAAGGCACTTAAAAGGGCGATCATAGTCGAGATGAAGAAGGTGACGGTGGTGGAGAACAAGTTCGAGGCCGATCTGATAGCAGACGCCCTCTCCAAGGAGGGCATCCGGCATCTGGTCCGATCCTACGAGGACACGGCCTATAATGGGATCTTCGTGCTGCAGAAGGGATGGGGGGCGATCCTCGTGGCCGAAGAGGACGAGGAAAGGGCCCTCGAGATCATAAGGGAGCTCCGCCGAAGCTGGGAGAAAGGATGAGATACCTCCTCCTTGCCCTCCTCGTCTATCTCTTCTACCGCCTCCTCAAGGGGAAGATAGTCTCCAAGGAGCCGGAGGAGCTGGTGAGAGACCCCTCCTGCGGCACCTACATCCCAAAGAAGACGGCCTTGAGGGCTAAGGTGGGGGGAAGGACCCTTTATTTTTGCTCCCGCAAGTGCATGCAGAAATATAAGGAGAGGAGATGAAGGGGGGATGGTGGGGAAGAGGGCTCTGGGTCGACCTCGGAAGGGGGAGAGTTGAGCCCCGGGAGCTTCCCTCCTCCCTCCTCGAAAAGTACCTTGGCGGGAGGGGCATAGGGGTCCGTCTCCTCTATGACCTATCTTCCCCTCGAGAGGACCCCCTGGATGGAAGCCCGCCCCTCATCTTTGCCCCGGGCCCCTTCGCCGCCACCCCGGTCCCCATGGGAGGGCGGTATTACGTCACTTCCAAATCCCCCCTTACCGGGACGGTGGTCAGCTCCTCATGCGGGGGGAGATTCGGTCTGTTGCTCAAGCGCTCAGGGTGGGATCTGCTGGTGATCGTGGGTAAGGCCTCCGAGCCCGTCTACTTAGTGGTGGATGGAGAAGGGGCATCCCTGAAGGAGGCAGCCTCCCTCTGGGGCAAGGAGATCCCTTCCGCAAAGGAGGTCCTCAGGGAGAGGGAGGGGAAGGGGATAAGCGCCGTCCTCACAGGACCGGCGGGAGAGAGGAAGGTGAGGTTTGCCTGCTGTGAGAACGACGGGAGGTTTCTGGGCCGGGGAGGAATAGGGGCGGTGATGGGCGCAAAGGGCCTTAAGGCAGTGGTGGTCAAGGAGGAGAGGGAAGGAGCCCTTGTAGCCCGTCCCCAGCAGCTCGAATTCATCGTCTACGAGATGAGGAAGTGGCTTGAGGCCCATCCCATTACCTCCCAGGGGCTCAGGGTGTTCGGGACCCCGGTCTTGATGAACGTGATGAACAGGGCCGGGATCTTGCCGGTGAGAAACTTCCAGAGGGCAGGCTCCCCCTTGGCCTTCAGGCTCTCAGGGGAGGAACTGCGGCGGACCTTTCCACAGAGGAGGAGGGCCTGCTCCGGCTGTCCCCTGGCCTGCGGGAGGGTCACCCAGGTGAAGGGGGCCGAAGTGGAAGGGCCCGAATACGAGTCGCTCTGGGCCCTGGGGGTCGACCTGGAGATATTTGACCCGGAGACCGTGATCCTCGCCTCCGGGCTCTGCAACAGGCTGGGGCTCGATACCATCTCCACCGGGGCAACCCTCGCATGCTACGCGGAGCTCATCGAGAAAGGGGCCTGCGAAGGGAGGTTC